>DASSOA010000088.1:0-2791 GCA_035701115.1 Gammaproteobacteria bacterium
AATGGGCGGGTGCGCGTGACAGAACAACCTTATCATTATTCGTTGCGGCGGGACTATGTGCTGTGGGCGCTGATCGCCGTATTGCTCGGGCTGTCGGTTGCCATGCCGGACCGGATTGTCACGTTTCCGGCACTGGTGCACTGGCCGACGATTCAAACGCTGCTCGGTCTGCTGATTCTGACCAAGGGACTCGAGTCCTGCGGCGCGTTGCTGATGCTGTCCACGCGGATCGCGACGCATATCCGGAACGAGCGAACGCTCGCACTGTTCCTGATGGCGCTCTCGGTGATCCTCGCCATGATCATGACCAATGACATCGCACTGTTCGTGGTCGTGCCGTTGACGCTCACACTGGGGCGCATCATGGTGCTGCCGATCCGGCGGCTGGTGATTTTCGAGGCGCTTGCCGTCAATTGCGGTTCGCTGCTCACGCCGATCGGCAATCCCCAGAATATTTTTCTCTGGCAGCATTCCGGGACCCATTTCACGACCTTCGTCGGCACGATGTTGCCGCTGTTTGTCATCTGCGCCGCATTACTCGTCGTTTTTACCGCCCTGGCATTCCGGTCCGTTGCCGTGGGCGTGCATGCAACCCCGCCGGACTTGGCGCTGAATCGTCGCCTGTTGCTGATATCGGCATTGCTGTACGTGCCGTTCCTGATCATGGCGGATCTGCGTTACACCGCGCTGGCGCTGGCAGTGGTTGTCGTTGTGTTCCTGCTCGAAGCGCCTCGCTTGCTTTACCGGATTGACTGGCCGCTGATGATCGTGTTTGTGCTGATGTTTATCGATCTTGGTGTGCTGGCTTCAATGCCGTGGATGTCGCATGCAGTTGTTTCACTCAACCTTCATCAACCGCTCAGGCTCTATACGGCTGCCGCGCTGCTGTCGCAGGGCATCAGCAACGTACCGACGGCGATTCTGCTTGCGGGATTTTCGTCTGACTGGCGAGTCATTGCGTGGGGCGTGAACGCCGGCGGGTTCGGACTCGTGGTCGGTTCGCTGGCCAGTCTTATCGCATTGCGCATCGGCGGCCAGCGGGGAAGCCTGCTTGCGTTTCATGCCTGGTCGGTGCCGTTTTTCCTGCTTTGTACCAGTGCGGCCGCGCTCTGGTTGTGGTTGCGGTAATTGCCCTGCTGGTGCCATTGAAAGCAGTCAGGCAAAATAACCCGCCTGCCCGAATGGAGTTGCCGGCTTGACTACCGCCATTCCCGTCAATACCGCTGTCAGTGGCGCACGCCGCATCGTCAATCTGCCGTCGCCATTCATGATGCGCGAGGGCGGGGCGCTGCACAACGCGCAGATCGCATGCGAAACCTGGGGCAGGCTTGCGGCAGATAAAAGCAACGTGCTGCTGTTGTTCACCGGGCTTTCTCCCTCGGCGCATGCTGCCTCGTCGCCGGCGGATCACACGCCGGGATGGTGGGAGGAAATGCTCGGGCCGGGTAAGCCACTCGACACACAACGCTTTCATGTGATCTGTGTAAATTCGCTGGGCAGCTGCTTCGGCTCCACCGGGCCGTCATCAATCGATTCTGCAACCGGAAAACCGTATGCGCTCAATTTTCCAACGTTGACCGTGGAGGACATCGCGAGTGCCGCGCGCGAAGCGCTGCGTGCCATGGGAATTCCCAGAGTGCAGGTGCTGATGGGACCGTCGCTGGGTGGTATGAGCGCGCTCGCGTACGCGTTGCTGTTTCCCGGCGAAGCGGATGTGCTGGTGAGCATTTCATCCGCGACTCATTCGGAGCCATTCGCAATCGCAGTGCGATCATTGCAGCGCGAATTGATCCGTTCCGACGCTGCATGGCAAAGCGGCAACTATGCTCCCGGCGAAGGTCCGCGCGAAGGCATGCGTCTTGCGCGCAAGCTCGGCATGCTGTCGTACCGCTCCGCGGGTGAATGGATTGAACGCTTTGGCCGCGAGCGCGCGAGCGACGGCAACGGCAAGCCGTTCGGGATTGAATTCGAGGTGGAGTCGTACCTTGAAGCGAGAGCGCGCGCGTTTGTCGGCAGTTTCGATCCCAATTCCTATCTGTATCTTTCTCGCGCCATGGATCTCTTCAATGCCGCCGAGCACGGCGGCAGCGAAGCCAAGGCCTTCGGTCAACTGAAACTGAAGCGCGCGCAGGTGATTGGCGTCGAGAGCGATATTCTGTTTCCGGTCCGTCAGCAGCGCGCACTGGCCGACATGCTGCAAGCGGCCGGTGTGCCGACGCAGTTCGAGTCGCTGGCGTCAAAGCAGGGGCATGATTCGTTCCTGGTTGACATGGAACGGTTCCGGCCGGCGGTCGGGGAATTCCTCGCGTCGCTTTAGCGGAAATCCCGCTCAGTTTTTTGGCGCAGCCGCAGGCTTTGCCGTTTCAGGCGGACCGTCCACCAGAAATTCATGCGGATTCACCGGCGTCCCGTTGAGGCTGACGGTCCAGTGCAGATTGGGGCCGGTGGTGCGGCCGGTCGCGCCAATCGCTCCCACGATCTCGCCACGCTTTACACGCGCACCTTTCCTTACGTTAATGTGGCTCAAATGGCAGTACACGCTGTAAAGTCCCTGCCCGAGATTGATCGTCAAGGTGTTGCCGCAGAAATAATAATGACCGATGTCGGCAACGACGCCCGATGCCGGCGCCCGCACCGGTGTACCTGCGGGCGCACCGATATCAATGCCGCTGTGCGGACTGCGCGGCTCGCCGTTCAAGACACGCTTTAGCCCGAATCCGCTGGTCTGCGGTCCGGCCGCAGGCCAGATAAAACCCAGACCGGGATCGCGGCGCGCTACCCACGTGTCCAG
>DASSOA010000089.1:0-16439 GCA_035701115.1 Gammaproteobacteria bacterium
GCGCAAGATCTACGACGGCGACGATTCCAAAATCGACAGTGCCTTCACCATCTACTACATGGCAGTCAATGTCGGCTCCATGATTTCGATGTTGCTGACACCCTGGATCAAGGACTACGTGAACCAGCATTACGGTCACGAACTCGGTTGGCACGCGGCGTTCGCGGTTTGTTGCGTCGGCTTGCTGGTCGGGTTGGGCAACTATTTCGTGATGCGGCACACGCTGGAACACATCGGCTCCGACCCGGATTTCAAGCCGCTGGACATGCGCAAGCTCGGCATGGTACTTGGCGCGGGACTGGTAACGGTATTGCTTTCTGCCGTGATCCTGAACTACGAGGAAGTTGCGCGGATTTTCGTGTACGCGGCCGTCATTGTGGTGCTCGGCATTTTTATCCACCTGATCCGCAAATCGCACCGTGACGAGCGCGCCGGTCTGATCGCGGCGCTGGTGCTGACGATTCAGACCATTTTCTTTTTCATCTTCTATCAGCAGATGTCCACTTCACTGAACCTGTTCGCTCTGCGCAACGTGAACTGGAGTTTTGATCTGTTTGGCTGGCACATGTTCACCTGGTCGCCGGCGCAATTTCAGGCACTGAACCCGATCTGGATTTTCCTGCTCAGTCCGGTACTGGCCTGGATCTATACCTTTGCCGGAAAGCACGGCAAGGATATTTCGGTAGCTGCAAAATTCGTGCTCGGCTTTGCCGTGGTAGCCGTTGGTTTCTTCATCTACGGCGTGGCCGGCCATTTCGCGGTTGAAGGCAAGACCTCGTCGTGGGTGATGGTCTGGGGCTACGGTTTCTATTCGCTGGGCGAGCTGCTGGTCAGCGGACTGGGGCTTGCAATGATCGCGCGTTACGTGCCGGCTCGCATGGGCGGCTTCATGATGGGCGCCTATTTCATTGCCACGGGTGTCTCACAGTATTTGGGCGGTGTCGTGGCCACGTTCGCGAGCGTACCCCAGGATATTACGGATCCGCTGCAGACGCTGCCGATCTATACCAGCCTGTTCAACAAGCTGGGGTATGCAGCGATTGTGTGCACGCTGATCGCGCTGGCGGTTCTGCCGCTGATGAAAAAGCTGTCCGCCGAACACAGCAGCAAACGCAATGGCGGCTGAAATTTTATCGATCTGTAGAGAAAAGGGTCCGGAATTCCGGCCCCTTTGCGTTAACACTCATGCAAATGAAATCGCTGCTTCCGCTACATCCATCACACACGCTTGACCAGGGGTTCCGCAGTCAATTCGCGTGTGATCAGGTCCCTGCCTCTGCCGTCCACGACGAATATCCGGCCCGTCTTTGCTGGCATGACTACCGTTCTGTTGACTGGACGCCGGCTTGACCGGCGCCCCCCGGCTTCAATATCGGGATTTCCAGCGGACCGCGGAGTGCAGAAGCGACTAATCGAATAGACCGCGACGCGGTCTTTATCGCTACACCCGGTGCGTTGACTGTCAATGCAGACCTGATTCGGATTTTTAGGCGCACGCTAAGCCTGGCCCAATGCAAATCAGGATTTCGATTTCAATTTGAACGCCAGCGTGTACCGTGGACCGAAGCAGATTCGGTTTGGCGGCCGCCCCACGTGACGTATCACGCCTTCGAACACCACCAATCTCCCCGGTCGAGGACTGACCACCGCCTGCGCATCCAGATTCGAATTGAAAAACAGCGTTTCGCCACCCCATTCCACTTCCCAGTTCGGGGCCACATACCACAGCGCGGTCAAATCCCGTTCTCCCGCTTCACAATCCGTGTGCGTAAACAGCATGTCGCCGTAACTCGCATAGTTACAGTAGCAACGATAAATTTCATAGTGCAGGCTTTGCGCGAATGCCGCGGCCGCATCGATCGTCGGCCGATATACCGGCAATTTTGCGGCCATCTCAAGCGGAATATTCAAGGCCCAGTGCCGGAACATGCTGGTATCCGGCCGGGCGACTTCATTACGTACAAATTCGCCTTCTTCGAGTGCAACGGTTAACGCCTCGATTTCCGGCTGACTGAGCAACCCGTCATAGGTGCGGATTAGGTGCCCGTCTACACTCTGTTCACGTGTCGGCTGCATACCGTTCAAGTATAGAGAGAGAACCCGGCCAATCAACCTGGGGTAAAATCGGGTTCCGCGCCTGCGGTACGGCGTACACGGAGCCGAATCACGCGAAGGGCCACCACCTTTTGCCATGATCGCGCAGAATCTCACGCGCCGCGTTGTGGCCCGGCGCGCCGGTCACGCCACCGCCGGGATGCGTACCGGCACCGCACATGTACAGGCCCTTGAGCGGGCCGCGGTAATCGGCGTGTCCGAGCATCGGGCGCGCGCTGAACAACTGGTCGAGTCCGAGCGCACCGTGAAAGATGTCGCCGCCGATCAGACCGAAACGGTTTTCGAGATCGAGCGGCGACAGCGCGACCCGGCCGAGCACGCTGGCTTTGAAATTCGGCGCAAAGCGGTTCACGGTTTCGATGATGGTATCGGCAGCCTGCTCGCGCAGATCATTCCAGCTCTTGCCGGCCGGTTGCGGATCGAAGTGCTGGCAGAACAGGCTCGCGACATGCATCCCCTTGGGCGCAAGGCTGTCGTCCACGGTGCTCGGAATCAGCATTTCCACAATCGGTTGGCGCGAGAACCCTTGTTCGCGCGCATCGAAATAGGCGCGCTCCATGTATTTGAGCGACGGCGCGATGATGATGCCTGAAGAATGATGCGGCGCAGGTGTTTTGCCCGGCAGGCAACTGAAGTCCGGCAATTCCGAGAGCGCGACATTCATGCGGAAGGTCCCCGAACCACACCGCCACTGCCGCATTCGGGCCAGAAAATCCGGTTCCAGTTCCTGCTCGTCAATCAGTTTCAGATACAACAGCTTCGGATTGACGTTTGCAACCACGCGTGCCGCCTGAATCTCGTCGCCATTGGCAAGCGCAACGCCGCAGGCACGGCCGTTGCGCACGATCACGCGGCTGACTTCCGCTTCAGTCGTAATTTCCACGCCGCGCGCCTGCGCTTCCTTTGCCATCGCCTGGGTGATGGCGCCCATGCCGCCGATCGCATGTCCCCAGACCCCTTTCTTGCCATTCACTTCACCAAACACATGGTGCAGCAGTACATAGGCGGATTCCGGTGTCCACGGGCTGGCGAAATTGCCGACGATGGAATCGAAGCCGAACGCCGCCTTGACCGGTTCCGATTCGAACCAGGCATCGAGCACATCGGCCGCGCTTTTTGTAAACAGCGCCAGCACATCGCGTTGCACCGCGCGAGACAGCCCTGCAAAACGCCGGCTCTGCCGCAGGACCTTGAACAGTTCCGGCACGCCACCGCCGACATTGGGCGGCGTTTCGAGCACCAGATCGCGCAATACATCGGCGACCTGTTCCAGCATCGCGTAGTACCTGGGCAGGTTTTCGGCATCGCGTTGCGAAAAGCGTGCGAATTCCTTTTGCGTGGCTTCGAGGCCGCCCCCGACTTTCAGATAGTCGCGCTCCGACAGCGGCAGGAAATTGGCGAGCGGCCGTTCCACGATGCGCAGACCGTGATCCTTCAGGCGCAGATCGCGTATCACTTTCGGATTGAGCAGGCTGACGGTGTAGCTCGCGGTGGAATTGCGAAAGCCGGGATGAAACTCCTCCGTCACCGCGGCGCCGCCGACGACGTGTCGCCGTTCCAGCACCCGGACTTTGAGGCCGGCGGCCGCCAGATAACAGGCACACACGAGGCCGTTGTGGCCTCCCCCGATAATGACGGCATCGTAGCGCACGTGATCTCCGGACCGGCTGAAGAACGAGCGCAGACTCTAGCCGGTCGGCATCACGGAATCCAGCTTACCGGGCAGGTTGCGGTACCGGGCAGCGTGCCCCGCCACCCTTTCACGCGCTGCAACCGGTCCGCGGAGCCCGCGCGCACAATCAGACTGCATTGGCGGATAGTCAGAATCCGGAAAGATTCGCCGGCAAGGTTTGTGCTTAACCCGGACCCGACAGATAGCGATCCTTGAGCCGGACATAGTGTGCGGCGGAATAACGCAGCATCTCGCGTTCCTCGTCGCGCAGTTCGCGCGCCTTCTGCAGCGGATTGCCGCGATACAGAAATCCCGATTGCAGACGCTTGCCCGGACTCACCAGGCTGCCCGCACCCAGCAGCACCTCGTCTTCAATCACGGCGCCATCCATGACGATACTGCCCATCCCGATCAGACACCGATCGCCGATGGTGCAGGCATGCAGCAGGCATTTGTGGCCCACGGTCACATCCGAGCCGATTGCCAGCGCAAAGCCGCCGGGCGAATACGGCCCGTCGTGCGTGACATGCAGCATGCTGAGATCCTGGATATTGGTGCGGGCGCCGATCACGATTTCGTTCACGTCGCCGCGCGCCACCACGTACGGCCAGAGCGACGCGTCCTCGCCGATACGGACCCGCCCGATAACCAGTGCGGTGTCATGGAGATAGACCCGCTGACCGATCTCGGGGCTTGCACCGCTGAAACTCTCGATCGTCATGGCTTGTTCTCCGGCAGGCGGGGCGCTGCTTGTCTGTCCGGCAGGCCCCTGCTATATACTCTGACCCATCAGCATAACCGACTTGGGGATCGTCATGAGCACCGGCGGCTTCGTCTTTCTGGGACTGATTCTGGTGATCGTTGTTTACATCATCATGGTCTACAACGGCCTGGTGGTATTGAAGAACAACGTGTCCAAAGCGTGGTCGAACATTGATGTGCTGCTCAAGCAGCGACATGACGAACTGCCCAAGCTGGTCGAGACCTGCAAGCAGTACATGGGCTACGAACAGCAGACGCTGGAAAAGGTCATGCAGGCGCGCGCCAACGTGCAGCAGGCACGGCAAAGCGGCAATGTCGGGGCGGTCGGACCGGCTGAAGCGCAATTGCGTGGCGCGATCGGCAACCTGTATGCGACGGCGGAAGCCTACCCGGACCTCAAGGCCAACGAATCGTTCCAGGAACTGCAGGGCCGCATTACCGGACTGGAAAACAGCATTGCCGACCGGCGCGAGTTCTACAACGATTCCGTCAACATCTACAACACCCGCATCCAGCAGTTTCCCGGCTCCATGATTGCGCGTCACTTCGGCTTCAAGGATGCCAACCTGCTCGAATTCTCCGCCGAGGAAAAGAAAGACGTCGACATGAAGGCGCTGTTCAGCTGAACTTCCTGCCGTGATTCCGTTTCTGGATTCTCACTGGATCGCCAGCGCCGACGCCGGCCACTTCTGGGCCGTCGCCATCGGCATTTCCCTGCTCGCGATTGCGGCCTTCTTCGGCATTTTCATATTCCAGCGGCGCCTGCGCGTGATCGAAGACACGCCCAGATCCCTGGTCCGGTCTGCCGCCCAGGGCTACGTCGAACTTCAGGGCCGTTGCCGTTTGATGCCGGGTGAACCGATTATTGCCCCGCTTACGCAAACCCGCTGTGTCTGGTGGTCGTATTCCATTGAAGAGCGGCGAAGCGACAGCAAGGGCCGCGAAACCTGGAGCGTGTTGCAACGCGGTACCAGCGACGACCTGTTTTTCATTGACGACGGCAGTGGCCAGTGCGCAATTGATCCGGATCGCGCCACGATTTATCCCTCGGCAAAGGACGTGTGGTACGGCGACAGCCCGGAGCCGCTGGGCGGTCCCGCACTCGGCACATTCCGTGTGGGTTCCCAGTACCGGTATAGGGAATCGCGCATGCACGAGGACGATCCGCTCTATGCCCTGGGCTATTTTCATACCCAGGGACCTGCCGGCATGGGCGAAATCAACGAGGAAATCCGCCAACTGCTGGCGGAATGGAAGCGCGATCAGGCCACCCTCATCCGCCGTTTCGATACCAATCACGACGGCCAGATCGATCAGCAGGAATGGGAAGCGGCACGCGAAGAAGCGCGTCGCGAAGTTCTCGCCACTGAACGCGAAGCAATGTCCCGCCCGCCCATCAACGTGCTGTCACATCCGCCCTACAATCGTCCGTTCATTCTTTCGACCCAGCCCCAGAAAAAGCTGGTGTCGCGTTTCCGGACCTATGCCATCGGCTGCCTGGTCGTGTTCTTTGTCGCCGGCGCGGTGGCAGCGCACATGATTACGCTGCGTGTGGAGACAATGCCAACGCCACCGGCCGCCACCTCGGCGCCGTGATACCATTCGCTCTGTCAATTCAGATCAACCGATTGCGATGAGTCAAAACCCGCTGCTGTCGTATGACGGCCTGCCGCCCTTTTCAGCCATTCGCGCCGAGCACATCGAACCTGCCCTGGATCGGGTGCTTGCCGACAACCGGGCGCGGATTCAGGAACTGACCGCCGCGGCAGCGACACCCGGCTGGGACAGTTTTGTGGAAGTCCTGGAAACGCTTGACGAACGCCTGCATCGGGTCTGGTCACCGGCGGCTCATCTCAACGCGGTCATGAATTCACCGGACATCCGCGCCGCGTATAACGCGTGTCTGCCGAAGCTGTCCGACTATGAAACGGAACTGGGCCACAATGTTGCATTGCAGAAGGGCTATCTCGCACTGAAATCCGGGCCCGACTGGGCGAATTTCAACACCGCCCAGCGCAAGCTGATTGAGGACGAACTGCGCGATTTCCACCTCGCCGGCGTGGATCTGCCGGCTGACAGGAAAGCGCGTTTCCGCGATCTCATGCAGCAATTGTCCACACTCGAAGCCCGGTTCGAGGAGAACCTGCTCGATGCCACACAGGGGTGGTTTAAACACCTCACCGATGAACCGGCGCTGAGCGGCATTCCGGTCACCGCACTGCAGCAGGCGCGTCAGGCCGCGAAATCCCGCGGCCTCGACGGCTGGGTATTTACGCTCGATTACCCGAGTTACAGCGCGGTCATCAGCTACGCCGACGATCGCACGCTGCGTGAGGAGTTTTACCGCGCCTACGCCACGCGTGCGTCGGATCAGGGACCGCAGGCGGGACGCTGGGACAACACCGGCGTCATGCGCGAGATTCTGCGTCTGCGTCACGAAGCCGCGCAATTGACGGGCTTTGCAAACTATGCGGAATATTCACTCGCCAGCAAGATGGCGAAGACGCCGGCCGAAGTGGTGAATTTTCTCGACGACCTCGTGCAACGCTGCCGGGCGGCGGGCCGCCATGAATTCATGGAATTGTGCGAATACGCGCTGGAGCGCGACGGCATCGGATCGCTGCAGGCCTGGGACGTCAGCTATTACGCGGAGAAACTCAAACTCGACCGGTTTGCGATTGACGACGAAATGCTGCGTCCCTACTTTCCGTTACCGCGTGTCTTACAGGGCCTGTTCGACATCGTGCAGAAGCTTTACGGCATCACGCTGCAGCAAGTCGAAGACGCCGATGTCTGGCATCCCGATGTGCTGCTTTACCGCATCACGGACTCAGGCGGCGATGTCCGCGGCGAATTGTATTTCGACTTCTATACCCGCACCGGCAAACGCAACGGTGCCTGGATGGACGATTGCCGCAACCGCCGGCGGTTCAATTCGTCGCTGCAGATTCCGGTGGCCTATCTCACCTGCAATTTTCCGCCTCCGCTCGAGCAGCGGCCTTCGCTGCTGACCCACGACGACGTCGTCACGCTGTTTCACGAGTTCGGGCATTGTCTGCATCATCTGCTGACCAAGATAGACTATCCCGCCGTGGCCGGAATCAACGGCGTTGCCTGGGATGCCGTCGAATTGCCCAGCCAGTTTCACGAGAACTTCGCCTGGACCCGCGAGGGCTTGGCCGCGGTGAGCGGACATTTTGAAACCGGTCAGACGCTGCCGGACGACCTGTTCCGGAAACTGACCGGTGCGCGACATTTCCACACGGCGCTGTTCATGCTGAGACAGCTCGAATTCGCACTGTTCGATTTCAGTCTGCACATGGGCGCAAGCCTGGAAATCGGCGACGATTACGTGTCGCGGATACTGAGTTCGGTCCGGAAAAACGTCAGCGTCATACCCGTTCCCGACTGGAACCGGTTCGCGCACAGCTTTTCGCATATTTTTGCCGGCGGCTACGCCGCTGGGTATTACAGCTACCTCTGGGCCGAAGTGCTTGCCGCAGACGCCTACGCGGCGTTTGAGGAACATGGCGTGTTCGACCGGAATACCGGCCAGCGCTTCATGGATACGATTCTCGGACAGGGCGGCAGCCGCGACGCCATGGATCTGTTTGTCGAGTTCCGGGGTCGCAAGCCTGAACTCGACGCATTTCTCAGACTGAACGGTATTGCCGCGTGACAGCTGTAGCGCGATCCGGTCTCACCACCATGAAGCGCGTTTCGGATAGGGCCAACTGAATGAAGATTGCTTCATGGAACGTCAACTCTCTTCGCGTCCGTCTGCCACACGTACTGCAGTGGCTCGATCAAGCACGTCCCGATGTGCTGGCCTTGCAGGGTGAGCCGGTGCATTTACGCGAAGCACTACTTCGCGCCGGCGAACGCCGGTACATGGACGTACCGGCTGGACGGCCTACCAGGGATGGTTCTGAGTAGCAGGATTTGACGCATGAAAATCGCCAGCTGGAACGTCAACTCTCTCCGCGTCCGTCTGCCACACGTACTGCAGTGGCTCGATCAAGCACGTCCCGATGTGCTGGCCTTGCAGGAAACCAAAACCGAAGACCGCAACTTTCCGGTCGCCGAATTTGAAGCGGCCGGCTACCGGACCGCGTTCAGCGGTCAACCGACTTACAACGGCGTGGCCATTCTCGCGCGTGATCCGCTCGAGGTCTTTGCGACCTCGCTGCCGGAATTCGATGACCCTCAGAAACGGGTACTCGGCGCACGCATCAACGGCGTCGCGGTGTTGAACCTCTATGTGCCAAACGGTCAGAGTGTCGATTCCGACAAGTACCGCTACAAGCTCGACTGGCTGGCACAACTGGACTGGTGGCTGGGCAGGCTGCTCAAGGAGCAACCGGAACTGGTGGTGCTCGGCGACTTCAACATCGCCCCGGAGGACCGGGATGTGCACGATCCGGCGGCGTGGGCCGGCCAGGTGCTGGTCAGCGAACCGGAACGGGCCGTGTTCCGACGCCTGATCCAACACGGCCTGCGCGACAGCTTCCGGCTGCACGAATCCGCCGGCGGGCATTTCAGCTGGTGGGACTACCGCGCAGCCGGATTCCAGCGCAACCAGGGACTGCGCATTGACCACATCCTTCTGTCGGCCCCGCTGGCGGAACGCTGTGCCGCCGCCGGCATTGACCGGGAACCGCGCGCCTGGGAAAGGCCATCGGACCATGCGCCGGTGACCGTGGAATTGACCTGAGCACACGACGCCAGGTCCCTGAAACCGCTGAATTCCGGGAAAATCGTCCCGAATAATCTTGGCTGAATAATGTGACGGAGATCACATAATCGCTTGGCGGCATGCCGGGTGGTTTGTATGCTGGGCCACTCACAACTCGGGGGACTTGCGGGCATGGCGGATTTCAGCGCCCGTCGCAGCAATTACGACGTTACCAATGCGGTGGAGGTCAGCGCGCCCAGGCAGGTGGCCGACGCTGTGTCTGAAATCTATTCGGCGCTCTACCCCCACGCTTCACTCAAACCCCTGCGGCGCGCCTTCACGGATTTTGACCGACTGTTCCGCGGCGAAGACCCCGAGTTCCACGGTTGCGACACCGAGTATCACGACCTTCAGCACAGCCTGGACGTGACGCTCGCGCTGGCGCGTCACATTGACGGACATGAACGCAGCCACCGCCCGCATGCCCGGATCGGCGCCCGGCGGGCCGCGGTCGGCATCATTACCGCGCTTTACCACGACGTCGGGTATCTGCGCAGCGTGCGGGACCGCCGCCATCAGCACGGCGCCGAATACACCCTCAAGCATGTGACGCGCGGCGGCAATTTCCTCGACGATTACCTCGACACCGTCGGATTGGGAAATGAAGCGCCCATCGTCCGGCGCATGATTCATTTCACCGGTTACGAGAAGGACATTCGACGCCTGGAACTGGGCGACGAGAAATACACGCGGCTCGGTCACCTGCTCGGCACCGCCGACCTGACCGCGCAGATGGCGGACCGCTGTTATCTGGAGAAATGCCGTGACCGTCTGTATCCCGAGTTCGTGACCGGCGGCATGGCGAAGCGAACGCTGCCGGATGGTCAGGTCAAGGTGCTGTATACCTCGGCACGCGATCTGCTGAAGAAAACCCCGGATTTTTTCTCGATCACGCTGCGTGACCGGCTCGATGGCGTGTTCGCCGGCGCGCACAGTTACGCCGCCAAACACTTCGGCGGTGAGAATCTCTATATGGAAGCGGTGCGGCGCAACCTCAAGCATCTCGATTTCGTGCTGCGCCACAACGCCTGGTCGCTGCTGCGGCGCCAGCCGCCGCTCTACACTGCCGAGACCCTGCGCAAACCCTCCGACTGCGAGCACGTGGCTACCACGATTCCGTTCGGTCTGGCGGCCCGGGCCTGATCCCCGCGATCTATTCGACTGTCACTGATTTTGCCAGGTTGCGTGGCTTGTCTACGTCGGTACCGCGCACCAGCGCGGTGTGATACGCCAGTAACTGCACCGGAACGGTGTGCACGATCGGCGACAGAATGCCGACGTGGCGCGGCGTACGGATGACGCGCACGCCTTCGCTTTCCTGGAAGTGGCTGTCGAGATCGGCGAATACGAACAGTTCGCCGCCGCGCGCACGGACTTCCTGCATGTTCGATTTCACCTTCTCGAGCAATGCGTCGTTGGGCGCAATCACGACTACCGGCATGTCCTTGTCTACCAGCGCCAGCGGCCCGTGTTTCAGCTCGCCAGCCGGATAGGCTTCGGCGTGGATGTAGGAAATTTCTTTCAGTTTCAGCGCGCCTTCCAGGGCGACCGGATAGTGAATGCCGCGGCCGAGAAATAGCGCGTGATGCCGCCGTGCAAACATTCCGGCCCACTCGCTGATCTGCGGCTCAAGATTGAGCGCGAACTGCACGCTGCCGGCAACGTGGCGCAGACTGTCTATGAATGAGGTTTCCTGCTTGGCAGACAACAGCCCGCGCTGTTTTGCCACCGTGGCAGCAAACGTGAACAAGGCAATCAACTGGGTGGTAAAGGCCTTGGTCGAGGCCACGCCGATTTCGGCACCGGCGCGGGTGTAGAAAACCAGTCTGGACGCACGCGGAATCGCACTTTCCTGCACATTGCAGATTGACAGCGTCTTCTGGTGGCCGAGTGTCTTGGCGTGTTTCAGCGCTTCCAGCGTATCCAGCGTTTCGCCGGACTGGGAAATGGTGATGACCAGCTGACGTGGATCGGGCACCGATTCGCGATAGCGATACTCGCTCGCGATTTCGACCGAGACCGGCAGTTTGGCGATGCTTTCGATCCAGTATTTGGCCGTGAGCCCGGCGTAGTAACTGGTGCCTGCCGCGAGGATGAGTACGCTGTCTATGTCCTTGAATACCTGCTCGGCTTCTGCGCCGAACAGCGCCGGTGTGAATCCCTCGTCAATGACCGGCTCGATAGTGTCGGCGAGCGCCCGCGGCTGCTCGTGAATTTCCTTCTGCATGAAATGGCTGTAAGGCCCGAGTTCCATGGACGCCAGCGAAACGTCACTCACGTGTACCGTACGTTCAACCTGCTGACCGTCGCTGTCCATGATGCTGACAGCGTCGCGCCGGATTTCTGCCACGTCGCCTTCTTCCAGGTAAATGACGCGGCGCGTCGCGGAAAGCACGGCAGAGACATCGGACGCGATGAAGTTTTCGTTTTCACCGAGACCGATCAGCAGCGGACATCCCATGCGCGCGCAAACCACGACATCGGGTGACTTCAGACTTACCACACCGATCGCGTAGGCACCGGTAAGTTCGCTGACGGCGCTGCGCACTGCGGCAAACAGATCGCCGCTCTGCGAATAAAAGTAATGCACCAGGTGGGCAATGACTTCGGTGTCGGTTTGCGAGTGGAATGTATATCCCAGCGTCTGCAGACGGGCGCGTTCCGCATCGTGGTTCTCAATGATGCCGTTGTGCACTACCGCGATTTCGTCGCGGGAAATATGCGGATGCGCGTTGTCCTCGGTGACGCCGCCGTGCGTCGCCCAGCGCGTATGACCGATCCCGATCAGCCCATGCAGGTTTTCGGCATTGGCGCGGGCCTGCATTTCCGAGACGCGCCCGACCGAACGCACCCGGCGGATGCGATCGCCGAGCACGACGAGACCTGCGGAATCGTAACCGCGGTATTCGAGCCGCAGCAGCCCCTCGACAAGCGTCGGCACGACATCGCGACTGGAAATTGCACCCACTATTCCACACATGCTTCAGTCCTTTTGCTCACGTTTGCGCGGAGGTTGCCAATGCGGCACCGAAGTCTGACGGGCCCGCGCGATGGATAACTGGCCGGCCGGTGCATCCTGATTGATCGCGGAACCCGCGGCGATGTAGGCGCCGGCGCCGATCGTTACCGGCGCGATCAGCGTACTGTCGGAACCGATGAACGCGTCATCGCCGATGACGGTGGTGTGCTTGTGCACCCCGTCGTAATTGCAGGTGATCACACCTGCACTGACGTTGACCCGCTCGCCGACTTGCGCGTCGCCGACATAAGCAAGGTGGTTCGCCTTGCTGCCGCGTCCCAATTTGCTCTTCTTGATCTCGACAAAATTCCCGACGTGAGTCTCGTCTGCCAGCACCGTATCCGGGCGTATGCGTGCGAAGGGACCGATCCGGACGCGGGCGCCGATCCGCGCGCCGTCAAGCACTGAATGGGCCAGCACTTCGGTGTCGTCGCCGATTTCGCAATCCTTGATGACCGCACCCGGCCCGATGCGCACGCGGTTGCCGAGCGTCACGTGACCTTCGAACAGGCAATTGATGTCGATGGTGACGTCGCGGCCGCATTGCAGCGTGCCGCGCACATCAATTCGTTCCGGATCGCGCAACGTGACGCCCTGCTGCATGAGCGCACCCGCGTTGCGCTGACGCAGGGTGCGTTCCGCAATCGCAAGCTGCGCGCGGTCATTGACGCCGGCAACCTCGCTTTCTTCGGCTGCCAGGATTGCATCCACCGTCACGCCGTCAGCCACCGCCATGGCGATCACATCGGTAAGGTAATATTCCCCCTGCGCATTGTGATTGCCGACATTTGCCAGCCAGCCGCGCAGCCTGCCTGCGTTGCAGGCCATCAAACCGGTGTTGATTTCGTTTATGGCGCGTTCCGTGTTGGTTGCATCCTTGTGCTCGACGATGCGAGTGACCTTGCCGTTGCTGTCGCGCACCACGCGTCCATAGCCGCTGGGGTCGGCTAGTCGGGCGCTCAGCATTGCCAGTGTGCCGGCCGCCGCACGCTCGGCCAGTTTGCGCAAGGTGGCGGCATGCACCAGCGGGACGTCGCCGTACAGCACCAGCACATCATGGGCCTCGGGTACCGCGGGCAATGCCTGCATGACCGCATGACCGGTTCCGTGTTGCTGGGCCTGCAGCACCCAGCGCACATCCAGATGGCTCAATGCAGCGGGTACGCGCTCGCCACCGTGACCGTACACTACGTGAATCGTCGCAGGGTCGAGCCGCTGTGCCGCGGCGACGACGTGTTCGAGCAGGCTCGAACCGCCCAGCGGCTGCAGCACCTTTGGCAGGTCCGAGTGCATGCGCTTGCCCTGACCGGCGGCCAGAATGATCACGCTGAGCGGCATGCGATACCTCGAACCGGAAGCAAATCAGACTTTATATGATAAGGGAAAAAGACCTTCCGACAGTCGCGAGCCGACCCGGGCGCCCGACGCCGGCTCCAGAGACGCAACGGGCCGGATAGACCGGCCCGTCGGGACAGCATATCCGCCTGTGCCATCACCGGTTCAGTTTCTTGCGCAACTGTTCCACGGTGCGCAGCCGGGCGATGGCCTCGACCAGTTCGGCCTGGGCCCGCACCACGTCAATATCTTCGGAACGGTTGGCAAGCGCTTCTTCCGCACGCCGCTTGGCTTCGAGCGCCGCGGCTTCGTCAATGTCCTTGGCGCGCAGGGCGGTATCGGACAATACCGTGACCACATGCGGCTGGATTTCCAGAATGCCGCCGGAAACGTAGAACACGGATTCCTCGTCGCCGTGGGTTTTGACGCGCACGGTGCCGGGTTTCAGGCGCGTCAGCAGCGGGGCGTGGCGCGGCGTGACGCCGAGCTCGCCCATTTCCGCCGGTGCGAACACCATCTCGGCGGTTCCCGAGAAGATTTCGTGTTCGGCGCTGACGATGTCGACGTGAAATGTCATGGCCATGTACTACGCTCGCTGCAATTAAAGCGACTTGGCTTTCTCGACCGCTTCCTCGATGGCGCCGACCATATAGAAGGCCTGCTCCGGAAGATGGTCGTATTCGCCCGTCACGATGCTCTTGAAGCCGCGGATGGTGTCCTTGAGCGACACGTACTTGCCCTTGGTGCCGGTGAACACTTCCGCCACCGTGAACGGCTGCGACAGGAAGCGCTGGATCTTGCGCGCGCGCTGCACCACCAGCTTGTCTTCTTCCGACAGTTCGTCCATGCCCAGGATCGCGATGATGTCCTTCAATTCCTTGTAGCGCTGCAGCACGGCCTGCACGCTGCGGGCCACGTCGTAGTGCTCCTGACCGATCACGTTCGGATCGAGCTGACGCGAGGTGGAATCGAGCGGATCCACTGCCGGATAGATACCGAGCGCGGCGATGTCGCGCGACAGCACCACGGTCGCGTCCAGATGCGCAAAAGTCGTCGCAGGCGACGGGTCGGTCAGGTCGTCCGCCGGCACGTACACGGCCTGGATCGAGGTGATCGAACCGGTCTTGGTCGAGGTGATGCGTTCCTGCAGCACGCCCATTTCTTCGGCCAGCGTCGGCTGGTAACCCACCGCCGACGGCATACGGCCGAGCAGTGCCGACACTTCCGTGCCGGCCAGCGTGTAACGGTAGATGTTGTCGATGAACAGCAGCACGTCGCGGCCTTCGTCGCGGAAGTACTCAGCCATGGTCAGGCCGGTCAGGGCCACGCGCAGACGGTTGCCCGGCGGCTCGTTCATCTGGCCGTACACCATCGCCACTTTCGACTCCGGCAGATTGTCGAGCCGGATAACCTTGGCTTCCGACATTTCATGATAGAAGTCGTTGCCTTCACGGGTGCGTTCGCCGACGCCCGCGAATACCGACAGACCCGAGTGTTCGGTCGCGATGTTGTTGATGAGTTCCAGCATGTTCACGGTCTTGCCCACGCCGGCGCCGCCAAACAGACCGACCTTGCCGCCCTTGGCGAACGGGCACAGGAGGTCAATCACCTTGATGCCGGTTTCCAGCAGTTCCGTGGAACTGGACTGGTCTTCGTACGACGGGGCTTCACGGTGAATCGCCCAACGGGTGTCGGACTTCACGTCACCGAGTTCATCAACCGGTTCGCCGAGCACGTTCATGATGCGGCCCAGGGTGCCCTTGCCGACCGGCACGGAAATCGGTGCGCCGGTGTTCTTCACGTTCAGCCCGCGCTTCAAACCTTCAGAAGCACCCATGGCAATCGTGCGCACGACGCCGTCGCCGAGCTGCTGCTGCACTTCGAGCGTCAGACTGCCGTCTTCCAGCACCAGCGCGTCATACACCTTCGGAATCGCATCTCGCGGAAATTCCACGTCCACGACCGCGCCGATCACCTGTACTACTTTTCCGGAACTCATGATTGATTCCTCAAATACTCAAACCGTTTTCAAAATTTCGCTTTTCCGACATCAGACTGCGGCGGCGCCGCCGACGATTTCGGACAATTCCTTGGTAATGCCCGCCTGACGCGCCTTGTTGTAGGCCAACTGCAGGTCGTTGATGATCTCGCCGGCGTTGTCGGACGCGGATTTCATCGCCACCATGCGCGCCGCCTGCTCGCAGGCTGCATTTTCGGCAACACCCTGATAAACCTGCGACTCGACGTAGCGCGTCAACACGCTGTCCAGCAGCTCGCGCGCTTCGGGTTCGTACAGATAATCCCAGTGGTTCTGCAGTTCACTGTCTTCGATCGGTTCGATCGGCAACAACTGGGTCAATGTCGGCTTCTGGCTCATGGTGTTGACGAACACGTTATTGACCAGCACCAGCCGGTCAATCTCGCCGGCCACGTACGCATCCAGCATGACTTTGATCGTGCCGATCAGGTCTTCAACGTGCGGCGTGTCGCCGAGATGCGTGGTCTGCGCCAGCACCTTGCCGCCAAAGCGCTTGAAGAACGAGGCCGCCTTGGCACCGAAAATGCAGAAGCTGACTTCGGCACCCTTGTTGCGCCACTCGCGCACGGCAGCAACGGTCGCCTTGAGCAGGTTCACGTTGAGTCCGCCGCACATGCCGCGGTCAGTGGAAATGATGATGAAACCGACGCGCTTCACCTCGCGCGCCACCATGAACGGATGGCGGTATTCGGGATTGGCTTTCGCCAGATGCCCGATCACCTTGCGCATCTTGTCCGAATACGGGCGCGACGCCGCCATGCGC
>DASSOA010000090.1:0-3076 GCA_035701115.1 Gammaproteobacteria bacterium
GCGGCCATTTGTCGCCCATGCCAATGGCATCGTTAATCACCAGCACCTGTCCGTCGCAGGCCGGACCGGCACCTATACCGATAGTGGGGATATTGACCGCTCCCGTTATGCGGCCTGCCAGTGCGTCAGGAATGTGTTCCAGAACCAGCATGAACGCACCGGCCGCTGCAATGTCCTGCGCTTCACGCAATATGCGTTCCGCAGCCTTCGCTTCGCGACCGACCTGTCTGAAATTGGTGGCAGTCTGCGGTGTGAGTCCGGTGTGACCGACGACATCAATGCCGTTGGCAACCAGATGCCGGATCACATCGTATTTCGGGCCTTCCAGTTTTACGCTGTCGGCGCCCGCCGCGAGCATCAGCCGTGCATTCTTCAATGCGGTTTCCGGATCGGTGTCGGTTTGATACGGAAAATCGCCGATGATGTGGGTATCGGATGCGCCACGGCGAACGGCGCCGATATGATACTGGATGTGATCAATGGTCACATGGCGCGTGCTGTCAAAGCCCATTTCCACCATGCCGACGGTGTCGCCGACCAGTAACACGGCGACGCCGGCCTGTTCCAGTGCCCGCGCGACCGGCGTCGTGTACGCTGTCAGCATCGGAATCGGTTGTACCGATTTCATGTTGCGAAGAGCGGTAGCGCTGAGTTTCATCGGCTTGCGTCCGGGGTTCAATGCTTGCGCAATATGATATGAGTCGCGCGTTCACCCGCGACAGATTCGACGCATTCATACCCGAGTGCCCGCAGATTCAGGCCGTTAAAGAGGTTTTCGCCGGCACCCAGCAGAATCGGCCGCAGCACGAGGTGCAGTTCGTCAATCAATCGGGCCTGCAGATACTGGCGGATGGTCGCGACACCGCCGCCGACCCGTATATCGCGGTCACCGGCGGCAGCTTTGGCCTGTTTCAACGCCGATTCAATCCCGTCAGTGACGAAGTGAAAGGTTGTGCCGCCGGCCATTTGGAGCGGAGCGCGGGCATGATGGGTGAGCACGAACACGGGCACATGATAGGGCGGTTCCTCACCCCACCAGCCGCGCCAGCTTTCATCGGGCCATGGACCGCGGATAGGGCCGAACATGTTGCGGCCGAGGATCCAGGCGCCGATGTTTTCAAAACCTTTTTCGGCGAAGGAATTGTCAATGCCGGTTTCACCATCACTACCGTCTTGCTGGTGCATCTGTCGCCAGACACGGGTATTGAAAAACCACTCCATGAGCTCGGGGCCGCCCACGCCAAGCGGATTCTGCAGATCCTGATCGGGTCCGGCGCCAAAACCATCGAGCGACACCACAAAACTGTGCACGCGAAGTCTGGACATTGCTCATCGCTCCATCGGGAATTCAGTGCGGATTCTATTACATCGCCCAGGTTGAAACCTGTTTTAAGTGCCCGGAATCGGCAGGCACTCCATGATCTCCACGGCGTCGCCGGGAAAGATTGTGAAGTGCGGATGGTTCTCGAACAATCTGGCCGCCGCCGCGTGCGACTCGGCCTGCACGATCACGTATGCCGCCAGATTGTTCCGCGTGTCCTCGATGCCGCGTTCGGAAATCCGTTTGGTTTTTCCGAGCGGCCCGCCTCCGGCGACGATGCTGGCGCGATGGGTCTCGCCCCATTCTTTCCATGCCTCGATGCCTTGCTGTTCGCGCAGCTTGCGTTGCGCTTCGTCCATGGTATTCCAGCCTTTTCTTGCAACGCTCTCCGGGGTGCCGGTGTAGACGGCCAGAAACTGCTTCATGATGAACTCCTTGGTCTTTACAGACGAACACCGAATCGGCCCAGTCCCCAAACCAGACCGAAACAGGTACCCACGGTTATCGTGCAGGCGGCCGACAGCGCCCACCAGAATGAAATGCCGGCGCGCAACAGCAGCGGCAGCATGATGAACAGCGGTAACGATGCCAATACCAGCCAGAAGATGCTCTGCGACAGGCTGGCGATGGCCTGTGCGTTACCGGTATCAAGATAAAGCCATACAAATGCGAGCAGGGAAGTGAGCGGCAGCGAGGCGAGCACGGCCGCCCACAGTGAACTGCGTTTGCCGATCTCGGAAACTGCAACGATGACGGCGACCGTTACCAGAATCTTTGCGGCGTCGTGCCACATGGCCTGCTCCTGATTTCTTGCGCTACCAACCAGCCGGCCGTTCGGTGTGATGTGGCCGGCTTGACGCATTCTACAGCCAGGCGCGGGCCGCCGCTTCGGTGGGGAACACCTTCAATTGAAAACCGCGGTTTACCGCAACGGTTTCGCCGAATTCAATATCCTGATACGACTCCTTGTCCAGGTTCACGAAAGCGATTTTCCATGATTTCCGGATCCCGCATTCGTCAAGGGTCGAATTGATTTCGTACGCGTTGTACGTACGGTACCTTCCCGTCGCGTGGGAGATAACCAGAATTCTCGATTGCCTGTTTTCATCACAAACTGCCGCAATCCTGCTCCAGGCGGATTTTGCATTGCTGGACAGGTCTCCCGCTGTGCGATCGCCGCGTATCTCGACGATAAGCATGTTGTCCGTTACTTCGAAGTGCAGGTCATACGACACGGCTTGTTTCCTTTCAGGCCAGCCTGTAGTGCTTGTCAATAGTTAACGCAACGGCATCGAAAACGTCAACGCCAGAATTTCAGTGCCGGGGTTGCTCGATCCAAACAGAATCCAGTGCGACATGTGGTGATAGGCGATGCCTATACGCTTCCCGTCCCGGTAACGCCAGCCCACATTCAGGCCGCTCCGGAATTCGAGCGGGCTGCCCAGATCCTTTCCGTCACCGTGCAAATAGTGTGCCACCGCGAAATTCGGTTCAATGTCGAGATGGTTGGCAAAACGCAGGTCGAGACGCAGTCCGCCGAAATAATACAGTGACCGGCGGCCGGTTATGTCGGCACCGGCGAACGGCTTCAAGCGCCAGACGGCAAATGCACCCCAGCTTCGCTCGAAGCCGAGATTCCATGTCTGTGGTACGCGATCGACCCGATCGAATGCGCCAGCATTGAATGTATACGACCCACCGCCGCTGGGTACCTGACCGGGATGCGTTATCGCCCAGCCGGTCAGTCCGGCAAAC
>DASSOA010000091.1:0-29427 GCA_035701115.1 Gammaproteobacteria bacterium
GCATCTGGCCGCTCGGTCTGTTTTTCTGGGGCAACGTGTGGACGCTCGCGGCATGGTGCGAAACCCGCGAGGATTACCGCAACTTCCGCGTTGACCGTATCCAGACCCTCACGTCTCTGGCGCGGCAGTTCGAAGAAACCCGCGACATTTCGCTGGAAGCGCTGTTTGCACGCTATCGCGCGCGGGCGAAGGCAGGATCAGACTGAACGCTTACGCATGGTCCGCGGAGGCAGCGAACCGGAAACCGGTACACCCTGTCACGTGGGACTTGTCCCGCCCGTAAAGCGCGTGTAGGGTTTTGCGCCAATGCCGCACCGGTTCTGCGGCATCACGGAGCAGGTGCCAATGAACTCCCGATTCTGGCTGACGTTCGTCCTTTCCGCGGCCCTGATTGCCTGCAGTCTGGCATTGCCGTTTTTTCCCATCAGCGCCATCCCTTTCGGCATCAACCTCCATCACGATCAGTTTGAAATCATTCCGAGTCCGCAAGGTATTCCGATGCCGACGGCGCTGCGGAACGGCGATCTCCTGCGCTTCGATCAGATGACACCCAGAGAGCGCCTGCCATACATGAACGGCCCGGGCAACCCTCCTCCGGGAAGCCCGCTGTCGCTTGCTGTCGAGCGCGACGGAACAATCCTACATGTCTCTGTGCCAGTGGCGGAACTGCCCCGCACGTTCGCAAACCGCATGACCGTGCTGATTCCGGACGCACTTATCTGGCTGCAAACCATACTGGGATTGCTGCTGCTCTGGCGCGGACGACACAAGGCCGCAGCCGGCGTTGCCGTGTGGTGCCTGAGCGGCACGATTGACGGAATAGCAGGCCTGCTGCCGGTACCGATGCCGATGTCCTGCTTTCTGAATGCGGCCGGCAACATACTGGATAATGCCGGCACGCTGGTCGGTCTGTTGCTGGTCGCTGAAGGGCTCGCCCGCAGCGACGCGACCAGCCGCTGGTGGCGCTGGCATCGGCCTGCATTTGGCGCCTTGCTGAGCGTCTATCTGACAATGGTTCTTAGCATGGACGTTTTCATCGCCCTGACCGGCGCAATCGCCGTGCCGATCCGGTTTCAGCCGATGATCATCGTCGTTCATCTTGCCGCATTTGCACTGCCGATCCTGATGATGCTGTTTTCCTATCCGCGGGTTGCCGAAGCGAATCGCGCCCGCATCCGCTGGTTTCTTGCCAGCATGCTGGGCATTGTCGTTGCCTACGTCATGAGCATCTTGCCGCAGCTGGTTCAACATTCACCGCTGACGTTCGCCTTCCTGCAGATGCTTTTCAGTGCCCTCGCCTTGTCCGGATTCAGCTACGCCGTGCTGCGGCATCAGCTGGTTTCGCTGCGTCTGGTTGTGAACCGCGCACTGGCGTACGGCGTGGTGACATCCCTGGTTGTGGGCGTGTTTACGGTGTTGACGGCACTGGTGGAACGCAACGCGCTGAGTGAAGGCACCAACCGCCTGCTGGAGCTGCTGGTACCGCTGCTGCTCGGTGTCACTCTGCATTCCGTCAAAAAATACGTGGATGAATGGATCAACAAATGGTTTTTCCGCCGGCGTTATCGCGCCGACGCCGCGCTGAATCATTTCGCACGCACCTGCGCCTACATAGACAAACCCGAAAACCTGCTGAAACTGACCGCGGATGAACTCTACCGGCACAGTGGCGCGGAATCGGTGGCGATCTACCTGATCAATCCGGCGTCTTCCGCCGCACAATCCATCGAATCGCGCGGCGTGCCACTGTCGGCAATCATTGAAACCGACGATCTCGCACTGGTGCGTCTGCGTGCCGGCGACACCGATGTCAATCTGCATCAACTCGTGACTGCATTCGGCGGCGACGGCTTCGCGTTTCCCATGATGATGCGCAACCGGCTGATCGGCGTCATTGTGTGCGGCCCACGTCCCGCGGAGCAGTACACGGGCGACGAACGCGGACTTTTCGCGCACGTGGCGCACGAAGTGGGCGTCGCACTGCACACCCTTGAGCTTCAGGAACAGCAGCGGTTGCTGCACGAACTCGCGACCGGCTCCTCGTCGTCGTTGCAGGATGTGCGTGCGCGTGCGCAGGCGCTGCTGGGAGCGCAGTTGCCAGTCTGAACCGGGCCGGGTTGCGGCCTGCACGTCCCCACGACGGAAATCGGATCGCAAGCGTATTTCCATCAATCCAAACCTGATCCGCCGGGTTATTTTCGCCGGTTGCCCTGCTGCAAGGAGTCCTTCGCATGAGCAAACTGTTTTCCCCCGTGAATCTCGGCAAACTCGAACTGCGCAACCGCATCATGGTCGCGCCGATGTGCCAGTATTCCGCGGATGACGGCTGCGCCACTGACTGGCACATGATTCATCTCGGTCATCTGGCGCTCTCCGGCGCGGGCGTGATACTCACTGAGGCGACAGCCGTCGAGCCTGAAGGCCGCATCTCCCCCGACGACCTCGGGCTTTATTCCGACGAGACTGAAACCGCGCTCGCGCGGGTCGTCAAGGCGATCCGCAACTACTCGGCGATTCGGATCGGTGTGCAGCTGGCACATGCGGGACGCAAGGCCTCCACCCGGGTGCCGTGGGAAGGCGGTGCCCAGATCAAGCCGGAGGAACCGCGCGGCTGGCAGCCGGTCGCGCCCTCGCCTTTGCCGTTTGCCGACGGCGAAGTGTCCCCACTGGCACTGGACAAACGCGGCCTTGAACGCGTCAAACAGGCCTTCGCCAGCGCCGCACAACGTGCGCACCGTCTGGGTCTCGATGTGATCGAAGTGCATTCCGCGCACGGCTATCTGCTGCATCAGTTTCTGTCGCCGCTTTCCAATCAGCGCAGCGACGAATACGGCGGTTCGCTCGACAACCGCATGCGCTTTCCGCTGGAAGTATTCGACGCGGTGCGCGCGGCGGTACCGCCCGAGATGGCCGTCGGCATCCGCATTTCCGCGACCGACTGGGTGGACGGCGGCTGGGACATCGAACAAAGTGTCGCCTACGCACATGAACTCGACACGCGAGGCTGTGCCTACATCCACGTCTCCAGCGGCGGCTTGTCGCCGTTGCAGAAGATTCCGGTGCAACCGAACTATCAGGTGCCGTTTGCCGAACGCATCAGACGCGAGACCGGCATGCTGACCATCGCCGTGGGTTTGATCACCGAACCGGAACAGGCCGAAGCGATCATCGAATCGGGTCAGGCGGACATGGTCGCACTGGCCCGCGCCATGCTCTACGACCCCCGCTGGCCGTGGCACGCCGCCGCCAAGCTCGGTGCGCAAGTGGTCGCCCCGAACCAGTATCTGCGTTCGCAGCCGAGGGAATACAAGACGTTGTTCAAGTCGTGACAACCGCCATCGCGAGGCTTAAACACACGGCTCAACTTTCAATGCGCGTCAACTGCCGCAGTCGCCGCATCAGCTCGGGCAGTCTTTGTTGACTCGCCGAATCCGGAGGCAGATGTCCGGGTAATGCCTGCATGAATTCCTGAGCGGCAAGCAATTCGGCAATCTGTCCAGCCAGATATTCACGCAATTCATTGTTCACGGTCCGTACTTCCTCAAGAAGCTCCGGCCGACCATTAATCACCGTCAGAATATCCTCAAGGTCATGGCTCGCCAGATAATCCTGCTTGCCGCGATCAAGGAATGCTTCCAGTTTGGTAGCCACAAACACCGGTGCAGTAATCAGATTCAGCTTCAATCCAGTTGGAATTTTCACCTGCACAGCTGTTTCAACTGCGAGCGGATACCACCGATTGGAAAAGCCCAGAATATCCTTCTGGGTCGACATCAAATCCAGCTTGATGCCATCGCGCAACCAGCGACAAATTGGCGCATCAGGGGACGTATCGTGCGTAAAGCCACGCGCAGCCACCATACGTTCTAACTCGTGGTATTGGATGGCGGTTGCCACTTGTGAAACCACGTCGATATCCTGAGTCGCGCGAATCAACTCGGCACGCGGCTCGGTAAGCAAGAGTCCGTTAGCACAGCCTCCGACAAACACCAGCGAATCACACAAATCGCCCAGCGCCGCTACTACCGTTCCAAACATCTCCAGGTTCGGATCGTCCCTGAAACCGACTTCAATCATTTCAAACGTTCCTCCATGAGTTTTGCCGCCAGCCCTTTTTCCCTCGCCTGTCCGGACCGCAAGGCATCGAACAGCGCAAGCAACTCATAGAATGCGGCGTCTTCCAGTGCAGCCTGCGGAAGCTTCTCGTACAACGGCAATAATGCTTGGCCTCGCGTCTTACCTTTTGCATAGGGCCAGACTGGTACAGCCTCTGCGGCGGACGTCATCATGTCTTTGAGGGGGGCCGCGGCATGACCCGTCGCGCAGCCGACCGTTCGCTCTCCACGCACCGGTGGATAAGCGTAGCGCGCTCCGTGCAAAACAAATTCACGAAGCGCCGCCAACACCGGTTCGGGATGCATGCCAATTTCGACGACGAGGCCCGCAGCACCCAGGCGTTGCACGGCTGCATGGGCCTCGAAACGGGAAAGGTGCATCGCCCTCCCCAACTCGGCATAGGGCAACCAGTCGCCATTCAGACAAACCAGCTTGAATGCCACAGCCAAGTCCTGGGGTTTCAGGACCCATTGGCGGGTGGACGCCCGTTTCAAGGCAACCGGACTGTGTAAGACAGCGTGTTTCATATGCTGTATGCATATAGCATATATCTGGATATTTGCCAACCCTCTCTGACTATTCTCGCTTGGCCGAGCAGCGCCATCGCCGTCGGCTTGATCACCGAACCCGAACAGGCCGAAGCAATCATCGAATCGGGCCAGGCCAACACGGTCGCGCTGGCCCGCGCCATGCTCTACGACCCGCGCTGGCCGTGGCATGCCGCCGCGACGCTCGGTGCTCAGGTGGTTGCACCGAACCAGTATCTGCGTTCGCAGCCGCGGGAATATAAGTCGCTGTTCAAGGGTTGAAGTTTTCACGGCCCAGTCCGCGACCTCGAACCCATTCTTGATCTTCGTCATTCCCGCAAAGGCGGGAATCCAGTCTTGATCCAGCATCTCCACATCATCGCTTTGTCATTCCGGACTTGATCCGGGCCGATTGTTGCTCCTGCAATATATGCTCAACACGAACGGTTCGATAATTTTGAGATCTGTCCAGGAAAACACACGGGCAATGGTCTGCTCTGTCTCGCGGCAAATGCGGTAGGCTACGCAGCAGAAAATTTCGGTTGGCTAATTCAGAGGACTCTCAATGTTCAATGTCGCGTCGCGCCGCAGCAGTGCTTGTATTTCCTGCCGCTTCCGCAAGGGCAGAGTTCGTTGCGCCCGATCTTGACGGAACGTGCCGGTTCGGGCTTTTCAGCTGAAGCTTTTTCCAATCCAGCCTGATACAAACTCCGGCCAATGTATGCGAATTCCCGCATGGCATCTGGCAGATTTCGCAAGACGATTTCCGCCATGCGCTCCAGCGACACTTCCTTCTTTTCCCGGGATTCCTTTCGATAGGCTTCAGCCAGGTTGCGGCTTGTGAAAAAGGTCAACACCATCAAATTTGTGCCTAGTACCTCGTCGAGGTCCGGCACAGAATAAGCATCCCAGATATTCTTCAGCCAGTCGTAACCCTCCATGAAACCGCGCGCCCACTGACTCAACGGTGCATCCGGTTCCAGATTCGCAATAGCCGGAGAACGTACCGTGCACAGCGGCGGCAATTCAGGCTTGCCATCCAACACGCCGTTGTTGGCATGGTTATAGAGCCCCATGATCAAGGGCAGGATTTCCTGCGCCTCTTCGAGCGTTTCGAAACTCGCTTCCTTGTCGTTGAATATCACCGGTATCCATTCCGACATCTGCACCATTTCCGGCGAACACGCCACCGCAAACAGAAACCCTGCCAACTCACAGTAGCGCAGAGTGCCTTGCGGACGCTCCGGCGCATTCAGAAACTGCTCCAATTGCGCTGCCTGCGCGGCCGCAAACGCGGGTGGCTTGTTCATATGCATAAACGACGGCCTTCCAGTCTAAAAAGCGCTATTCTGACAGCGAAAATGGCAGGGCCTGAGAGCAGAGCCCACGCTGATTTTCACTGCATTTCTTATTGACTCAATGCGTTGCGCAGGTCCGGTCCGGCAAAACCCGGGGTCAAAGCAATTCAACCAGGATAATCCAGTTGACGCTGATGGCGCACAGCGAGTACACGAACCTGGTTAATTTCAGGCAAGAACCGATAAAGCGCGACGTAACCGGTTTTGCCGTAGGAAATCACCAACTCGCGAATTTCGCCCTGAACTCGGTGCCCGATCAAAGGATGTTCGGCGAGCGTTTCGACGGCGCTGCGTATCGCATTGGCAGATTCACTCGCAGTATCCGGATTCTCATTGCGGAGAAAATCGAAAGCCTGTATCAGACTATCCAGCGCATTAGCCGAATAGACTACCTGCGCCACGACTTCGGCTTCCGTGCTCCGGGGTTGCGAGCCAGACGATCAACCCAGTCATGGACATCTTCGGAACGGTAGACAGGCGCACCTTCCTGTACTGCGGCGTCGCTGACAACTGCTTCCCGCACAAAATCGCGCATGCGTTCTTCGCGAGCCACTTCGCGTTCAAGTGCATCCACCATCAGACTATGCGCCGAACGACCGCTTTCCTTCGCAAGCCGCGCAATGCGCGCCTTGAGTTTGTCCGGCAGTTTCAAGGTCGTCGCCGTGGTCATTCAGCACCTCCTGTTCGCGGGTATTACGATGGTAATACCCGCGTCACCTCAGCGCAAGCTGACGCCCCTCGTTCCTCAGGCCGTCACGCCGGTGGACGCGGTTTGAATTCCTCGCGGATTCTGGCGGAAAGCAGCTTCACCAGAATCCAGCTGTAGAGCCCAATGAAGACGACACCCATGACGGCCATGAACGTCATCATGCCCGGCATTATGGCCTGGACATCGGCGGGCGTGCTGGCGTTGGCCGGGAGGTTGCGCACAGCGAAGGCGCCGAGGGCACCGATCAGGACAGAGAGCGCTGAAGACACGATGCCCAGAATCAGGATAACGATGAACGAGATGCGGGCCCAGTTCTTGCGGCGCAGGAGTCCGATGGACGAGAGCAAGACCCATGCCGTGATCAGCCCGAAGACCAGCATGACGCCGCGCATGAATGATGCGACCAGGGCCGGGTTCGGCTGATTGGGGCCGGCAGGTATCTGACCGGGGAAAAGCGTGCTGAACGGGATGAACCCGAACAACACGAACTCGAGCAGTGCGAGCGCCGAGAAAACGATGAAGATCCAGGCGACGACAGTGACGAAAATTGAACGCTGCTGTTCCATGGCGATCCCCAGTTCTCTTGGTGCTGATAGTATGGCTTAAATTTTCTGGATTGCCCCTGGAGAAACCGCATGACTGCCCGCCCTGCCGCCGTGACCGTGATCAGCTGGGTTCAGATTGTGTTTGCCGCTCTGGGTGTTTTCGGTATGGTGATTACCTTTCTGCTGATAAACAACCCGATGATGCGCGATGCGCTCGCCCGTAACCATGCGCCCGTACCCGTCCAGCTGGCGATGAGCGTCGCGTCGCTCGCTATCAATCTCAGCTGCGCGATCGGTTTCCTGAACCGGCAGAACTGGGCGCGGTTTGTGTTCGTCGGCTGGTCGGTGTTGGCCATCATCTATACGCTTGTGGTGGTTGCGCTTTCGGCCTGGATTCTGGTTCCCGGCCTGGTGCTGCCGGTGATAACCGCGGTGATTGTGTTTCTGCCGGATGCCAACCGGTATTTCAGCGGGAAGGACGACGCTACAAGAACGTCCGCGGAAACTGGTTGAATGACGCCGGCGGGCAGCCCTGCAACGGAAGCGCGCTACTTCACCTGGAACCTATCTCAAAATTCCCTCTCTCTCTTCGGGAGAGGGGTTCCGGGCATTTTGAGATAAGTTCTAGTTTGGTTCCTCTTTAAGCCACGCCCACGCCGCTTCGAGATTGTCGAACACGCGGCTCGTGTAGCCGCGGTTGCGGCAGACGTCTTCATAGAATTCGTATTTTTCGTGCTGGTAGTGATCGGCCGGAAAGACGACGGCGATGCGAATGGTGTGCGGCACGCCGCGTTTCTGGTAATAGTCCGGCAGGTTGTAGATTTCGGCTAGGGGCGCCGAGACCCGGGTCTTGGAATAATCGAGCAGGAAACGACGCGCATCGTGCTTGGCCTGCAGTTCGATTGCCGCTTTGGTTTGCGCGCCGGAATCGGCAGCCGTGGTTTCCCCGGTGCTGACGATGAGCACGGTCTTTTCGTCAGGCAGATAGTCGATGGTCCAGGGCATGGCCAGGCGCGCTTAATGGGAAACCGTTCCCTCAAGCCTAGCACGCGGCCCCGCCGGTGGGATGCCTGCCAGCCTCACCGGTTTTTGGGTTGGTAAAAATGAAGAAAATTGCCGCTCGAGTGTATTTACCGATAGGGTTTATACATTACCTGGGAGAACACTCATGAAAAAGCCGATTATCTTGTTGATATTGCTTGGTTTAGCCACGTTGAGTATTGGGTTGAGCGGCTGTGGTACCAAGGGCAACGGTGATTCGGACGATGCCGCGCTGACCATGCGAGCCTACAGCGTGCCTGCAGGTCAGACTGATGCAATCGCCCGCACGCTTACGCAACTGCTTTCAACGGGCAAGGGAAATACTACTTATTTGGGCTATGCGTCAGTCCCCAGCCCCGGCCAAGTCGTCGTTCTCGCACCTGCCAATATGCAAGCTTCGATCGCGGAATCGGTCAAGGCCATAGTGAGCCATACAGGTGCAATTTCCAAACCGGAGCCGTTACAGCTCAAAGCCTGGGTAGTGGATGCGTATCCGGGCAAAGGCCCGGATGATCCGCAACTCAAATCGATCCAGCCCGCGCTTGATGCCTTTGCAACGGACATGGGGCCCTCACGTTTTGTCGGTATACATTATCTGACAGCTGTATCTGACCCTGGTATTCACGCAGGTTTGAGTCCCGATCCAGGTACTTCGCTCCAGTACCGAGTCGAGCAGAATCAAGGCAACGTAGTCTTGTATTTCAACTATATGGAACCAGGATTAACTATTTACAGCAAAAATATCAGTACGCAGGCAGACGTCGACTTGCACGGTACAGTAACAACCAAGCTCGGCCAGACACTTGTGCTGGGTCTGGTGTCAGAGCGACCGGACGGGAAAGGGCCGGGTTCGATACATCGATTGCTGGTCGTCCGCATCACGCCCGCCAACCAGGGCTGAGCACACAGCGGTGGCGCTCACCGAGCGCGGGCTGTACACGTGTTATCAACGCCTGGAACGCCCATTATTCGATGTGTTGTACCGCATGCTCTGGAACCGGCATGAGTGCCAGGACCTGATGCACGATGCATTCCTGCGTATCTGGGAACGTCGCGATCGGGTAGATGCGGAGCGGCTGGATGCGCTGGTGTGGGTGTCGGCGATGAATCTGGCGCGCAACCGTTTGCGCTGGCAACGGCTGTGGCGAACGGAAACCTTCGATGCGGAATGGCCGGATGCCGAACCGACACTGGAACAGTCTGCAGACAGAGCGACACAACAACGCCGACTGCACACCGCGTTGAAACAGCTGCCGGCCGCAATGCGCGAGGTGATTGTGTTGAGTGAATTTTCCGAACTCAGCCAGGCGGACATTGCAACGCTGCTGAAGATTCCGCCGGGCACGGTGGCCTCGCGCCGTCATCACGGGTTGCAGAAGTTACGCAGTTTGCTTGTGGAGAATGACCATGTCTGAATCCCCGTTGCTCGGACCAAAACTCACGCCGCCGCATGGCGGCCTGTTGCGGCTGCAACAGGCCGTGCAACAGCGCGAACAGCGCCACTTTCGCACCCGTGTCTGGGTGGCCGCCGGTGTGACCGCAAGCCTGATCGCGCTGTCGCTGTTGTTGGTAGTGCCGGGCGCGTTACGGCAGCACCGAATGAACCTGTCTGTGCGGCAGGCGTTGACGGCCACGCCGCAAACGCATTTTGAAAACGGCGCATACGTAATGCTTCCGACTCGGAATCCGAATGTTCAGATACTGCTGGTGAGAGCTTTACCTTCACGGCAATCCACGGCAAACCAGGCGCTCGTTGATTAGCGATGCTGCATTATTTCACAGATTAAAGAGCGAGATCTCTCAGCAGATTTCGCAGAAAAAGCCATTAAAAGATGAAGCGCCGACTTATCAGCCGGCGCTTCATATTCAGACTGCTCTACTTCTTCTTGCCGGCTTCCTTGCTGTTGTCTTTGGCCGCTTCCATCGCCTGCTTGAGTTCCGCTTCGGCCTGCGTGAGCAGATCCTTGGCCTTGGCGGCGTGCCCGCCGAGATCGAACTCGTTGGCTTTTTGCGCGGCATCAATGCGCTTCATGGCCTTCATGATGAGTTTGTGCGCCGCGGCAAGGTTCGGATGTCCGGAATGCTTCGGACGCGCGGACACGCCTGCTGCAAACCCCAGGCACACGACTACGGCGGCCGCAATAACGATGTTCTTCATATGGTTACCCCTCTCGTGTGTTGTTTGATACCCCGGCGGCAATCGCCGGGGCGCTCCCCTCCCGTGTCAGAAGTTTAGCTGCGGATTTGCAGATGGACTGGGAAAACAGCTGCATCGAGTGGCATGTATTTGAGGTGACATAACGCAAAACGGGAAAACGATCTGTAATCATCGGGTTAACGCCCGGAGTTGAGCAAAGCGCCCATTTAAATTGCGTGCATACTTGATTCGTCTACACTTTACGTGTGTCAGGGGTTTCCCGCGGCGTGGCCGCGACAGGCTTTGCATGACGCGCTTCGGGTCCAGTGTGCTGATCACCGTCGCGCTGTGGGCATTATTTGTGCTCGCAGCCTGCAGTGCCTTTTTGCCCGCACAAAAACAGTTCGCGCAACCAACAACGGCTGTTGCACACACACCGCTTGCCAACCCTCCACAGGCTGCGATTGCGGTTTACGCGACCCAGGCAAACGGGATGCCTGCCGACAATGTGCTGGTGTATGCGCAGCCGCTTGACGCTCATGCCGTGCGCGTTGACGATCCGCCTGCCGTGCTGAATATCCTCGATCGGCATTTTCAACCGGCGCTGCTGCCGGTGCATGAAGGCGGTACGGTAACCGTTCAGAATCTGGATGGTGTGGCCCACGATGTGTATTCGTTTTCGCAGGTTCGCCCCCTGTCATTGCATCTGGCACCCGGTGAACGCGAAACAGGTCTGCGGTTTCCGCATGCGGGTGTCGTGGCAGTAGGCTGCAAGATTTATAACGAAATGCAGGGTTACATTTATGTCACCGACGCGCCCTACTTCGGCACTACGGATTTGAACGGGTATCTGCGGCTTGGCGATTTGCCGACGGGGCGTTACCGGATCGGGGTCTGGAGTCATGCCATACCGGCAAAAGGCTTCCCCGGGTTTCCACTGGTTGTGACATTGAAAGCGGGACCGGACGAGGTAGTCCGGATACGCATTCGAAAATCGCGTGCAGTCGGGACACTTTAGGGAAAGCCCGTGCACAGCCTGCAATTCAAACTCTTTGCACTGGTGTTCGGGCTGCTGCTGCTGATCCAGTCCACCAGCCTGTTTCTGCTGTACCGGAAGATGCAGGCGCAAGCAGTGCAGACGATCAATGCGCAGCTGGACGCGGGCCAGCATGTTTTCGAGGATCAATTCGAATCGCGGCGCAAAACGCTGTCCATCTACGCGCAGACGCTGGCCAAGGATTTCGGCCTGCTGGAAGCGTTTCATGAAGGCGGACGGAGTCTGCTGCGCGCGCTGGACAAGCGCCGCCAGCGCGTGGGCGCGGATATCGCGGTTGCAGTAGATACCGGGGGACGCATCCGCGCCGACACCGCGCGCCCCGGTTTCGACGGACGGCAGTTTGAACTTGCCGCAGATGCCATGCCTTATGCCACCCGGCACACCGTGTTTCTTGAAATCAACGACATCACGTATCAGCTCGCCGCGGCGCCGCTGCGTGCGCCCAATCAGGTCGGATGGGTGCTGCTGGGATTTCAGGTGGACACGGCGCTCGCGCAACGCTTTGCTGCACTCACCTCGCTGAATGTCACGTTCTTTGTACAGCAACCAAATACGAATCACTGGCAATTGCTGGCGACCACGTTACCGGTGCACACGCTGACGGGGCTGGTGCACGGCGCGGCCGCGGCGGACGACCCCCCGTTCAGCGGCAGGGCCGTGCTGGGACACGACACCTATGTCGGCAAGGAGCTGGAACTGGGCGGCGCGCCCGGCCGGCAGGTTACGGCATTGCTGCAGGGCTCGGAGAGCGCCGCGCTGGCGAACTTCCGTCCCTGGTGGTGGCAGATCGTGAATGTGCTGGGCGGGGCGTTGCTGCTTTCGCTGCTGGGCGCCTGGCTTCTGGCGCGCAGCGTGACCAAACCGGTGCGGTTGCTGTTGCAGCAGGCCGGCGCCATCGAGGCCGGCAATTACACCGAACCGCTCACCGTGCACGAGCGCGGCGAACTCGGCGAATTGGTGGAAAAGTTCAACCGGATGCAGGATGCGATCGCGCGGCGCGAAGCCTCGATCCGCCACCACGCACGGCATGATGCGTTGACGGGGTTGCCAAACCGGAATCGTCTCGAACAACTTGTCACCGAGCAGCTCGAACAACGTCAATCGTCCAAACAGCGGCTCGTGGTAATGGTGATTGGCCTCGACCGCTTCAAGGACATCAACGACACACTGGGCTACGAGGCGGGCGATCAACTGCTGTGTGAAGTCGCGCAACGCCTGCGCGAGATGGCCGGCGCCGAAAATGTCGTGGCCCGCATCGGTGGCGACGAGTTCGGCGTGATGTTGTGTCACGTAAACCTGCGCAGTATCCCCGATCAGATTGCGCGCTTTGCTTCCGCGTTCGAACGCCCGTTTCTGGCGGACGGACTGACCCTGCACCTGTCCGCACGCCTCGGCCTCGCCAGTCATCCGGATCACGGCCACGATGCAGCGACGCTGCTGCGGCACGCCGACATGGCGAAATGGAGCGCCAAACAGCAACGCCGGGCATTTGCAATCTTCGATGGCAGCCAGGATCCGTTCAGCCGCCTGCGCTTGAGCCTGCTCGGCGAATTGCAGCAGGCAATCGCACAGGGTGACTTGCTGCTGCAGTATCAGCCGAAAGTGGCATTGTCGCGCGATGCGCTGAACGGCGCGGAAGCGCTGGTGCGATGGCAGCATCCGGTGTACGGCATCGTGCCGCCGGAGGAATTCATTCCGATGCTGGAACACACCGGCAACATCACGCTGGTCACAGCGTGGGCGCTGCACGCGGCATGCGTGCAGGCGATGGCCTGGCAGCGGGCGGAAATGCCGATGCGGATTGCGGTCAACACGTCGGCCTACGATCTGCGCAATACGCAATTCGTGGAATCGGTGGAACAGATGCTGAGAGACACCGCGATTGATCCGGCGCTGATCGGTCTGGAGATCACGGAAAGCGCCGTGATGGAAGACGTGGACCAGGCGGTTACGGCGTTCGAGCATTTCCGCGGCCTGGGCCTGACCTTGTCCATAGACGACTACGGAACCGGCTACTCCTCCATGGCGCAGCTGAAACGCCTGCCGCTGGACGAGCTCAAGATTGACCGTTCGTTCGTGATGGGGCTGGATCGAAATGACGATGACGAAACCATCGTGCGATCAACCATCGAGCTTGGTCACAACATGGGTCTCAAGGTGGTGGGTGAAGGTGTCGAATCGCGCGCCGGACTCAATGTACTGCGCAAGCTGCGCTGCGATGTGGCACAGGGCTATTTCATCAGCCACGCACTCGCCGCCGAGGAATTTGCAGCGTGGTGGCAGGCGAGCCACTGGCGGAACAGCGCTATGGCGCGCGCTTGAGGCAAGTCTGATCAAAAAACCCCGCTGCACGGTGGCGTGCAGCGGGGCGACCTTGCCAGAAATCGGGGGTTATTTCTGGCTGGGGATGAACTCCTTCTCCACGGCTTCGCGCATGAGAGTCGGCGGAATCAGTCCCTGACTCAGCACGAAATCGTTGAACTTCTGGCGATTGAATTTCTCGCCGAGTTCGACCTGTGCCATGCCGCGGATTTCCATCAGCTTGTGATAGCCGTAGTAGTAACTGGTTGCCTGGCCCGGCATGCGGAACGCGAAGCGATCCGATTCTTCCTTGGCGAATGCCGGTGACAGCACGACATCGCGTTCGAGGAAGGTTTTCACTTCGGCCGGCGTGATCATGCCGAGGTTGACCATCGGATCGAGAAACGCGCGTGCGGCACGCATCAGGCGGTTCTGCAAGGTGATCAGCTGACCGTCGAGTGGTTCGTAGGGTTGCATTTCGGCTTCCGAATACAATGCCCAGCCCTCCACGTTGGCACTGTTGAACGCGAACACTGCGCGCGCAATGGAGGTGCCGTGTTCGACCATGCTGGCAAATTGCAATTCATGACCGGGACGACCTTCGTGCGCAGTGAGCGTCCAGGCGGCTGCGTCGAAGGTGTCGTCGTCCATGCCGCCTTTCTGACCGGCGTTGTTCGGCAGCACGAATTCGCCATACTGGCCGGTGTTGCCGATCAGGCGCGGCGGTTCCATGTGCGGCGCCGGTTCCGCAGCGGTTTCCGCCGCTGAACCCATGCGAATCACCATGGAACGGTTCGGCAGTGTGACGATGTGTTCTTTGCGGATGATCGTTTCAATCTGCGCGAGACGCTGTTTGTAGAACGGCAGAATGTTCTTCGGGTTCAGCTGATTCTTCTTCAATTCGCGGATCACATCGCGATAGTCCGTGCTCTTGTAGCCATGCTGTTTGGCGACCAGGATCGCCATGCCTTCCATCTGATGCTGGATCTCGGCATACGAGAACAAGGCTTCCTGAATCAGTGCACGCGGATCTTCGTATACGCCCATGTCGTGCAGGTTCTGGGCATAGATCGCTTCCGGCAGCCGGTTGCTGGTACGCGCATGCGGTACCACGTCGCGCTTCATCCAGGCGACATAGTCGGTGAGCTGCTTTTCGAGCTTCGCGTACGGCGCTTCCCAGCCTTTGACCTGACTCTTGGCCAGCAGCTGCTTGATGCCGGGAATGTATTGCTGGGCATCCTGGATGTCCTGCTCGACTTCGGCTTTGTAGGGACCGGTCAGGCCCGGGCGCTTGAGATCGGCTTCGAACAGGGCCTTGGCCTGTTCTGTGATCGGCGGGCGGCCCGGCAGCATGCCGGCATAGGCTTCCATGCGTTTGACGACGGCCTGCTGACGCTGGGCCGGAACCTGCGGATTCATCAGCGCGCGGATACCGAAGAACACCAGTTGCGGCACGTTGGTGTAGTTCAGCATGTATTGATGCTGCAGGTCGGTGTCGGCCTTGGCGTTCTTCACGGCGTCAATCAGGATCTCGATGTCCTGTTTCACCTGCGGCTGCGTGGTCTTGGCGAGCCGTGCATTCAGTTCGCCGATGTCCTGGTCAAAGGCCTTGTCGAGCCGGGCAACGATGTCCGGTGTCAGGCTGCTGGCCTGCTCGTCCAGGCCGTCTACGCCCAGTTGCCCGGCCTGTTCGGGGGCGAATTCGGCGAACGTCTTGAGCACAATCTGGGCATTCTGGTTGCTCTCGGCCACCCAGGCCGGGGGCTGCGCCGGTGCCTGCACCGGTGGCGCCGCCTGGACGGACGCCGCGATCCCGATCGTGGCCACACTGGCGGCCAGCGCCAGCGATCTGATTGTCTTCATGAACTTTCCCTCAGTGATGTCAGAAAAACCCGCCACTGTGGGCGGGCGTATAGTCACATCGGCGGGCAACCGGCGATCCCCGTCAGTTCCCGCCTCCCCTAGGTGTTATGCTTAACTATATCAGTAAATCTGTAATAAGCAAGATATATATAGAAGGAATTTTTGCGGGGCGGCGACAGCTCAAAAAGGACGGGCGCAGCCCTTGCAGGCCGCGCCCGTGGCGTGTGGATGAGTGGCATGAAGTCGTAGGGCTATTTCTTCCTGATGAAGCGATCCAGCGACCAGCTGCCGCCACCGGCCGCCGCGAAGTACAGAAACACGAAGCAATAGAAGACGGCCGCCTCGCCGTGATTGAGCAAGGGCCAGAAGCCGCCGGGCGCGTGCGCCATGAAATAGGCGAACGCCATCTCGCCGGAGAGGATGAAGGCGACCGGGCGCGTGAACAGGCCGAGCAGGACCAGCCCGCCCCCGAACGCTTCCAGCACGCCGGCCAGACCTATAAGCGAAAACAGCTTGATGTCGCCAAATGCCGCCGACGGATAGTGAAACAGTTTGGATGTGCCGTGGGCCATGAACAGAAACGCGGTGACGACGCGAAGCACGCTCAGCAGACGGGGTGACCAGGCATCAAGGAATTTGCGGCTAATCATGTTCGGACTCCTGTTATTCGGTTCTGGTTGGTGTCAGGTGCCGTATGTTATGTAGCCCACCGGGCTTTTGTCCGGAATTCGGGCGCCTGCTGCTTCCGCAGCCACATCAACTATAGCAGCCCCCTTGATTGCGCACGGATCCGGAGTCACGCCTCATGCTCTGCAGGCTCCCCGCGCCGCCGTTGACGCAAGTCAATGACCGTCGCGGCCGCCCAGCCTAGAGTCAACCTGAAGTTGGGAAAAAGGGATGCCGGAGGGCATCCGGAAACGAGGCACAGAATATGTTCGAGACACGAGTCAATCCTGATCCGATTGTCGGCAACTGGTATCGGCGCCTGGATAACTATGACGAGTTCGTCGTGGTTGCGATCGACGAGGACAGCGGCAACATCGAAGTGCAGTTCTTCAGCGGCGACGTGACCGAAATCACGCCCGACGAATGGGAAGCCTTCGACCTTGAAGTCATTGCCGAACCCGAGGACTGGTCGGGCGCGCTTGAGCCGGTGGATGACAGTGAGGAATCGGAGCCTTCGTCAATCCAGCCCGCACGCGCGGAATACGAGGAAGAAGACATGCTGCGCATGGAGGACGAAGCCGAACGCGAGACGCGCCCCACCGATGAGCTGTGATTCGCATGCCGCTGGCGAGCAAACGGATTGCAATCATACTGGGGCATCCCGATCCCGATCCCGGGCGATTCGGGCGTGCGCTTGCGGACGCTTATGCTCATGGCGCGCGCGACGGCGGACACGACATACGAACCATTGATGTTGCGAGTCTCGAGTTTCCGTTGTTGCGCACGCAGGATGAATGGCTCAACGGCAAATTACCCGAGAGTCTGGAGGATGCCCAGGCAACGATTCAGTGGGCAAACCACCTCGTCATCTTCTATCCGCTCTGGCTCGGCAACATGCCGGCGCGGCTCAAGGGTTTTTTGGAACAGGTGCTGCGTCCGGGATTCGCCCTCACCTACGGCGGACCGGCCGGCCTGCCAAAGAAACTGCTGACCGGCAAATCCGCGCGCATCGTCGTCACCATGGGCATGCCGGCGTTTTTCTATCGCTGGTATTTCAGGGCGCACAGCCTCAAAAGCCTGCAACGCAATATCCTCGGTTTTTGCGGCATCCGCCCGATCCGCAGCACGCTGGTCGGCACCATCCAGGGCGGCGGTCGCGTACGTCACGAGCTCTTCCTGCAACAGATACGTCTGCTCGGACAGCGCGGAATCTGATCAGCGTACCATCCAGCGCCTGTTCCTGACCTGAATGACGGCCGCAGCCCGCCTTGCCCGCAACCGGCACGGGCCTTCCCATTGCGCGCCCGGCGGGTGTAGGCTCTCGCGCCGTATCCGGCTTTCGCCGGTCAGGCTTCCCGCGTATTCCCCTTCAACTATTGGAGATGTTCATGAACCTTTCCATGTACAACATCACTGCGCCGGTATTCGTGCGCGTGCTTGGCAATCTGACCAGCGTGCTAAAAAAAGGCGTGGCGCACGCCGAGGCACACAAGATCGATCCAGCGGTGCTGTTCAGCGCGCGGCTTTACCCGAACATGTTCCCGCTGGTGCGTCAGGTGCAGATCGCGACCGATCAGGCCAAGGGCTGCGTGTCACGGCTCGCCGGCCAGGAGCCGCCGAAGTTCGAGGACAACGAAAAGACGTTTGAGGAACTGTTTCTGCGCATCGAGAAAATCATCGAGCATATCGAGTCGTTCCGGGCTGCACAGATCGACGGTTCCGAGACCCGCAAGGTGGAACTGAAAACCGGCGGCCAGATGCGCAGTTTTGAAGGCCTGCCCTACGTGATGAATTACGTCTATCCGAATTTCTATTTTCACGTGGTGACGGCCTACGACATCCTGCGTCACAACGGCGTCGAAATCGGCAAAGGCGATTTTCTGGGCCAGCTCTGAAACGTGCACATCGTCACAGACGCAGCGACTACGCTGCGCCTGTTGACAGCACACAGACGAACATTGCCCGGATGACGGGCAATTGCGGATTAAGCCTGAGTCAAAGCGTCTGCAGTGGTTTCAGTTCGCGCGATTGGAAGCCGATTGGGACGGCTTGTCGAGCAACTTCTTCATCACGTCGTCAAACGTGCGGCGCTGCTGCTTTGAAAATTGCGTGTGATGCGGCTTGGATACGGTTTTCTGAGCGGGTTTCTGATCTTTCATGCGCTGTATTATACGCGCATGAGCAGGAAATGACCACCCGGAGTACTGCAGCATGGAGGGAAACCATGCGGATCTTCCGCAAAATTCCGCATATTCGCCCGCGCTATACTGAAATCCGGCCGGATCACGCTGTGTGCTTCGTGCCGTCATACATCTCGCAAGGATCATGATCATGGCGCAAACGTCGGCTGACTTTTCGAAACATCCGGTGCTTGAAGCGCTGCCCGCACACGAGACGACGCTCGGCGAAGGCATGGCCATCAAGCGTGTGCTTCCCAACCGTCTGCGGCGTCTGGTCGGCGCGTGGACATTTCTGGATCATTTCGGACCGATATCACTCACGGCAGACAGCCAGGGCATGCGCGTGGGGCCGCATCCGCACATCGGACTGCAAACGGTGAGCTGGCTGTATTCCGGCGAAATTCTGCACCGCGACAGCCTCGGTTATAGACAGGTCATTCAGCCGGGCCAGCTCAATCTGATGACGGCAGGCCGCGGCATCGCACATTCGGAAGAATCGCCGCAACCGCATTCGAATACATTGCACGGTCTGCAGTTCTGGATTGCACTGCCGGATCGTTCGCGAAACATTGAGCCTGCGTTTGATCATTTCGTGGAACTGCCCCGCATCGAACGCGACGGTTACCGCGCGACGCTGGTTATCGGTGAAGCGTCGGGCGAAAAGTCGCCGGCGCAGGTGTATTCACCGCTGACAGGCATGGACGTGGAATTGCTCGATCGCGGCGCCCGCAGCGTGCCGCTCAATCCGGATTTCGAACACGCGATCCTGCTCACTGAAGGCGAACTCGATGTCGAAGGTACCGCGATGAATCAGTCCACGCTCTATTATCTCGGCGCCGGGCGCCAGCACGTCAAATTGAATTGCAGGGCGCCGACACGCGCTTTTCTGTTCGGTGGCAAACCGATGGGCGAGGAGGTGCTGCTGTGGTGGAATTTCGTGGCGCGCAGCACCGACGAGATGCAAAATGCACGTGCCGACTGGGAAGCGCATTCGCCGCGCTTTGGCGAAGTGAAAGGTTACGATGGGCCGCGCCTCACGGCACCGGAACTGAACGGGCGCCTGAAGGGTACCGCTGAAAATTGATCTTTTGCCTTCTGGCGGAGTTAGAAATGGCCTCGAAATCCTCATGTATTGGCATATACACTCCGGTTTCTCGTCCATTTCTGCCTACCCAGAAACCAAAATTTCGAATTTTTAGAGGAACCCTTGGAGCACAATTCATCATGACTGCCAATTCAGGCAGATTGCCGCAATGACTCAATTCCGGCGCATTGGCATCGGATTGCTGGTGCTGTTTGTGCTGTTGCTTGCCGGCGGCATGCTGTTGCCGCGCGAGATACAGGTGACGCGCAGCATCGATATCGCGGCGCCGACTGCCAACCTCTACACAGTGATCAACGGATTTCATTCCTTCCCGCAATGGTCGCCCTGGCTGCAAAGCCCCGGTTCGATGCAATACCGCTACGCGGGACCGTGGTCAGGGCCCGGTGCACAACTGAGCTGGCGCGACGATGGCGGCGATGCAGGCAACGGATCGGTGCGCATTACCGACGATGAACCGTATCACCACCTTGCCGCTACGCTCACGCTTGGCGCGCGCATCCAGGCAACCATGGCATGCGATATGACGCCGGACGAACACGGCACGCGCGTCGTATGGCGTTTTGACACGGATTCGGGCTGGAATCCGCTGACGCGTTATGCGGGACTCCTGCTCGCACATCGGGTCAGCAATGCATTTGAAACGGCGTTGAAAAACCTGCAGCAGTTCAGCGAGCGTATGCCGAAAACGGATCTTGCCGGTGCCGATATCCGGCTGGTTCGGATGCAACCGGTTTCCATCGTGTACGTGAGCGGCAAAACCACGACCGACGGACGTGATGTCGGCAATGCACTGGATGCTGCATATGCAGCGGTGCGTGCGTTCATCGCGGCGCATCAGCTCAAGATCACCGGCGCGCCGATGGCGGTGACGCGGGTCTGGGATCCGACGCACAACAATTACGAATTCGACGCCGCGTTGCCGGCGGCATGGAGTTCATTGACGGTACCGGCGTCGAGTCCGGTCAAACTCGGGCAGACGCTGGGCGGCGACGTCGTGATTGCAACCTATACCGGGCCCTACTCCGGCACCAGCAAGGTGTACGACCAGATCAAGGTCTGGCTGGCCGCAAACAACCTGTCGGCGGCCGGTCTGACCTGGGAACAGTACATGAACGACCCGGCGAACACCCCGGACAACAAGCTGGTGACGAAAATCTACACGCCGGTGAAACAGGCATCCGCGCCGCAATCGGCGCAATAAAAGCTGCGCGTCAACGCCTCAAGGGGAGCGAAGATTCGCTCCCCTTGCTGCTCTCCCCAAGCGTTGTGTATTGACGGCGTACTACGTGGAATGGGCAAATGGCGGTCAGGACGGCCGCTGAATCAATTCCGTGTGGACGATCGCATACTGGATTTCGTCGAGCCGCAGAAACGCCGGTTCACCGCTGCCATCGGTGAGCATGACGCAGCCCGGTATCGGCTCGTCGTAGGACATGCTGGCGAGACCGTGGAACATGTCATCCAGCGGGCCTTTGCCGGAATAATCGAACACCAGAGGCGCATCCCGGCCCTTGAGATAAAACGCCACACCTCCCGCCAGGCCCGGCATCGCGCCTGGTTTCGCGCTGAACCGCACGGTCTGCACCTCGCGGATTGAGACCAGTGCCGTAAGGCGTTCCGACACCGGGAACAGATAGAAAGCCTTGAGATCCGAGCTGCCTGCCGCGAGCGCCTTCAGGTCCGCGAGCAGGGTTTCGTAATCGGTCGGCCCGATCGGAACTTGCAGCGGCATTTCACGACCATAGAAGGTCACCGACAGATTCTGCTTTGCCATTGCCTGCCCTCCAGCCCGGCTGGTCAACCGCGAAGGCCTTGCCGGCCGAATGCGGTACCCCGGCGAGATCGCGCGCAGGCCGCATATCGCGATGTGACATAAGTTTGCCTATGTTTGAAGTATAGACGCTCCGCCCACGAATGCCGGTGTGGAAGGGCCAGGGGCATAAAAAAAACGGCTGCTCCGAAAAGCAGCCGTTTGCCACGCCCCCAGGTTCCCCGATTGAAGTGTCATTTAACAGCCATTCCCCGGTCCCTCGGACCGTCCAATCACCCCCCGGCAATCGGAAATGTGCTGCCTCCCCAAGCCTTGATTCGATTTTCGAGGACTAAACCTAGTATATTTTCCAACCTCCGTGGGCATGACCGAATAAATATTTTGTCAGGGGAGGTTTTATGAATTTTAGTCCGACTGACCTGCGCATTCTGCGCGAATTGCGGAACAACGCACGGATTTCCAACAAGGTGCTGGCGGCCCGGGTGGGCCTGGCGCCCTCCACCTGTCTGGCACGGGTCCGGCGCCTGGTGGACGGCGGCGCAATTTCGGGGTTCTACGCCGAGTTCAACCCGCGGGAAATCGGCGTCGGCGTCCAGGCCATGATCTGTATCCGCATGGCGCTGCACGACCGGGAAGCCATTGACCAGTTTCGTGCCCACATCCAGGCCCAGGACGAAGTGGTGTCGTTCTATCTGGTTTCCGGGCGCGACGATTTCATGATGCACGTGGCGGTTCGCGACGTGGACCACCTGCGCAATTTCATTTTGCGGGCGCTCACCGAACGCCCCGAAGTCGATCACATCGAAACACGGCTCATGTTCGAGGAATCCCGCAACCCGGGGTTTCCGGTTTACGTTGGGCCGGCGCCCGAAAAAGATCCTGCCGAGAGCTGAATCAGGTACCCGCGTGCGCTGGGTGTTCGTCAGGCGCAGACAGGCAGAACAGGGCACTCAGCTTTCGGGTATGGCGCTGTCGTCGGGCAGCTCGCCACGCGGCGATGTCTTGCGGGCGCGTTTTGAGGTGTACATGGCGCGGTCCGCGGTGTGAATCGCACTTTCGAGTTGATCGATACTGTGAAAGTTGGCGCTGCCGATGCTGGCGCTCAATGCAATCTCCGCATCCGGATTCTCGAGCTTCAGCGGCGGCGCTTCCGCTATCAGCACATCCATGCGCTGCTCGGCCACCTCCGCAATCGCGCGCGGCATCACCACCAGAAACTCGTCGCCGCCAAGCCGGTACAGCTTGTCGGACGGTCGCAATCCGGCACGCAATACGCCGGCAAAATACCGCAGCAGCGCATCGCCATATTTGTGGCCGTAGTGATCGTTCACGGCTTTGAGGTTGTCCATGTCGAGCACCACGACGGCGCCAAAACTGCGGCTTGCCTCGTCGAGCCCCGCTCCTTCGTTGAAGGCACGCCGGTTATAGGCACCGGTGAGTGAGTCGGTGAGCGATTCGCGCAGGAGCTGTTCGTGCGCGATGCGCAGCTCGCGGTGCGCGGTATCAATTTCGCGGCGTGCATCCTCGAACAGCACCAGCACCATCCCGAACGCGAGCAGCATTTCCAGAATCATGTCGAGATAGGTATTGCGCCCCTTCAGGATTTCATATACCCCGAGACCGAAATCAGTCGGATAGACCGCGTGCAGCAACGCGATTTCGTAGCTCAGCCACTGTAACGCCGTTGCCGCGAGGCACAGTCCGGTAACACGCGTACCCACGCTGCGGCGTGGTGCCGGCATCGTCAGCACGGTGACGGCACACCACAGGTAGACAACCACGTTTACGGTCCCCTGCCAGAACATCACCGCCTGCTGATTCGCCGAGGCCAGCACCGACGCCACGCTGATCGCAAGGGCAATCGCCCACAGCCAGCGCAGATAACGCAGCGGCGGGTCCGCGATGCCCTTGAGGTAGAGCATCACGCCCTTGAGTATCAGCAACAGAAAAGCCAGCTTGCCGAACTGATAGATGAAGTAGCAGACCCGCACCCACCAGAGGTCTTCGTTGTGGGCGCCGGGACGCGTCGAAAACAGTTCAAAGCGCAGCACCAGCGCGATCAGCGCGATGGTCAGGGCGACCCAGGCCCAGGTCCAGGCATGAAAGTAGGTGCGCCGGTCGGCGTAACGATGCAACAGCAGGAATAGGGAGAGGAAAAGCATCATCGCCAGGGTCTGGCTGGCGAGGCCGAAATAGGACAGCACGCTCGGTTGCAGTAACTGAGCCGGGTCCAATACGCACTCCTTTAGAAATTGTCTGAATCAGGATAGACCAAAAACCTGTGTTCGTCAGAGAGTCGCACGCACCGGCTGTCGGCGGGTCGCTACCTTCCGGCGTGTTGGCAGTCGCATGACATATTGACCGCCCCCTCTGGACAGACCCGCCCGGACGCTGCACACTTCGGCGCGGATCAGATGCCATGCGTCTGGTACGGCTAGCTGCAGGTTCGGCGCGCGTCGGATTTGCCGAATCTGCAACTGCCCCGGACCGGCATTTGCAGAGGTGTCTGAACTACAGCATTGTGCTGGCCCCGCTCGGGAGGCGGAGACAGGAGACCGGGAGACGTGATGGCGATTGCCACCATGGCTGATACGCTCGTACTTGGCCGCGATGTAAGCCGCCAGGTTCGGGCCGAATTGACGAATCTGCTCTACCAAAACACCCGTGGCATGCATCTCGCGGGGCTGGTCGTTTCCCTGCTGCTGATTTTCATGTTCCGCAATACGGCGGTGAATCGCTATGTCATGGGCGGCTGGCTCAGCTACATGATCGGCGTCGAAGTCGGACGCGGTCTCCTGAGCCGGTATTTCCGCCACCGCGCGATTGACGCGGGCGACAGCGAACTTTGGAAACGCCGGTTCCTCGCCGGCACGTTTCTGTCTGCGCTGGGCTGGGGGTTGAGCGGCATACTCCTGTTTCCGCCGGGTGATCTTTCGCATCAGCTGTTCCTCACCATGGTCATCATGGGCGCCTGCGCCGTCACCATGCCGGCACTCGCCGCCAACATCGGCGGCTATCTGCTGTTCCTGATGGTTTCCGCCGCACCGCTCGCGTTGCGTCTGCTGCTGGAACTGACCCAGACCACGCTCGTGGCGGGCATCATGGTCTGCGTCGTAGTGGCGCTGCTGGTGCGCATGGCAAGCGGCCTGCACAAGCGCTTGGTCGAACAACTGAACATCCGCTTTGCCTTCGCTGACATTGCCGAAGAACTGCGCATCGAGATGGCGGACCGCAAACGCGCGGAAGAGCAGTTGGTGCGGCTCGCCAACTACGACCCACTCACTGAACTGCCCAACCGCTCGTTCCTGGAACAGAAACTGGAGCGCGCAGTCGCGCGGGTGCGCACCGGCGGCAACGAACTCGCCGTGCTTTTCGTGGATCTGGATCGTTTCAAGGACATCAACGATTCGCTCGGTCATCACACCGGTGACGAAGTACTGAAGCGGATCGCACAGCGCCTGCAGCGTACGGTCGGTGAACGCGACACGGTCGCACGACTGTCGGGCGACGAATTCATCATGCTGATCGAGGACAGCGAAGACCGCGAGGAAATCGAAGCCTTGGCGGAACGTATTCTGCGCGTGATCAGCCGCCCGATGCTGCTTGGCAGCACCGAGTTGCGCGTGACCGGCAGCGTGGGTATTACGCTGCTCGCGGCGGACAGCCCCGACGCCAGGAGCCTGCTCGCCAACGCCGACACTGCGCTGTACCGCGCCAAACACCGTGGCCGTAACCGGATCCAGTTTTTTACACCCGACATGCATGAAGCTGCATTGCAGCGGCTGGCACGCGAACTGGAATTGCGCAAGGCACTGCAGCGCAGCGAACTGGTGCTGCACTACCAGCCGTTGTATGACATGCCGAGCGGCAAGCTGATCGGGGTCGAAGCGCTGGTGCGCTGGCACAGCCACGAGTTCGGCCTGGTACCGCCGTCGGAATTCATTCCGCTGGCGGAGGACACCGGACTCATCATTCCAATCGGCGAATGGGTTCTGCATCAGGCCTGCGAACAAGCCGCGCGCTGGCGTGAACTGACCAAGGGCGAGTTTCACATGGCGGTGAATCTCTCGGCACGGCAATTCACGGTGCCGGATCTCGCCGGCACGATCGGGCGCATTCTCGGCGAAACCGGTCTGCCGCCGCATGCGCTGCTGCTGGAAATCACGGAAACCGTGGCACTGTCCAACGAAGACAACAACCTGGAAGTGCTGCGCAAGCTGCGCGGCATGGGAATCCGCATTGCACTTGACGATTTCGGCACCGGCAACTCGTCGCTCGGCTATCTGAAACGCTTCCCGATCGACGTGCTGAAACTCGATCAGAGTTTTGTGCGCGACGTTGTGACGAGCGTTGATGATGCCGCCGTGGCGCGCGCCACGATTCGCCTGGCGAATGCACTTGGCATCAACGTGGTTGCCGAAGGCGTGGAAAACGAAGCGCAGCTCAAATGGCTGCAGGACGAAAGCTGCTCGCTGATTCAGGGTTACCTGTTCAGCGAGCCGCTCAATCACGTCGAATGTGAAAAGCTGCTGGGCGCACCGCGCCCGACCCGCCCCGCGCCAAATCGCGACCGAATGAACTGAAGCCGGCGCGCAGCCGCTGTTGCGAGTCTGCTAACATCCGGCAATCGGACGAGTCGGGATACCGGATAACCCCATGTTCCAGGAACAACTGAAGCTGCTGGAACCGTACCTGTCGGCCTACGGCTATCCGGTGCTCTTCATGGTCATCTTCATCGAAAGCTTCGGCATTCCCGCGCCCGGTCAGACTCTCCTGATCGCATCCGCTCTGCTCGCCGCCCACGGTAAACTCAGCATCGCACTGGTACTGATGACCGCATTTTTCGCGGCCGTTGCCGGTGACAGCCTGGGCTACTGGATCGGTATGCAGGGCGGGCGCCGCCTGTTGCTGCGGTTCGGCCGATATGTCCGGATCGGGCGCCGCGAAATCCGCAAGATGGAACGTGCCTTCAACCGCTTCGGCGGCTGGTTCGTTACGTTTGCGCGCTTTTTCGAGGTCCTGCGCCAGGTCAACGGGATTGTTGCGGGTACCATGGAAATGCCGTTCCGGCGTTTTCTGATGTTCAACGGCACCGGCGCACTGCTGTGGGTTACGGTTTGGGGATTCGGTACCTGGCGGCTCGGCACGCATATGCGCGGTTTCGAAAACGTTTTCGAGCAGGCCGGCACCTTGCTTTTCATTGCCGGCGTCGCAGTGCTGCTGATCGTATTGCTGGTGATCAATCATCACTGGCGCAATAGCAGGAAATCATAATGCCGCGCCGACCCGGTCCGGAAGCTGTCATGTCCTGCCCGGCTCGTCGTCAGGGGCTCTGTGGCTTTCTACCGCTGAGCTATACTTTTTACAGCATCAGCATTCGTGCAACCGAACCAAGGGGCATCCCATGAAAACAATTATTATCACGCTGCTTGCCGCCGGATTGTGTGTGGCCTGCACCAAGACTCCTGACAGCACAGTGGTACTCCAGCCCAACATCCCTGCCGAAAATCAGGCCATTATCAAGACAGCGATTAAACAGCTCGTTACCTCCTGCACCGGTTTGCATCAGTACTCCTACGACCTGACCAACTGGCGTGCAACGTTGTCCTCCAATGGCAACAATCCGTTCAACTACCATACGGAGACATGGGGCTGGACCAAATGGATTAGCGTGACCGTGGAAGTACGGCAGAATGCGCGCGATCTGCCCAAGGAATGGAATGCCCGCGGCAAGGTACTGCAGTACGATCTCGGTGGCGGCAAACAACCCGGCATTGACGGCAAGACTACGTTGTCGCAGCTGATGTGCGGCACCATGCCGGTCAGCAACGATCCGGATAATCCGGATACCTTCCTTGCGGTCCAGGAAATGCAGATGGTAGACAAGATCAAGTAATCAGGGCCAAAGTGGAAAAAAGCCGGGTTCGCCCGGCTTTTTTCTTTTGCGGATGGTCACGCGCAACGTGCCGCGCTATGCTTGGACGATGCATTCGAGCCAGAGACAACACCATGACTGACGACAGCAAGAAGCCGATTCCACGCCTGCTTTCATCCCAGATGCCGGGTGCCGATTACGGCGTTTTTCTGCTGGCGATACCGGTGATCGCGGTACTCGGACTGTTGACTGTTGCATTCGCGTCGTATTCGGTTACCGGCATGATCTGGCTGCTGGTCGCTGCCACACTGGCAACCGCGCTGTTTGCTGCGGGCGAGATTTTCCAGTCGCCCTCGGCATGGCAGACCGGCAGCCCGCTCAGGCAACTGTTTTCCTGGCTCGGTTTCATTGCCGTGCTGTGGCCGTTCGGCTACCCGGCTTATCTGCGCGCGCGCAAACGGCTCGGCCTCGGCGACTGGCTGATCGGTGGCGCCGTGGTGGAGATCATTTTCATTGCGGGTACCGTCGCCGCGGCCGTCATCACCTACACCGGCTATGGCAAAGCGCCTCCGCAAGCTGCAGCCAAAACCGAGCAGCAATTGCGGCTGCTCACAGCCGATCCACGCTGGGTGCCTGATGCCGATGATCTTGAGATCGTCCAGACGGGGCACCTCAATACCTGCATGGACAAGACTGTGAAACAGATGGTGGATGGATATTTTGCGTCGCCAAAATGGATGGCGGGTGCAGCAACCGGCGGCGTGGATTTCGTCAACGTCAGCGGCATTGTCACCTATCAGGACAAGCCGGTACCGGCAACGTTCCAGTTCGTTATGGACAAGGACAAGCGCGGCTTCCGGTACCACGGTTTCGAAATTAACGGCGTGCCGCAGACGCTGTTCGTGGCTGCATTCACGCTTGCACAAATGTGCGCGCAGAGCTGACGCAGATCGCCCAGCTCAGAACTCGCTCTGACTAGCCTTGGTAGCGGCGCGAGCAATTGCGCCGCCATTCCCAGTCGCGGACGTAGGCTTGAGCGAGTTTTCGTGCGTTGCGCAAATACAGAAGATTTTCCGCATTGCGGTATTCGGCGGCATAGGTGAAATTGAACGAGCCGGTAATGACCGCGCTGCCGTCCAGTGCCATCACCTTGTTGTGCGCAGTCTCCAGCGTGTCGTCTATCCAGACCGGAATGTGCATCCCAAGCAGCCGTGACGCGACCGACGGCCAGCCGTGATAGGGCTGGGTATCGCTCTTGTCGAGAATCACTTCGACGTCCACTCCGCGCTGTTGTGCGCGCCCCAATGCATCGAAGATATGCCGATCGGTAAAACTGTAGGCCTGGACCAGTATGCTGTGCTGCGCCGCATCGATTGCCTGAACAATCAGTTTTTCGGCACCGCCGCGCGGTGAAAACACCAGCGTGGCGTCCACGCCGGACAATTGCAGGCGCACCGCGGGAGGATGATGCGCAATGCAGGGGTGAACTTCGTCACGCCGGGCGGCTTGTGCGGATTGCGCTGCAATCAGCAAACTGGCTGCCGGAATAATTGAAAACGCAGCAATGAGTCGCATGATGTCGGACCGTGAATCAAATCAGCGGCCAGTCTAGCAGTTTGTTGGAAAGAGTCCTGTATGCCGCGCAATTCTGCTCCGCGCCCGGCCCGGGGCGGATGCCTCTCCGTTCCCGGCGCATGCGCCAGATGATTACCTCCGCCGTTAAAAAAAGGCGGAAAGTCGGCGATTTGGGATATTGGACAAATCCTCCCCAACTCTCATTTTGAATAAGGAGCAAGCAGGACGGAACTCGAATCAAGCTTCACGGCACAACGCCGCATGTTTGCCTCTCCCTTTGGAAAAGGGAGAAAGCGGGGAATTTGAGATGCAGCACATATCCTCCCCAACTCTCCTTTTGAAAAGGAGCGAGCAGGACGCAAATCGAATCAAACCGCACGGTACCGCGCCACACGATTGCCTCCCCCTTTAGAAAAGGGGGAACGAGGGGGATTTGAGATACGGCACAAATCCTTCCTAACCTTGCTGTTAAAAGGAAGGCAGAAGCACTGAAAATTGAAGCCATCCTGCTGCCACCTGGCGGGCTGTTTTTCAACAGCCTGACGACAGATCTACGCGCAACGAAGGTTCAGTCGATGTTCGCGAGCAGGTTGGTGGCGGC
>DASSOA010000092.1:0-48107 GCA_035701115.1 Gammaproteobacteria bacterium
GAAGCGCTGGATCTGCTGTTCATCCTGCATGCCGATCACGAACAGAACGCGAGCACCTCGACGGTGCGTCTGGCCGGCAGTTCCGGAACCAATCCCTATGCAGCAATTGCCGCCGGTATCGCCACGCTGTGGGGACCGGCACACGGCGGCGCCAATGAAGCCGTGCTCAACATGCTGAAGGAAATCGGCGACGTCAAGAACATCGACAAGGCTCTCGCCAAGGCCAAGGACAAGAATTCGGGCTTCCGCCTGATGGGCTTCGGCCATCGCGTATACAAGAATTACGATCCGCGCGCCAAGATCATTCGAGCCACCTGTCATAAGGTCTTGCAGAAGCTGGGGCGTGATGACGATCCGTTGCTGGAGCTGGCAATGCGGCTCGAAGAAATCGCGCTCAAGGACGACTACTTCGTCGAGAAGAAGCTCTATCCCAACGTGGACTTCTATTCGGGAATCATCTACAAGGCGCTGGGCATTCCGATGAACATGTTCACGGTGATGTTCGCCATCGCACGCACCGTGGGCTGGGTCGCGCACTGGCAGGAAATGATCGCCGATCCGCATATGAAAATCGGCCGTCCGCGCCAGCTCTATACCGGCGCGACGCGACGCGACTACGTCGAGATCGGCAAACGAAAATAGCGCGCGGTTGCTGAATGCAGGCGTTAAAAAAGCGGCGTTTTACGCCGCTTTTTTCATTCGGACTGGAAATACCCGCGCGCCGCCCACTACTCGCTGACCGCCAGCAGCAGATCCAGATCGCGCAGGGAAGCCCGCCGCATCGGTTTGCCGTCCACCGGGCTGGCCGGCGCCTCACGGATGCCGTCCACACCGAACACCGTGAGTTCGATCGGCACCTCGCCCGCGACAAACCGGTAAACCGGATACTCATGCAGCGCGCCATTGCCCGACTTCAGTTTGCGGGCGGAGACCTCGTACGGAATATTCTTTTCCATCAGGAAGATGGCAATCTGTTCCGGCATGTCGCTGAACACATGCAGGTAAATGACGTCGTATGCTGCCGCGGTCCCGGCGAGAACCGGCCCGACCAGTCTTGCGTTGAAAGGCGCCAGCAATTGCATGGCATCGCGCGCAGTGCGCCGCAGCTTGCGCAGCAGGTGCGGCTGCGAATCCGCCTGGAACAGGCGCTGGCGTTCCATGACGGCGTGCTCAACCTCGAGATTGGTCGGCATGTGCAGGCTGCGGGGATCGAAACCCAGCCGTTCAGCCGCCTTGCGTTTCGCGAACAGGAAGTCCCGCACTCCTTCCTCGGCCATGATGCGGGCCGCTTCCTCGGTCAGGAGACGCCGGGAATCATCCGTACGTGGCGACGCGCGTCGGGTCATCAGTGCTCTGGAAAAGGGCATCTGAAAAAAGGGTAGCACATCCGCCTAAAACAGATCGCTGCTACCCTGCTTCTTCTTGTCCGGTTCCTTGGCCGGCAGATGGCCGGCTTCGAAATATTCCCAGATTGACCCTGGCGATGTGGCGCTGACCAGCAGCCCGGTCACCGGATCGATGCGCGCGCGCACCAGCCCCGGTGGCTGGGGATAGGGATCCGTCGGATCAGGCACATGGTTGAGCGCAGCACCCATGAAGTCCGTCCAGATCGGCAGCGCCGCACGCGCGCCCTGCTCGCCGTTACCCAGCGACTGCGACGGCTGGTCGTTGCCGACCCACACCACGGTGACGATGTCGTTGTTGAAGCCGTCGAACCAGGCATCGGTCCAATCGTTGGTGGTCCCGGTCTTGCCGGCGAGATCGTCGCGGCCCAGCGCACGCGCGCCCTGGCCGGTTCCGTAGTTGATCACGTCCTGCATCATGCTGGTCATCAACCAGTCGTTTTGCGGCGTGATGACCTGGGGCGCAAAGCTGGGCATCGCGGGCGGCGGATCAGCCGCGGCAGGCGTGAGCGTCTTGGTTGCTCCGCTCGTATCTACGCTGCAGGTGTCGCAGGCAACACTCGGATCGGCTTCGAACAACACCTTGCCAGAACCGTCTTCAATCCGCTGGATGTAATACGGCGTGACTCGAAAACCGTGGTTGGCGAATACCGAATAGCCTCGCGCCATTTCCAGTGGCGTGAGACTGGCGCTGCCGAGCGCCATGGTCAGGTTGTGGGGAATTTCGTCGGCTGCAAAACCGAATTTGCCGAGGTAATTCAGTGCGTAGTCGATACCGATGGTCTGCAGTACGCGAATCGACACCAGGTTCAGCGAGTGCGCCAGGGCGTTACGCAAACGCGTCGGGCCGCTGAAATCCCCTTCATAGTTTCCGGGGCGCCAGGCGCCCAATGCGGGGTCTTTCACCACTACCGGCGCATCATTCACAACCGTCGCAGGGGTGAAGCCATCTTCCAGCGCGGCCGAATAATAGAACGGCTTGAAAGACGAGCCGGGCTGGCGGTGCGCCTGCGTGACGCGGTTGAATTTGCTGGCATTGAAATCGAACCCGCCGACCAGCGCGACAATTGCGCCATCGAACGGATCCACTGAAACCAGCGCGCTTTGTGCGGTCGGGACCTGCGCAAGATCCCAGTTACCCTGCGCATCCTGACGCAGATACACGATGTCGCCGCGCTTGAATATATCCGAAGCATTTTTAGGAGAGACACCCACCGAGTTGACATCAAGATACTTGCGGGCCCACTTCAGCCCGTTCCAGTCCACGCGCACGAGGCCGGCGCCGTCGGCATAGAGTTCCGCGCTCTGATCCTGAAGTGAAACCACCACGGCGGGATCAAGGCCGCCGACATGATCGCGGCTCTCGACCGCCTGCTTGAATTCATTTTCGCCGGCGGTGCTGGCCAGGTTCACATGGGCGACCGCACCGCGCCAGCCGTGGCGCCGGTCGTAGTCGAGCAATCCGTCACGCACCGCCGCCACCGCCTTGGGCTGCAGTCGGCTGTCGATGGTGGTCGTCACCGAGTAGCCCGCGGTGTAGGCATCGTCCCCGTATTTGGCAACCATGTCATTGCGCACCATTTCGGCGACATACGGTGCACTGACGGCGGCCGTGGGTTCGTGGTACGTCGCCGTAAGCGGTGCTGCCATGGCCTGGTTGTAATCGTCCTGGGTGATATAGCCGTCCGCCAGCATGCGCCCCAGCACATAGCCGCGCCGCGCCAGGGCCCGCTGCGGGTTGGCAAGCGGATTTGCCGCCGACGGTGCCTGCGGCAGGCCCGCGATCATCGCAATCTGGGCCAGGGTCAGGTGATCGACATCGGTGCCGTAATACACCTCCGCGGCAGCGCCGGCGCCATAGGCCCGGTTACCGAGATAAATCTTGTTGATATAGAGCGCCAGGATGTCCTGCTTGGACAGCTCACGCTCGATCTTCAATGCCAGAAAGGCTTCCCTGATCTTGCGGCTGAAGGTCTTTTTGCGGGTCAGAAAGAAATCGCGTGCAACCTGCATGGTGATGGTGCCGCCGCCCTGGGTGCGCCGGCCAGTGAGGGCGAGGTGAATGGCCGCACGCAGCACCCCTTCGACGTCGATTCCCGGATGTTCCCAGAAATGCTCGTCTTCCGCGGCGACAAAGGCGTTGACCATCGGCTTTGGAATCTGCTCGAACGACAGCGGAATCCGGCGCTTTTCGCCGAACTGGGCCAGCAATCGGCCATCGCGCGTGTACACCCTGAGCGGGACCTGCAGCCGGATGTCCTTGAGGACGGCGACAGAAGGCAGGCTGGGCGCGACGTACAGATAGGTGATGACGACCCCCAGGACACCCAACCCGAAGAGGGCCAGACCACCCACAATCACAACATATAGTGCTTTAGGTAAACGGCGCATCGGATACCTGCTGAAAGGCCGTCATGGCCGGCTGGAGGTGGTGAGAAAGCACACACCCGAAAATGGAAAAACTATATTTGATTTAATCATTTGTTGATATATATTGAAGCTGTAACTTAAGACCTGGGGAGGCTCCAAGGGGCCTTATCCTACGACCTAGCGAAGGGTAAACGCGTGCTTTTCAAGCGATCGTCACAGCCCCTTTTGGGAATCGACATCAGCACCTCTTCAGTGAAGCTGATCGAACTCTCCAAGAGCGGCGGGACCTACAAGGTAGAAAGCTTCGCTGCCGAGGCCATGCCCGCCAATGCTATCACCGACAAGGTGATCATGGACGTGGAAGCGGTGGGCAATGCTGTGCGCAAGGCCGTCAAGCGTGCCAATCCGACTACCAAACTGGCAGCCGTCGCAATCGGCGGCCAGGTCATGACCAAGACCATCCAGATGCCGATCACGCTCTCGGACAAGGATCTGGGTGAACAGATCGAGCTGCAGGCCGATCAATACATTTCCCAGCCGCTTGAAGAAGTGGCGTTCGATTACGAAATTCTGGGTGCCTCCGAAAACGACCCCGAGCTGGTGGACGTGCTGCTGGTCGCCGCACGCCGCGAAAACGTCGAGAAGGTACAGAGCGTCATGGATGTCGCCGGGTTGACCGCGAAGGTGGTTGACGTGGAGGTTTACGCGCTCGAAAACGCAGTGGAACTGCTGATATACCAGATGGTGGATGAAGGCCTCGACCGCACCATCGGATTGGTGGACTTTGGCGCCGCCACCACCACTTTCAGCGTGGTTCACGACCGCAAGATCATCTACAACTACAACAGCGACTTCGGCGGCAAACTGCTGACTGAAGAAATCATGCGCCATTACGGCCTGACGTTCGAAGAAGCGGGAAAAGCCAAGAAGGAGGGCGGCCTGCCGAACAACTACAAGGTGGAAATACTGGATCCGTTCATGGATGACATGGCGCAGGCGGTGAACCGCTCGTTGCAGTTCTATCAGTCTTCGACCAGCGAGCACCAGCACCTCGACCAGATCATCGTGTGCGGCGGTTGCGCGTCCATTCCCGGTGCCGCAGAACGCATCAGCGAACGCCTCAATACACCTGCGGTCGTTGGTAATCCTTTCGGCAAAATGAAACTGTCGTCCCGCGCCAAGGCGCAGTTGGCAGAAAACGAATCCGCGGCACTCCTCATTGCCTGCGGATTGGCGTTACGGAGCTTCGACTGACATGCCACGCATCAACCTGCTCCCCTGGCGCGAAGAGCGACGCAGACAGCGTCAGCAATCCTTCAATATCATGGCGGTGACCGTCGCCGGGCTTGCCGGCGTCGTGGTACTGGCGATGTACGGTCTGGTGAGTGCGGCAATCTCCAACCAGGATGCCCGAAATGCTTATCTCAAGGACCAGATCGCCGGACTCGACAAGCAGATTGCCCAGATCAAGGATCTGCAGAAAACCAAACAACAGCTCCTGGCTCGCATGCAGATCATCGAAGAGCTGCAGCGCAGCCGCCCCACAGAAGTGCACGTGTTTGACCAGCTGGTCAGAACCCTGCCTCCCGGTGTGTACCTCACTCACGTGAACCAGAAAGGCACTGTGCTCAGCCTTGACGGAATTGCGGAGTCCAGCGCGCGTGTCTCCGCATATATGCGCAATATCGACAATTCAATGTGGCTGGGTGATCCGAATCTGCAGATTGTGCAACAGGACAGTTCCGTTAAGCCGAATGCTCACCTGCAAAAGTTTGCTGTCACAGCCAAGATCATCGACAAAGCCGCCCAAGCGGCCAAAGAGGCCGACAAACGAGGTAAGCGGCCATGAATCTTGACGACCTGAACAAGAAATTTCAGGAACTTCAAAACCTGGACCCCAAAAACATCGGCAGCTGGCCGCTGTTTGCACGGATCCTGACACTCCTGGTGATCTTTGTTGTAGTCGTAGGAGCTGGATACTGGTTTGTCATCCGCGATCAGCAGGCACAGCTCGCCGAGGATGCAAACAAGGAAATTTCGCTGAAAAAGGAATTCGAAGACAAAGCCTCCAAAGCGGCCAATCTTGCAACGTACAAAAAGCAACTCGATGAAATGACCAAATCCTTCGGCACCATGCTGCGCCAGTTGCCCGGCAGGACCGAGATCCCGAGTCTGTTGCAGGATATTTCCCAGACCGCTCAGGTTGACGGGCTGAAGCAGAACCTGTTTCAGCCGGAAAACGAAATCCGCAAGGATTTCTACGCGGAAAAGCCGATACGAATCGTGGTTGAGGGCAACTACCATGAATTCGGCAAATTTGTCAGCGATGTTGCCGCTCTGCCGCGCATCGTGACCGTGCACGATATTGACATCAAACCGCAAGGCGCCAACGCCAAGGGAAACAACCTGGTCATGACCCTGACTGCCAAAACCTACCGTTACCTCGAAGGAAACGAGGGTGGCACCAAGGGTTCCAAAGGACGAGGCCACAGATGATATATCCGCATTACATTCATCGCATTCGCGCAGCGCTGGCTCTGGCGATCAGTGTTCTGTCGCTGACTGCTTGTGGCGATCGCATGAGCGATCTGCGTCAATATGCGGAACAGGTGAAAGCACGCAAGGGCGGTTACGTGGAACCATTGCCCCAGGTGAAGCCTTTCGAAACTTTCATCTATGCGGATGCCAACCTGCGCTCGCCATTCGACCCGCAGTTGCAGGCCATGAATAACGCCAATCTCAAGAGCAATGCCAGCTCGGGCATTCACCCGGATTTCAATCGCAATCGCGAATACCTTGAACAGTTCCCGCTGGACAGCCTGAAGATGCTGGGAACACTCAATGCCGACGGAACGCTGTGGGCATTGATCCGGGACGGAGACGGCATTGTGCACCGGGTCAAGAAAGGAAATTACATGGGCCAGAATTTCGGAAAAGTCATCAGCATTAGCGATTCCGGCCTGACATTGCGTGAAATCGTGCCGGACGGCCAGGGCGGCTGGACCGAGCGCATGACGAACGTGCAGCTGGGCGACTGAACGGCAAGGTGAGGCAACAGCCATGAACACGAAACACAAATTTCTTCGAATCAAAACCGGTCTGGGCATAGCCGGTAGCTTTGCGTTGAGTCTGGCACTGCTGTGCATGCCTGTTGCGCATGCCCAGTCAGCCGACGCCGGCCAACTGCAATTGCAGTCGATCACGGCGACCAAGCTCACCGGCGACCGCGTGCAACTGACGTTGAAGCTCAGCGGGACCGCACCCAAGCCGCTGACGTTTACCGTGAATCAACCGGCACGTCTGGCGCTCGATCTTGACAACACGGGGCTCGCCCTCAAGAACCGCAAGACCGATGTCAGCGTCGGCGCGGTCAACAGTGTGGTGGCAGCCGAGGCCGGTGGTCGTACGCGCGTTGTCGTCAATCTCTCGACGCTGGTTCCGTACAACATCGCGACCCAGGGCGACGCGGTTTACGTGATTCTGGGCAGCGGCCCCAATGACACGGCCGTTGCCGAAACCAACCCCAGCAGTTTTGGTCCGGCCAGTTCCACACCTCAAGCCTTACCGGCTGCACCGGCCGTTGCGCCGTCAGCGTCTGCTCCGGCCAGCGCCGCGCCTGCTGCCACGCAAGCGGTTGCACAAACCGCAGCTGCATCGGGCAGAACACTGACTGCCGTGGACTTTCGTCGCGGCAGCGGCGGCACCGCGCAGGTCATGGTGGATCTGAGCGACCCGGGCATCATCGGCAATGTACACACCCAGGGTGGGAACATCGTCGTGGACTTCGCGGATGCGCATCTGCCGGCGAATCTTGTACGCCGGATGGATGTATCCGATTTCGCAACGCCCGTGCTGTACGTTGACGCAGAGAATACTGCGGGCGGCGCCCGGCTTGTGATTCACCCCACCGGCAAATACGACAAACTTGCGTATCAGAGCGACAATACATTCTCGGTCGAAGTGAAACCCGTCGCACAACAGGCGGTTGCTCAGACAGGCGGCCTGGGCGGCAAGACGTACCAGGGCCAGAAGATCAGCCTGAACTTCCAGAATATCGACATTCGTGCGGTGCTGCAGATTCTGGCCGATGCCAGCGGCAGGAATATTGTGGTGTCCGACAGTGTGCGCGGCAACATCACACTGCGGCTTCAGGACGTGCCGTGGGATGAAGCGCTCGACATCATCCTGCACAGCAAAGGTCTCGCGGTACGTCAATACGGCAACGTGATGATGGTGGGCACGGCAACGGAAATTGCCGCCCAGGAGGCCGCCGAATCGGCGGCTCAGGAAGCAGAGCCGCTGGAATCGGCTTTCATACAGATCAACTACGCAAAAGCGGCGGACATTGCCAACCTTCTGAAGAACAACAACGCGTTGCTGTCCAAGCGGTCGAGCGTTTCGGTGGATACACGCACCAATACGCTTCTGATTCAGGATACCGCGTCCAATCTGGACCAGATCCGTCAGATGGTGGCCAAACTGGACGTGCCGGTAAAACAGGTTCTGATCGAATCCCGCATCGTTATTGCCAACAATGATTTCAACAGTGCGCTGGGTGTCAAATTCGGCGCCACCGGTGCCCGTGCCATCAACGGCAATAACGGGCTGATCGCAGTCACCGGTGATTCAACCGGCGCCAACACCATGATCAATTCGGCGATATCCAACATCGGCTCCAGCGGCCAGCAATTCCCAGTGGCGCTGCCGTCTCTGAACGACCAGCTCAATGTCAACTCGCCGGCAGCCGGCGCGGCCGGACAAATCGGCCTGGCAATACTGAAGAACAACTATCTGATCAACCTCGAACTCTCCGCACTTCAGGCCGAGGGTAAAGGTGAAGTCGTATCCAGCCCGCGCGTAATCACCGCCAATCAGAGCAAAGCCCACATTGAACAGGGCGTGCAGATTCCTTATCAGCAGGCGGCTTCCAGCGGCGCAACAACGGTTTCATTCAAGAACGCCGTCCTCAGCCTTGACGTGACCCCGCAAATTACCCCTGACAGCCGCATCATCATGGACCTCGAGGTGCACAAAGACAGTATCGGCCAGAACGTGCCGACCGGCACAGGAGGAAGCGTACCAAGCATCGACACGCGCGATGTCAAGACCCAGGTGCTGGTCAACAACGGCGATACGGTCGTCCTCGGAGGCGTGTATGAAACGACCAAGACGACCGGGGTCAGCAAGGTTCCGTTATTGGGCGATATCCCGCTGCTCGGCTGGCTGTTCCGCAGCACCACGACGATAGATAACAAGGACGAATTGCTGATTTTCGTGACGCCGAAGATTGTGATGGATCAGAGCGGCACCGGCGGTGTCGCTGAATAACCGCGCCGTTTGTTGACAGGACCTGGCAGAGAAGCATTGAACGTACGAGGGTCACAGCCATGAACCGCAGATTTGCAAGCATTGCCCTGATGGCGTTATTGATCACATTGACTGGCTGCGGCGGCGGGGCCAACTCCAGTTTTGCCGGCAGCGGTTCAGGAAGCGGCGGATCCTCGAGCAGCACGGGTGGCGGCACATCGGGTTCGGTGTCCATAGGCAGCGGCAGCGGCTCATCGTTCCAGAAAGGTGCCCTTGCCATTGGTATCGGATCGTCCACACTTTCGGCGGGCGGCTCCACGAGCGTGACCGCGACCATCGTCAACGCCGACGGCTCACTCTACGCGCAATCCGTATCGGTCAGTTTCAATTCACCTTGCGTGAGTTCCGGCCTGGCCACGATTGTTGATGCAACACCCGGTGTAACGTCGCCGACTTCGACGGTCACGACCACGACGGGTACCGCAACCGCCACTTATACTGCCAAAGGTTGTAGCAGCAGCGACACCATCACGGCGACGGCTTCTATTAGTGGCTCCACTGTTACGGCGACAGGCACCATCACGGTTCAGGCGGCGCAATTGGGATCCATTCAATTCGTATCCGCCACGCCGCCGACGATTGCACTCAAGGGCATGGGCGGGGTGGGTTCGTCTGAATCCTCAACCGTCGTATTCAAGGTGCTCGACACCACCGGCGGCATCAAGCCCAATACCGATGTAACGTTTGCGCTCAATACCACGGTTGGCGGGGTGAGCCTGTCATCCTCCACTGCCAAAAGCGACGCCAGCGGCCTGGTTCAGACCGTGGTGACGTCAGGCACAGTTGCAGAACCGATTAGCGTCATCGCCACCGTTCAAGGCCCCAATGGCCCGATTTCCACGCAATCCACCGGGCTTGCCATCAGCGGCGGTGTGCCGTCACAGAAATACTTCAGTCTTTCGGTTGACACCTACAATCCGGAAGGTTTTGACAACGATGGCGCAACCGCCACGATCACCGCGCGACTGGGGGACCGGTTCGGCAACCCGGTCCCGGATGGCACCACTGTGTCGTTCAACACCCGGGGTCCGGGTGCCGGCGGCACCGTGGGTAACGGCGCCGGTGGCGGCGGCTCCTGCAGCACCACAAACGGTGCCTGCCAGGTGACCTGGACCAGCCAGAACCCGCGCCCGGCTACCGGCACGCTGTCCCATGTCGGGGACGCATACATTCTGGTGTATGCCTCTCCCGGTGAGGAAGGATTTGACGATAACAACGGCGACGGCGTCTTTGATGCCGGTGACACGTTTACCGATGAAGGCGAGATTTACGCTGACTCGAACGCCAGCGGCAGTTACGACAGCGGCGAAAACTTCTTCGACTTCAATCAGAATGGAAGCTACGACGGTCCGAACGGTAAATGGGACGGTGTGAACTGCAAGGACTCGTCTCGCTGCGGAAACAGCCAGATTGCCGTGGGCGGGGCGATCTGCATAGTGATGGCAGGCAGCCATGCAATCATGACCCCGTCCAGCTCAAGCATGACATCCGCCGGCGCCGATGTGTTCACCATCAGCGACGAAAACGGCAACACGCTGCCAAAAGACACGACCATAACGCTGGTGACCGTGAACCTGGTCAATGCCACTGCCACCATGCAGCCAAGCAGCTACAAGGTGGGAAACGTGGGCTGTGGCGGCACCGATCCTTCGATCGCGGTCATTGTTTCGCAATCCGACTTGACCAAGCCTGCGACAGGATCGTTCTATCTTGAAGCCACCACACCGACGACATCAACCGTTTCCGACAGTCCCATTGTTTCCATTAATATCCCGTAACCCTGAACATGAATGGAGCAGCACGCACGCATCTTCCTCATTGGCCCGATGGGCGCCGGCAAGAGCGCCATCGGGAGGGAACTGGCACTGCTGCTGAAACGCGAGTTTCTTGACGTTGACCGGGAAATCGAACGCCGCACCGGCGTTGATATTCCGCTGATATTCGAAAAGGAAGGCGAAACCGGGTTTCGCCGCCGGGAACGTGAAGTCCTCGCCGAACTGACTCAACTCGACAACATCGTGCTTGCCACCGGCGGCGGCGCTGTGCTGGATTCCGCCAACCGCGATTGCCTGGCAAGCCGTGGCATTGTCGTTTATCTCAAGGCATCGCCAGCGGCATTGAGTACCCGTACCCAACGCAATCAGAACCGGCCTTTGCTCGCAGACAACGCCAACCATGAGGCGCGCTTGCGTGAACTGGTCGCTGCCCGGGAGCCGTTTTACGAAGCGCTGGCGCAACTGACCATTTCCACTGACCACGGCCATGTGCGGGCGCTCGCCCGGCAGATCGTTCGCGCGCTGAAACCGGGCCCGGAACAGAACCGGCACGCAGGCTGACTGAATGAAGACATTGTCTGTCGATCTCGGAGCCCGCAGTTATCCGATCTACGTCGGCAGCGCACTGCTTGGCCAGCGCGATTTGTTTGCCCCGTTTTGCGAACACGGGCAGGTGTGCATTGTCACCGATGATCTGGTGGCCCCGCTCTATCTGGACCGGCTGCAGCGCACGCTTGCCGGCTTCAAGCTGCACAGCACGATCCTGCCGAACGGCGAACAGAACAAGCACTGGCAGACACTGGACAGGATATTTTCGTTCCTGCTCAAGAACGAACTGGGTCGCGACACCACGCTGATTGCACTCGGTGGAGGTGTGGTCGGCGATCTGACCGGCTTTGCCGCGGCCTGTTACCAGCGCGGCATCCCGTATCTGCAAGTCCCCACCACCCTGCTGGCGCAGGTGGACTCATCGGTCGGCGGCAAAACGGCGATCAACCATCGCTACGGCAAGAACATGATTGGCGCATTTTACCAGCCGCAGGCCGTCATTGCCGATACCGACACGCTGACAACACTCGACACACGCAATTTCAGTGCGGGTCTGGCTGAAGTCATCAAATACGGCATGATGGCCGACGCGGATTTTTTCCTCTGGCTGGAAACCAACATCCAGGCGCTCCTCGCCCACGACCGTGAACTCCTCAATCAGGTCGTGTACCGTTCCTGCGAAATCAAGGCACAGGTGGTCGCCGCGGATGAACGCGAAGCGAACGGCCAACGCGAACTGCTCAACCTCGGTCACACCTTCGGACATGCCATTGAGGTGGGACTGGGCTACGGGGAATGGCTGCACGGCGAGGCGGTCGCTGCCGGCATGATGATGGCTTCGGCCCTGTCGGTGCGCATGGGCTGGCTCACTGCCGCGGAATACCGGCGTCTCGGCCGTTTGCTGGAACGCGCCGGATTGCCGGTCAAGGCACCGCAAGCGCTGACGCCCGAAAGTTTCATGCAGCACATGCAGCGCGACAAGAAAGTCCGCAATGGGCGTCTGCGCCTGGTACTGCCGCATGGCATCGGCAACGCTGAAGTGACGGATGCGTTCGATGCCGCGGCCCTCGCCGACACGCTGGCAGGAAAGCCGCTTTGAGGCACCCATGACGTTCTCCGCTCCACTCGCGCCCTGGGCAGCGCAGGATGGTTCCTCGCGCGGCCGGCGTCACCCCGAACCGCCGCCCGTCTACCGCAGCGAATACCAGCGCGATCGCGACCGCATCATTCACAGCACCGCGTTCCGCCGTCTCATGTACAAGACCCAGGTATTCGTCTACGACGAAGGCGACATGTACCGGACCCGACTGACGCATTCGCTGGAGGTGGCGCAGATCGCACGGAGCGCAGCGGTGGCGCTCAATCTCAATGAACCGCTGACCGAAGCCATCGCGCTGGCCCATGACCTCGGGCACACACCGTTCGGGCACGCGGGACAGGATGCGCTTCACGCCGCGATGCGCGACTACGGCGGCTTTGAGCACAACCTCCAGTCATTGCGGGTCGTGGATCTGCTGGAAGAACGCTACCCCGCCTTCGCCGGGCTAAATCTCACATTCGAAACCCGCGAAGGCATCCTCAAACATTGTTCGGTTGCCAATGCGCGCGAACTCGGCAGCGTCGGACAGCGGTTCCTCGACCGCACCCAGCCGGGGCTCGAAGCCCAGCTTGCCAACCTGGCCGACGAGATTGCCTACAACAGCCATGACGTGGATGACGGCCTGCGTGCCGGATTGCTGGCAATGGACGCGCTGCTCGAGATCACGCTATTTCGTCGCCATCACGACGCCGTGATTAAGCAGTACCCGGATCTGTCGCCGCGCCGGCGTACCCATGAAATCGTCCGTCGCATTATCAATCAGCTGATTACCGATCTCATCGAGACCAGTCGCACCAATATTGCGGCCGCACGGCTTTCCGACGCCGACAGCGCGCGCGCCCAATCCCGTCCACTGATCGGTTTGAGCGAAACCCTGCGCGACAGCAACCGGCAGCTGTCGCAATTTCTGCGCACACATCTGTATTTCCATCCGCGGGTGCAAACGATGACGCAGCGCGCCACGCGTATCGTCAGCACCCTGTTCGAGGCCTATTTCTCCGAAAGCGACGAGCTGCCGGAGACCGTCGCCCGCCAGGCAGCTCAGGTGGAAATCAACCAGGGCGCCACCGCACGGGCCCGCTTGGTCGCCGACTACATTGCAGGCATGACAGACCGTTACGCCGAACGTGAATATCACCGACTCACGGGTGAGGACCGCGGCACCGGTTCGAAGCGGTCCGCGTGATAAAATTGCGGCCCGGTCCTCAACCAATAAAGAACGTCTCATGCTCTCCAGCAATATTGTGCCTGTCCGCGAACGCCTCATTTTCGCGCTCGACGTAGCGGATGCGGATTCCGCCCGCAGGCTCGTCACAACCCTGGGCGAGTCGGTGCAGTTCTACAAGATCGGACTGGAACTGTTTATGGCCGGCGGCTATTTCGAGTTGCTCGACTGGCTGGTGCAGCAGGACAAACGGGTGTTTGTCGATCTCAAGTTCTTCGACATCCCGGCCACGGTCCAGGCGGCGGTTCGCCAGCTGTCGCAGCGGGGTGCAACGTTCTGCACCATTCACGGCAATCAGTCGATCATGGAAGCGGCCGCGGAAGTCAAAGGCAAGCTCAAGGTGCTGGCCGTCACGGCGCTGACCAGCCTGGATCGCGGCGACCTCGATGACCTCGGTTTCAAATGCGACGTGGAAGAGCTGGTGCTGTCGCGCGCGCGCCGTGCGCTTGAAGCCGGCTGCGACGGGGTCGTGTCCTCAGGGATGGAAGCGGCAAGACTCCGTGAATTCATTGATCACCGTTTGCTGGTGATCACGCCGGGCATCCGGCCGGTGGAAAACCGGCCCGACGACGACCAGAAGCGCGCAGTCACCGTCGAGCAGGCATTCAATAACGGGGCTGATTACATTGTCGTGGGACGGCCGATCCGCAAGGCAGCCGATCCGCGTGCCGCGGCGGAAGCCATTCAGGAATCGATCGCGGCAATATTCGACAAATAATGCGAGGCTTTATTCCCCTCCCCCTTCGGGAGAGAGCCGGGGAGAACGTTCGTGACACAATCGACGCTTGAAAACGATCTGCTGTTGCGCGCGCTGCTGCGTCAGCCCGTGGCACGCACGCCGGTATGGATCATGCGTCAGGCCGGACGTTACCTGCCCGAATACCGCGCCACCCGGGCACGCGCCGGCAGTTTCATCAAGCTGATGAGCACACCGGAACTCGCCTGCGAAGTCACCCTGCAACCGCTTGATCGCTTCCCACTGGATGCAGCGATCCTGTTTTCCGACATTCTCACCATACCCTCGGCAATGGGCCTGGGTCTGCATTTCGTCGAGGGCGAAGGACCGGCATTTGAACGGCCGGTGCGCGACGCGTCCGCTGTGATGCAACTTGCCATACCGGATCCCGAAACCGAATTGCGCTACGTCATGGATGCCGTGCGTCTGATCCGTCGCGAACTGGCCGGTCGCGTGCCGCTGATCGGCTTCGCGGGCAGTCCATGGACGCTGGCAACCTACATGGTCGAAGGTGGCTCAAGCCGTGAGTTTGCCCGCATCAAGACGTTGCTTTACCAGGAGCCCGCCACACTCCATGCCCTGCTCGGCAAGCTTGCCGGATCGGTCACGCTGTATTTGAACGCGCAGATCAAGGCGGGCGCACAAGCCGTGATGCTGTTCGACACCTGGGGCGGCGCGCTGGCCGCCGCTGCCTATCGCGAATTTTCGCTGCGATACATGACGCAAATTGCCAGCGGTCTGATCCGTGAACACGACAACCGGCGCGTGCCACTCATTCTGTTTACCAAAGGCGGCGGCGGCTGGCTGGAAAGCATGGCGGAATCAGGCGCCGACGCGCTTGGCATTGACTGGACCCAGGACATCGGCGAAGCGCGTCGTCGTGTCGGCGACAGGGTCGCCCTGCAGGGGAACCTCGATCCCGCCGTGTTGCGTGCCTCTCCCGAACAGATTCGCGCCCAGACCGGTCTGGTGCTGGACGGCTTCGGCCACGGCAACGGTCACGTGTTCAATCTCGGTCACGGCGTCACGCAGGATGTTCCACCCGAGCATGTTGCCGCGCTGCTTGACGCAGTCGCGGAACTGAGCCCCGCCTTTCACGGCTGAGCATGGGGGGCCGACGGCATTACGCCGTTTGTGCCGTCGCTTCATCGCGCAATTCCCGCCGCAGGATCTTGCCCACGTTCGATTTGGGCAGTTCCTGGCGGAATTCCACGAATTTCGGGACCTTGTAGCCGGTGAGATATTTGTGGCAATGCGCGATAAGTTCTTCGCCGGTCAGCGCCGGGTCTTTCTTGACCACAAACAGTTTCACCACTTCCCCGGAATGTTCGTTCGGTATGCCCACCGCGGCGCACTCGCGCACGCCGGGATGCATCATGACGACGTCCTCGACTTCATTCGGATACACGTTGAAACCGGACACCAGGATCATGTCTTTCTTGCGATCCACGATATAGACATAGCCGCGCTCGTCGAAACGTCCCATGTCGCCGGTGCGCAGCCAACCGTCCGGTGACAGCACCTTGGCGGTTTCATCCGGCCGGTTCCAGTAACCACGCATCACCTGTGGACCACGGATGCAGATTTCGCCGACCTCCGCCACCGGCAATTCGTTGCCACTGTCGTCGCGGATGCTGACCTCGGTTGATGGAATCGGTAAACCGATGCTGCTGTTGTAATCCTTGAGGTCCAGCGGATTGATGCATGCGGCAGGCGACGTTTCGGTCAGACCGTAGGCCTCGACAATCGGCACGCCGGTGACCTGTTTCCAGTGTTCGGCGACGGCGCGCTGCACCGCCATGCCGCCACCGAGCGCGAGTTTAAGTGCGGAAAAATCCAGCTTCTCGAATCCGGGCGCATGCAGCAACGCATTGAACAGCGTGTTCACGCCGGTAATGACGCTGAACCGGACACCAGCCAGCGTCTTGACGAAGGTTGGCAAGTCACGCGGGTTGGTAATGAGCACGTTGGTGCCGCCCAGCGTGATGAACACCATGCAATTCGCGGTCAGGGAAAAGATGTGGTACAGGGGCAGCGCGGTAATCACCACTTCCTGTTTCCGCTCCAGCGATGATCCGAGCCAGGCGGATGCCTGCAGCACGTTGGCGACCATGTTGCCGTGCGTGAGCACCGCGCCCTTGGATACACCGGTGGTACCGCCGGTGTACTGGAGAAAGGCAATATCATCGTGGGTCAGGGCAACGTCGTCAGGTTGATGTCGTGCGCCTTCGGCAAGCACGTCGCGAAAACTGCGTGCGCCTGCAATGCGCCATGGTGGCACCATTTTCTTGACGCGGCGCACCACGAAATTCACGATCGGCCGTTTTGGAAAGCCCAGCAGGTCACCGATGGCGGTGACGATCACATGCTGTACGCCGGTTTTTCCCACCACTTGCTGTAAAGTAGTGGCGAAATTTTCCAGTATCACAATTGCCCTGGCACCGGAATCGGTCAGTTGATGCTCAAGCTCGTGCGAGGTGTACAGCGGATTGACGTTCACCGCGACCATACCGGCACGCAGGATGCCAAACAGCGCCACTGGATACTGAAGCAGGTTGGGCATCATCAGCGCGACGCGATCGCCCTTGTTGAGTCCCGCAACCTTTTGCAGGTAAGCGGCAAAGCGGCGGCTCTGCGCGTCAATTTCCGCGTAACTGAGCGCGGTCCCCATGTTGGTGAACGCCGGCAGTTCAGCGAATTTCGCAAAACTCTCTTCCAGAACGGCCTTGATGGACGCGTAGGCGCCGGTATTGATTTCGGCGGGGACCCCCGCCGGGTATTCTTTCAGCCAGAATTTGTCCATTCAGGTCCTCGGCGGTCGCATGCTGTCGCGAATCCACGGGCGTCCCGTGAAGCGCACAAGGTATAGCACGCGCCAGGACACGGCAAGCGGGAAGCCGCAGCGTGGTTCGCGCTAGAATCACGCTCCCGGTCAGCGGAGGCAACCATAACTATGCAGAACCCGGCTTCTCGTGTGGCGTGGATTACCGGCGGTGGCACAGGCATCGGCCGCACGCTCGCATTGCGGCTCGCCGCAGACGGCTGGACGGTGGCTATTTCGGGTCGCCGGCCGGGGCCACTGTCCGAAGCCGCCGGACTCGATGCTGAACGCCTGCACGGCTACCCGCTGGACGTTGCCGACCTGCAGGCGGTACGCACTACCGTGTCGCGTATTGAATCAGAGCTTGGTCCACTGCAGCTCGTGGTGCTGAACGCCGGAATCGGCCAGTTCATCAAGCTCGCCGAGTTCAATGCCGAGGTCTGCGCCAGACACATGCAGGTCAATTACCTTGGTGCCGTGAACGGTATTGACGCCGTTCTGCCGCTGTTTCTGCAACGCAAAGGCGGTCACATCGTGATCGTCGGCAGCGTGGCCGGCTATCGCGGCGTGCCGCGTGCCGCAGCGTACGGTCCCACCAAGGCGGCGCTGATCAATCTTGCCGAATCACTGCGTTTCGAGCTGGAACGCAAGGGCATCGCGATCTCGATTTGCAACCCCGGCTTTATCGACACCGCGATGACGGCGGACAATCAATTTCCGATGCCTTTCTTGATGGATCTGGAGACGGCCGGTGAAATCATTTACCGCGGGATCCGGCGGCGCAAATTCGAAATCACCTGTCCCTGGCAACTGGTACGGCTGCTCAAACTGTTGCGCTGCCTTCCCTATGCCTGGTATTTCCCGCTGCTGCGCTGGTTTTATGCGAGGTAATCGTCCGCCATGACCGACGTTCATCCGATTCATCACTATCACGCAACCTGCCGCTGGGAAGGATCAACGGGCGCGGGTTACGAACTTTACGGGCGCGCCCACACCCTGACCGCGAAGCCGGCCAGGGCATCGCTTGCCGCGTCATCCGATCCGGCATTTCGTGGCGACCCTGCGCTGCTCAATCCGGAGCAGCTTCTGGTAATGGCCGCCGCTTCCTGCCAGATGCTGTCGTTCCTGGCGATCGCTGCCCGCAAGCGCATTGACGTGATCGAATACCACGATGACGCCGAGGGCTTCATGCCGGAAGACGACAAGCCGGTGCGCCTTACCCGGATCGTGCTGCACCCGAGGATCGTGATTGCCGGCAGCATTGAGCGCGCTCAGTTCGACCAGATGGTAGAACTCGCGCACCAACACTGTTTTATCGCCAACAGTCTCAAAACCGAGATCCGGATCGAAGCCCGGCCGGAATTCAGGACCTGAGCCGGCCCGGCAAGGCGCCTGACCCACAAAGTGAGACGTGGTTCCAGGCGGGTCGAATGCCCGCCGGCTAAACTTGCCGCTGGTCCGGGCGGGGATGGGGATCTATGGATTACGTGCAGATCATGCAGCGCTGGGGCAATTTTTTCACGCTGTTGAAGTGGGCCAACGACCACGGTGTCTGGGCGGCGGCACAGGCCATCATCCTCGCTGCATCATTCGTCATCGGATTGCGCATCATCTATTTTCCGCGCCGCCGCATTCGCAATCTCAATTTCCACGCGCGTCTGGTGCGCAGCGAGCGCAACAAGTTCCGGCTCATGATCTATCTTGAGTTGCGCAACTACACCGGCCGGAGTGTGGTGCTGTCTTCGCCTTTTTTCCGCTACCTCGATCTGCGCGCGCCGTCCGAAGCCCACGGCGACACGCCGTCGCGCGAATACGAAATCCGTTTTCCGAATTACGGCGGCAAGGAACTCACGGAAGTGGAATACCTGTTGCGCAACAAGGAAGCCGTGCACACCATCATTGCCCTGGATCCTACGCATACCGACCAGGAAGTTCACCGCGCGCTCAACCGGCACCGCGTCGGGATTCTGACTGTCAACTGCATCTGGCTGCAGGACACCCCGCGCGCACAGAAACTGTCACGCCGGATCTGATTTCCCAGGCAAAAGGCCGGCCAGCCACTCATCGAAAAATAGCTTGGCTTCCCGCGCCATTTGCGCGCCGTGTTGGTGCGCCTGCTCCCGCAGGACCGCCGGCGACAGACCCAGTTCCTGCAGTTCGCAGGCATTGCCGACGTACCACTGTTCCAAGGCGCGTGCCGTCACTTCCGGGTGGCACTGTATTGCCAGCGTGTTGCGGCCAACGCTGAACGCCTGATTCCTGCACAGCGGCGTACTTGCCAGATGCGTGGCGCCGCTCGGGATCTCGAACGTCTCACCGTGCCAGTGAAACACGGGCGACGACAGATGACGCAACACAGAGCGCTGTCCGGAATCCGTGAAACTCAGTGTTTGCCAGCCGATTTCGGTTTGTGCCGCGCGCCTCACCTGCGCGCCCAGCGCTCTGGCAATCAATTGACTGCCGAGACAGATCCCCAGGATGGGCGCTTCCTCCTTCAGGCGCGCCTCGATCAGACGCAATTCGGAAACGAGGAACGGAAAATGCCCGGTGTCGTTACTGCTGATGGGGCCGCCCAGCACGATCATCAGATCCCATTGGCGCCGCGCTACCGCATCGAAATCGGCAACCGGCGCGTCCACGTACTGGATGGTGTAATCGGCTGCAGCCAGCGGTTCGGCCAGAGAGCCCAGATCCTCGAATGGGACGTGGCGAATGGCAAGTGCGGTTTTCATGCGTTCATTCTATCCGCTGGAGTACCGCCCCCACGGCCTCAACGTGTCTTTCTGTCCACCCGGCCGGGAGACCGGGCGATATACTCTCGGCATGGCCCCCCAAACCCGACTTTCCGCCGGCGTTGCCGTCGTCCGCGAAACGACATCGGCTCCGCTGTTCCTGCTGTTACGTGCCTGGCGCTACTGGGACTTTCCGAAGGGCGCGGTCGAATCGGGTGAAACGCCATTGCAGGCCGCGATTCGCGAGGTGCAGGAAGAAACCGGAATTGACGATCTCGACTTTGCGTGGGGTGATCAATATTGTGAAACGGCGCCTTATAACCGCGGCAAGGTGGCCCGCTACTACCTGGCCCGGACGCGAACGGAAAAGGTCATCCTGGCCGCCAATCCCGTCACCGGCATCCGCGAACACATGGAATATCGGTGGGTAACACATCAAGCGGCCTTGCCGCTTTTGTCGCCCCGCATGCTGAAAGTACTGGCCTGGGTGACCGAGACGCTGGAAACCCGGGGTGTCGCCGGCAAACAGAACGCGGATCAGTGACGAGTGCGCCTCGACCCGCGTTCCGGACTGGCGAGCATCGGTACAAGCCTTTTCCAGACATTGTCGAGCACGCGTGGTTCGGCAACCGCTCTCGGGTGCAGTCCATCCGCCTGCAATTTATTGCGATCCTGGGCCACGCCTTCCAGCAGAAACGGCACCAACGGTATCCGGTACGTCCGGGCAAGCGCTGGATACACGGCGCTGAATTCCTGCGTGTACCGGGGACCATAGTTCGGCGGCAGCAGGATTCCAACCAGCAGGACGCGGGCACCCGAATCCCTTGAAAGCGAAATCATGCGCCCCAGATTCTGCTTCATGAGCGTTATCGGTAATCCGCGCAGGCCGTCATTTGCACCCAGTTCGAGGATGACGATCGCAGGTTTGTGCTGTCGAAGTGCCTGTGGCAAACGGGTAACACCACCGGCGGTAGTTTCACCGCTGATACTGGCATTAACCACGGTATAGTCATAACCGCGTGCCGCGAGCCGCCGTCGCAGGAGCGCCACCCAGCCCTGATCGGCAGACAGACCGTAGGCTGCACTGAGACTGTCACCCATCACCAGAATTGTTGCGGGTGCAGCCGTTGCCGGTAGCGCGACACACAACAGCAACCAGAACAGGATGTGTTTCATCATGGAAAATGACCTCTCCGCCGGCACCTTGTTGCGCGCGGATCACCTATGCAAACAGGTTAACAGCCCGGACGGCATACTGACCATCCTCGACGACGTATCACTCGGCATTCGCAAGGGCGAATCGGTGGCAATTGTCGGTCCGTCCGGTTCCGGCAAAACAACCCTGCTCGGTCTGCTCGCCGGACTCGATGTGCCGACACGCGGCAGCGTCTGGCTTGATGGCATGGAATTCAGCGCGCTCGACGAAGATGCGCGTGCCGCACGCCGTGCCCGCGAAATCGGTTTCGTGTTTCAGTCGTTCCACCTGCTGCCCGGACTCACGGCACTCGAAAACGTCATGCTGCCTCTGGAGCTCGTCAACCACCCCGCACCCGAAAAATCCGCGCACGCGGTGCTGGCTTCGGTCGGTCTTGCGGCGCGGGCGAATTATTATCCGCAGAAACTTTCGGGTGGCGAACAGCAACGTGTCGCCATTGCACGCGCCTATGCCACCGAACCGGCGCTGCTGTTTGCCGACGAACCAACCGGAAATCTCGACGCCGCGACGGGACATCTGATTATTGATCTGCTGTTTGATCTCAATACCCGGCATCATGCCACGCTGGTGCTCGTGACCCACGATCCGGAACTCGCATCGCGCTGCGATCGTACCTTGTCGCTGCATGCCGGCCGCCTGGAGCAGCCGGCATGACACTGCTGCGCCTTTCGTTGCGCCAGTTCCGCCGCGGCTGGAAGAGCGGCGATCTCACGGTCATGGCAATTTCACTGGCACTGGCGCTGGCCGCAGTGAGCGCCGTGGGATTCTTTACCGCACGTGTCCAGACCGCAGTGCTCGAACAGGCCGGCGAAAGTCTCGCAGCCGATCTGGTGCTGGAATCCGGCGAACCGATTCCTCCGTCATACAGGAAAGCCGCGATCGAGGCGGGTGCACGGGTGGCGGACGTCATGGACTTTCCGACGGTAGTCGTCCAGGGCAACAACACCCTGCTGGTGGAAGTGCACGCCGTCAGTCACGGTTATCCGCTGCGCGGACAGGCGCGTATCAGTCGGCAACCTTTCGGAACGCCGCACCCGGCAACCGGCATTCCGGAACCCGGAACCATCTGGATTGAGCCGCGCGTGTTTGCGAGCCTCAATATCAAAACCGGGGATGAAGTACAGATCGGCAAACTCTCTGAACGCGTTGCCGCCAACGTCTCCTATCTCCCGGACGGTGGTTTCGGTTTTTCCGCGCTTGCTTCCAAAGTGGTGCTGAACACCGCCGACATTGCGGCCAGCGGGCTGGTCAACGCAAACTCTCGCGTCAATTACAAACTGCTGGTGGCTGGTACGCCATCCGTCATCAGCGGACTTGAAACGCATTGGAAGCAGAATCTCCCGACCGGAATTCATCTGCGCGACGCGCGCGACGGCAGGCCGGAAATGGTCAATGCCATCGACCGTTCGCAGCGTTTTCTGTCGCTGGCCGCACTGGTCAGCGTGCTGATTTCCGCGGTGGCGGTGGTGTTGTCTGCGCAACGCTATGCTTCCCGTTATACAGACACGGCCGCGGTGCTCAAATCGCTCGGCCTGACGCGGCGCGGCGTGCAGAACGTGCTGCTGCTGGAACTGTTCTGGCTCGGTATCGTAGCGGGAACAGCGGGTGTGATCACAGGTTATCTGGCCCAGTTCGGTCTGGTTCACGTACTGAAAGGATTGCTGCCCGCAGACCTGCCGGCCGCGCCCCTGACCCCGGCGTTTTCGGCGCTGGGGATCGGACTGGTCCTGCTCGCCGGGTTTGCCTTGCCGCCCCTGATGCGGCTCGGCGATACGCCGCCGGCCCGGGTGTTGAGACGGGATCTCTCGCCACCGCCCTTGCGCGGCTGGATCGTGTATGGACTCGCAATCGTCGCGTGTTTCGCGCTGACCTTGTGGCAGGTCAAAACACTGACTCTTTCGCTCTATGTACTCGGTGGACTCGCGCTGACTCTGCTGTTGCTTGCAGCGGGCGCGCTTCTGTTGCTGTTCACTGTGAAAAGCCTGCGTCATGGTTCCGGCGCCGGCTGGCGCTACGGACTGGCAAACCTCAATCGTCACCGGCGTGACGCGATCCTGCAGATGGTTGCGTTCGGAGTCGGCCTCATGGTCCTGCTGCTGCTGGCGATTGTGCGCGGCGATCTCCTGACCAGCTGGCGCACCACGTTGCCGGACAATGCACCGAATCAGTTCATCATCAACATACAGCCGGAACAGCGCGCTACGGTTCGGCAGTTTTTTCGCGATCACGGTCTGCCGGAACCCGTGCTTTATCCGATGTTGCACGCACGACTGACGGCGATCAATGGCACCCCGATCGAGGCTGTGCACGTGCAAACCGAACGTGCGCGCAGGATGCGGGACCGAGAAGCGAACCTGAGCTGGTCGGCAAGCCTGCCGGCGGCCAACACCATCACGGCCGGTCACTGGTGGAACGCGGCTGAAGCAAAGCTGTCGCTCGCGTCAATCGAGGATGGATACGCCAAGGACCTTGGGCTGAAGCTCGGCGACACGCTGACATTCAATGTTGGCGGAGCCATCATCACGGCACGCATCACCAGTTTCCGCAAAGTGCGCTGGGATTCCTTCCAGCCCAATTTTTTCATCGAACTGTCGCCTGGCGCGTTGCAGGATTATCCATCCACCTGGATTACCAGTACCTATCTGCCGCCCGACAAAGCGAATATTCTGGTTGATCTGATCCGCGAACTTCCCGCGCTGACCATCTTCAACGTCGATGCGATCATGCAGCAGGTGCGCCATCTCATGGATCAGGCCTCGCTCGCCGTGGAATATGTGTTTCTGTTCACGCTCGCAGCAGGCATCGTGGTGTTGCTTGCCGCCGTACAGGCAACCCGCGACGAGCGGCGTTTTGAAGCGGCGGTCCTGCGTGCGCTTGGCGCGTCGCGCCGATTGCTGCGGCTTGCCACGGCTGCGGAATACTCAACGCTGGGCTTCGCCGCCGGGTTGCTCGGTGCGCTGGCGGCCAGCGTGGTCGCGTGGGTACTGGCCGTGCGAGTGTTCAATCTGCCGTACCACGGCGACTGGCGCATCTGGGTAACAGGCATTTCCGCCGGCACGCTGATTGTCGCGATCAGCGGAATCCTGGCCACCCGCAAAGTGCTGACGGTGCCGCCGGTGGAAACCCTGCGCGAAAGCTGACGTGCCACCGAATGATCGGCAGCAGGTTGCGCCGTCGATCCCGGCTGGAACGTAATTCGCCGCGGTTATGACGACCAATCAAGGTTTGCTCAGCATCGGCGGCCGCAACGATCGGGGTGGAATCAGGAACGGATGCTGTTGCGGAATCGCAGCAATTTACCGGTGAAACACCGGCGGGTCCTGCAGCCATTCGTACAATGCGTTTTTTTCCAGCGCCGGGCTGATGTAATAGCCCTGTGCGAAGTCGCAGCCGAATTCCCGCAGTCGCTCCAGTACGTCGCGGGTTTCCACGCCTTCGGCAACAATCGAGCGTCCCAGTTCATGTCCGAGATGCACGGTGGAACGCACGATGGCAGCATCATGCTCGTTGGCCAGCATGTCGTTGGTGAAGGCGCGATCCACCTTGAGTTCGGTGAACGGAAGATGCTTTAGGTGAATCAGCGACGAATAACCGGTGCCGAAATCATCGATGGAAAGCCCGATGCCGATATCCCGAAGCCGCTGAAAGGTTCCCGCTGCGAGCATCGCGTCGCTCAGTATTCCGCTTTCCGTGATTTCTATGGTCAATTTTTCCGGAGCCAGCCCGTTTTCCATGAGCGTCTTGAGAATGAACTCCGGCAACTGGCTGTCCCGCAGGTTGTGGGGCGAAAGATTGACCGAAACACCAACGTCGAAATTCGCATCATGCCAGGCGCGGCAATCGCGAATCGCGCGGCCCAGCACCCAGCGTGAAATACGGTCTATCACATCGCTGGACTCTACCAGCGGCAGGAACTCGTCCGGGAGCAGACGGCTGCCATCCGGACGGTTCCACCTCAGCAAGGCCTCGACACGCGCCACCCTCCCGGTGGCCAGGCTGATCTCCGGCTGGTAATGCAGGGTCAAATGCTGGTCGTCAATGCAACTGCGCAGCTCGGTTACCCGCTGCATTCGCGCGGGCGAATGCACGTCCTGTTCGGGACTGTATGTCGCAATACCGGCGCGGGCTGCCTTCGCGGCATACATGGCCACGTCCGCACGACGCATCAAGGTCGTCGGATCGTTGCCATGCTGAGGACAGTGCACGACTCCGATACTGCCGCCCACCACCAGTTTGTGTCCTTCGATCATGAAAGGTTGCTCCAGGGCGGCAAGCAACTGCAAACCCAGGCGCTCGGCTTCCTGGCGATCGTCGAGCCCGCTCAGTACCAGGGCAAATTCGTCGCCGCCCAGCCGCGCGATGGTATCGGTAGCACGCAAATGGGCGCGCAGGCGCGCGCCCACCTTGGAAAGCAGAACGTCTCCCGTGTAATGACCAAAGGTATCGTTGATTTCCTTGAATCTGTCCAGATCGAGAAACAGCAATGCGAACGAATTGCCGGTACGCCGCATGTTGATAATGCCCTGATTGATCCGGTCGTGCAGAAGCACGCGATTCGGCAATCCGGTGAGTGCGTCGTGCAATGCCTGATGCTGCAAGGCATCAAGGTGCGCCTTGCGGTCGCTGACGTCGCGCAGAATTGCAATCCAGTGCGATGGCGTTACCCCGGCTTCGCCCGATACGGGCATTACATGTATCTCCAGTGCGTAACGGGACGTATCGGGCCGGACTGCGGTGACCTCCACCTCAAAAGATTCGCCCTTGCCTACGTTCTTGAACAGGGTTTCCATCACCGGCCCGTCGTCCGCGGAGATCTGCAGGCAATTCAGCGAGCGGCCGATCACGTCCGTGGCCGCATGGCCGGTGATGCGGGAAAACCCATGATTGACGAAGGTGATCTGGAGCGGATCTGCTTGGGCGGTGTATTCCATGATCACAAAACCTTCCGCTGCGTTTTCCACCGCCGATTCCAGCAGGCGCAACTGCTCATTCGCGCGCTCCAGTTCGCGCGTACGGTTATGCACCCTGTGCTCCAGCTGATCGTTAATCGCGCGCAATTCGTCCTCAAGGCGCTTGCGCTGAAAGAATTCCGGTACCACCCCGGCGCCGCCACGTACAACCGTCTTGGCGGCGGCATGCTGATGTGCATACTGCGCCAGATGCGCTTCAATGCGCGAAGGCGGCGCCATGATAAAACGACACTGCTTGTCGCCGGCCGCAACGCATTCGATTTCAACCGCGACCAGCGCTAATCCGAAACTCTCCTCGCACCAGCCGGAGGAGTAACCGGCATTCATGATGCACACCGGCACGTCGCTGCGTTTGCCCTTGGCAAGCCAGGAATGCGATTCGAAGGAAAACGGATGGTCGTAGAGCAGGAAATAGTTTTCATCCGGCGATGGGTTGGATTCAGGGGAAATATCCACAAACGCCCAACCGGAAAATGCAAAATGAACCGGACCCGCGGAGAGATTATCGATGGGATCGCTCACCGACATCTTCTGCTGGAAACTTCTGGCGTCGGCCTTGCCGATGGCATGCGCCAGATCGAACAACAGGTTGTTGGCAACCGCGCGCGCTTCATTGGCGCCCTTGTCCTGGTACAGACGCATCACCATTTCGACAAACTCCACGGACAGCGACGCCGCCCGCAGCAGCACGTAGCGTTCTCCCGCAATTGAGATGGTCGCGGTATCAGGTTGCTCGATGCGATCGGAAAAATAACGTGCCACGTACTGCTGTGCACGCAGAAACGGCGCTTCGAAAGGTTTCGGCACCTTGACCGTGGTGAGCTTGTCGCGGAATTGCGCAGCGTATTCAGGATTTCCGGCGGCAATTTTTTTCAACTGCTCAAGCTCGGCTTCCAGCGCGCGAATCCGGGCCGGAATATCCCCGTTTTCAGCAATACCCGGATCAGACGCACCGGCAGTGGCGCCGGGTGATCGGGTTGGCGGCTGGGTTTTCATGCCCCGAATAATTGTGGGAAATCCACCTCAAGTCTAAACCAGCGCAGGATCGGCGGCTATGGCGGCATCAATCCAGCCCAGTTCCGCCTGTCGGGACTGGCCCCGCTACAGTCGGAAACTGCGCGGTGTCCCGCAGAGACTCAAACCGGCGCCGGTCAGCGGGATTCGGGGAGCTGACGGATTTTCTGATAGGCGTCAAGGGCTTCTGCGCGGCTGATTGCGTAATCCACCACCGGTGCGGGATACCGTATCCGCCTTCCGCCTGTCTCCCAGGGGGCGTGTGCATCTTCAGGCGCCAGCGCCGCCAATTCCGGGAGCCAGCGGCGCAGATACGTACCGTCCGGATCGAACTTTCTCGATTGCAGGACGGGATTGAAGACGCGAAAGTACGGCGCTGCATCCGCCCCGCTTCCTGCAGACCATTGCCAACCCATGGTGTTGTTGGCGAGGTCGGCATCCACCAGCGTGTCCCAGAACCAGCGCGCCCCTTCCTGCCAGGAAATGCGCAGGTTCTTGACCAGAAACGATGCCACTATCATTCGTACGCGGTTATGCATCCAGCCGGTGGTCCACAATTCGCGCATGCCCGCGTCCACGATCGGATAACCCGTTTCGCCACGCCTCCAGGCAAGCAACAGTTTCGCGTAATCGTCGCGCCACGGAAACGCGCGAAACCTGTCATACATCGGCTGATCCGTGGTCCACGGAAAATGAAACAGAACATGATGCGCAAATTCACGCCAGCCCAGTTCGCGCAGATAGGCCTCTGCATTTCCTGCCGGCGCGTCAGCGTTCTGCACAGCCTGCCAGACCTGTCGCGGCGACAGCTCACCGAAATGCAGATGCGGTGAAAGAAAGGACACGCCGGCACGCCCGGGATATTCGCGCCCGGTCCTGTATTCCGGCAAGGCGCGTTTGAGAAATTGGTGCAGTTGCGTTAACGCGCCTGCTTCGCCGGGCGTCCACCGGCCGTGAAATCCGTCGGCCCAGTCCAGGGTTGGGAGCAATCCGAGGGATTCAAGACTGATGCTCGACGGCCAGCGCGGTGGCACCTTGAGATTGCGTGGAGACGGCAGCGGAGTTGCAGGTGATATGTCGCGCTGAAACGTTTTCCAGAACGGCGTAAACACCCGGAACGGCTGGCCGGCTGCGGTTTTCAGTTGCATTGGCTCATGCAGCAAACAGCCGGCGTGGCTTTCCGCGCTGATGCCGACGTCGTGCAATGCCGCTTTCAGTTTCGCATCACGCTGCACGGTGTGCGGTTCGTACAGACGATTCCAGTATACGGCCGCGGCACCGGTTTCCGCGATCAATGCCCGCAATTCCGTTGCCGTGTCACCCCGGCGCAGGACGAGCCGCGAACCGAGGTTGCCTGACGTTACGGCAAGCGCGGCAAGACTGTGATGCAGCCACCAGCGGCTGGCTGCACCCGGCAGCCAGTTTGCTTCCGCGGCCGGATCGTGAATGTAAACGGGAATGACGTGGTCGGCCGCGGCCAGCGCGGCATTCAGTGCCGAATTGTCAATCAGGCGCAGATCACGCCGGAACCAGACAAGCGCGGTGGTCATTTCCTGTTCTGGCATCCATATCGGTTGACGTTACTGATACGCGCGCACTGACTGGCCGGATGCATCACACCACACGATTGCGCCGCTCACCGGCACGAAACGCGGCAATATTGGCCGCCATTTCGTCAATGACCCGGCGCCGCGCCTCGCGCGCAGCCCAGGCGATATGCGGGGTCACGATCAGGTTCGGGATCGTGAGTGTTAGCAGGGGATTGCCGTGCACCGGCGGTTCTTCCGACAGCACATCAATGCCCGCTCCGCCCAACTGCCCGCTGCGCAGCGCATCGACCAGCGCCTGTTCGTCAACCAGTGCGCCACGCGCAGTGTTGATCAGGATGGCATCCGGTTTCATCAATGCCAGTTGCTCGCGCCCGATGAGGCCGCGGGTGTCAGGTGTCAGCGGGCAATGCAGCGAAACCACATCGGCTTGTGCCAGCAGTCCGGCCAGGGGCGTGCGCCCCGGGCGATTGTCACCGTGATCGCGGGCCGCAATGAGCACCTGCATGCCGAACGCACCAGCCGCTTTTGCCACCGCGCTACCCAGTTCGCCGTAGCCCACGATACCCAGGGCGCGCCCCGCCAGCTCGCGAATCGGATAATCCAGCAAGGTGAACTGCGGCGCGCGCTTCCACGCACCGGAAGCGAGCAAGGTCTGATACTCATGCAAATGCTGGTTCAACGCCAGCATCAATGCAAAGACATGCTGCACGACCGCGGCAGTGCAGTACGCCGCGACATTGCAGACCGCGACTTGCCGCGCGCGTGCCGCATCGAGATCCACATTGTTGGTGCCCGTCGCAGCGAGACAGATCAGCTTCAGTTCCGGCAGCGCCTCGATGGTGTGCCGGTCAAGCCGGATCTTGTTGGTCAACAGCACGTCCGCACCGGCCGCGTGAGCCAGTAGCTGATCCGGTGCCGTCGTGGGCTGGAGCTGCAACCCGTCCAGTACGTCGCGCAAAGGCGACGCGCTGACATCACCCGCAAAGCTCACCGTGTCGAAATCCAGAAATACGCCGCGCATGATTGTCCACTTGCCACTAAAAATCAGGGAAACCGATCGAGGTCAGCCGCTTTGCCGCCCTCGCATGCCGGTTTATCGGCCGCAGAATCCGGCACATTACCGGCAGCCGCCTCGTGCGGCATTAGCGTCGCGCGACCGTACCGGCTCGGGTATCTTCAGACCGCCAGTCTGCCACGACACACTATAATCGTCAGTTCCCTGTCAAAGGAAATTCCGCCGTGTACACACCGAGCCAGTTTGCCGTTGACGATCTGGAACGTCTGCATCAGGTCATTCGGCGTCATCCGCTGGGACTGATGATTTCCGCACATGAGGGGCAGCTGCACATGACGCACCTGCCGTTCCATCTCGTCGCAGACAGCGGCAACGGCACACTGGAAGCACATCTTGCGCGCGTCAACCCGCATTGCAGCGCCCTGCTCGCGGGCGCGCCCAGCGTCGTGGTCTTTCAGGGTCCGAATGCCTATATCTCGCCGCGCTGGTACACCGACCCGGCCCTCAATGTTCCGACCTGGAATTACGTCGCGATTCACGCCCACGGCCGGCCACGTGTCATTGACGATCCGCAGCAGACGATGAACCTCATCGGCCGGCTGACCGACGCGCACGAAGCTTATATCCCCGATCCCTGGCACATTGCCGAGGCTCAACACCATGCCGAACGACTGCTGCCGTACATCCTTGCATTCGACATCGCGATCGAACGGCTGGAAGGCAAATTCAAACTCAGCCAGAATCGCCAATCCGGCGATCGCCTGGGCGTCATGCAGGCGCTTAAAACCGGCAACACCGGCTCACACCGGGAAATGCTGGAAATGATGGAATCGCTGTATACCGCGGATGGCAAGACGCGTCCCGACTGAGATCCGCGTCAGAACATCGCCGCCTGCCTGTGAACCGGTAGCGCGCCTTCCAGCGCCAGCAGTTTCTGCTTGATTGCCAGACCGCCGCCAAATCCCGTCAAGGAACCGTCGGCACCGATCACCCGATGACAGGGCACGATAACCGGGATCGGGTTCTGGCCGTTTGCCGCGCCCACTGCGCGAGATGCTGACGGGTTGCGAATATGCCGGGCGAGTTCGCCGTAGGACCACGTCTTGCCATAGGGAATCGTGCGTAGTGCACGCCACACTTTCAGCTGGAACGCAGTCCCTTCGGGTGCCAGAGGCAATTCGAAGTTGCGCAGTCTGCCGTCGAAATAGGCTTGCAACTGCCGTATCGCTTCGCGCAACGGACGCGCTGCCGGCTCCCAGTGCGGGTCCGGCTGCAGGGGCCGCGGACCGCTCTGGAAATGCACCAGACGCAATGCCTCATCGTTTCCCGCCAGCAGCAGGTCGCCAATCGGACTTGGCATGATGTGGTAATACATGACCGATCTCCTTGGATAAGTTCTTCATTTCCGCGCAGCGGGTGCAGCACGCCACAGGTGCATGACCGCATAGGCGCGCCAGGGACGCCAGTCATCGGCGCGTTTGCGCATTGCCGCAGCGGTGAGTGCGCTGCCGTTACCGGCCATACGGCGCAGTATCAGGTCTTCAGCGGGAAATGCGTCGGGATCGCCGGCACCACGCATCGCGACATACTCCGCCGTCCACGCGCCGATCCCCCGGATGTCAAGCAATGCCTTCCGCAACTCGTCGCCATTGTCAAAGCGAAGCTCACCGTCGCGTGTCGCTTTCGCCAGAACATTGATTGTTGCCGCCCGCGAACGCGTCAGGCCGATGCAGGTCAGATCGGCATTTGCGAGCTGCGCAGGTGCGGGGAACAGATATGCCAGGCCATCGGCAACTGCGACGTGTGTACCGAACGTGCTGACCAGTCGCGTGGCGAAGGTGCGCGCTGCCGCCACACTGACTTGCTGACCGAGCACGGCACGCACCGCGATCTCGAAAGGATCCCAGGCGCCGCACAGACGCAAACCCGGGCGGGCACGCAGCAAGGGACGCAGCAACGGATCTCCCGACATCACCACGCGAACTTCCGCGGGATCCGCGCTGAGATCGAACATCTGCCGCACGCGCGACACCACCGTGAACAGCGCGGAAGATTCGAGGCCGTGCACGTTCAACGTCAGCGCCGCGTCTGATTTCAGGTGCCGGACTTCGATCCAGCCGACGTCGCCATTTATGCAAACCGTCCGAGCGTAGGAATCGTTCGTGAGCCGTTCAACGCCCGGCATCGCGCGCGCGGCGAGAAATGCGTGCAGGGACTTCCAGTCATACGGCGGGCGATAGGCTAGTCGCATGTGCAAGCCGCTGTCGCGCGTGTTAGGCACGTGGCGCGTTTCACGCCGCAACTCGCGCGGCGCCCGCCGGTAAGTCGTCTGGAACGCCGCATTGAACCGCCGCAGGCTGCCGAAGCCGCTGGCCAGCGCAATGCTGGTCATCGGCAAGTCGGTCTCGTCCAGCAGGCGTTTGGCAAAATGCAGCCGTCTGGTCTGCGCGACCACGATGGGTGAGGCGCCGACGTGTTGCGCAAACAGCCGGTGCAGGTGCCGCGCGCCGACCCCGAGCCGGGTCGCCAGCTGTTCCACGCTTCCCGTATCCAGAGCGCCTTCCTGAATCAGGCGCAGGGCCCGCCGTACGGTTGCCGAGGTCCCCGCCCATGCCGGCGTTCCCGGCGCGGCCTCCGGGCGGCAGCGCAGGCAGGGACGCAGCCCGGCTTCCGCCGCTGCGGCAGCGGTGGGGAAATAGCGGATGTTGGCTTTCTTGGGGGACGGCGCCGGGCAGATCGGGCGGCAATAGATGCCGGTAGTCAGCACGCCGATAAAGAAACGCCCGTCAAAACGCGGGTCACGCGCCAGCCGCGCGCGGTCGCAAACGGCCGGATCGAGTTGCTGAAAAGTAGCTTCCATGGCGGCTACTATACGCCGGCCCGGTCACCGCACTCGCCGTTTTCGGACCTGTCTGCATCCGCGATTCAAGCCAAAAAAACGGGCCGGCTGAAGCCGGCCCGCCGTACAACCCAATGTTTCAAACCTGGAATCAGCACACTTTGGTGTGTTGCTCCACGTTCCAGTTGATGAAGGCACCGTTATTGTTTGGCACCGCCACGAATTCGAACGGCTCCACGGTGTCCTGGGTGACGCGGCAGCCCTGGCCGGGAATGCTTATCTTGATGTTCACGTCATAGGAATCGGGCGTCTGCTTGATGCTGTCGACGCGAATGGTGAAACCACCGTGGTTCTTCTCGCCCATGAACGCCGCAACCACCATTTTCTTGCTGAAATCCACCGTTGGCAGTGCCGGCACTTCGGAATAGGTTGAATAGGCCTTGTTCCACCAGGTCTGGAAATCCTTCACATTATGAATGTCATGGTACTGCTGATCCTTGACGCCGCTGTGAGTTCCGCTCGCCAGAGACTGCACATCGGGGTTGCCGTTCAGGCTCGCGCAGCTCGCCAGGACGAACGCCAGCGTGGCACCAGCGACAATTGCCTTGATTACCTTTTTCACAATGACACCTCTTTCGTTCAACAGATTGATAATTGTACGACAGATGATCTTTATTGCGTGCCCGACAGGAGATACACGACTTCAACGTCAGCGCTGATTTCGATCTGCCCGGGTTCGTACGTCGCCGACTCCTGCGCCGCGGTCCGTGCCGCGCCCAGCATCATGGGGCGCGGCCCTGACGCGGAACGGCCCGTGTCGCTGATCCGGTATACGGCGCCAAGCTTCACTTGCGCACTCGTTGCCAGGGCTTCGGCACGTGCACGCGCATCGTCCATGGCCGCGGACAATGCGCGCGTCTGCAATGCGGGCAGATCGCTGCGCGATGGCGTCACGGAATCCATGCTGCTGATCCCGGCATTGACCAGCCCGTCAATCAACGCGGGATACTGTTTCAGATTACGCAATGTGATCCGGAAGGTACGCGTCACGCGCTGCCCGACAAACTCGCGCGAATTGTTGCGCCAGGTGTATTCCGGCGCAACATAAAGCGCCTCCGCCTGGATATCGCGTGCTGCAATTTCCAGGCGTTTTGCCAGTGCAAACACCTTGTCTGAACGCTGCTCGACATCCGTTCGTGCAACGGACAGCACGGGGTCGGTCCGGGTTACAGTGAATCCGACATACAGCATGTCCGGCGCGACGCTGATTTCGCCGTGGCCGGAAACCTGTATATAAGGTGCCGACGGCAATCCGCCCGCCAACGTCTGCAGCGGAACAAACAGCAGCGCTGCGATTGCGAACGGGATCCGGCGCCTCATGTCCACCCCGACCTACGCGCTCAGGATGCAGGCGAACATCAGCGGCGCCACGATGGTTGCATCGGATTCAATGATGTACTTCGGCGTATCAATGCCGAGCTTGCCCCAGGTGATTTTTTCGTTTGGTACCGCGCCCGAATAGGAACCGTAACTGGTGGTGGAATCGCTGATCTGGCAGAAATATGCCCACAACGGTGTGTCCTGTTCCATGTCCTGTTCCAGCATGGGCACCACACAGATCGGAAAATCGCCGGCGATGCCGCCGCCGATCTGGAAAAAGCCCACGCCCTTGCCGGCAGAATTTTTCCGGTACCAGTCGGCGAGATACATCATGTATTCGATGCCGGTGCGCACCGTATGCACGTGCTTCACGTCGCCTTTCAGACAATGTGCGGCATAGATGTTGCCGAGCGTGGAATCTTCCCAGCCCGGCACGATGATCGGCAGGTTCTTCTCGCACGCCGCTACCATCCAGGAATCTTTCGGGTCGATCTGGAAATACTGCTCAAGCGCGCCTGAGCGAATTAGCTTGTACATGAATTCATGCGGGAAAAACCGTTCGCCGCTGCGATCGGCCGCCTGCCATTCGGCCAGTACCGCTTTCTCGATGCGCCGGATTGCTTCGCCTTCCGGAATGCAGGTATCGGTCACGCGGTTCAGGTGCCGATCCAGCAGTTTCTGTTCTTCCGCCGGCGACAATTCCCTGTATTTCGGCACGCGAACGTAGTGATCGTGCGCGACCAGATTGAAAATGTCCTCTTCAAGATTGGCACCGGTGCAGGTGATGATCTGCACCTTGTCACGGCGAATCATTTCCGCCAGCGACAACCCGAGTTCTGCGGTGCTCATGGCGCCGGCCAGCGTCACCATCATTTTGCCGCCCGCGGCCAGATGTGCCTTGTAGGCGTCGGCCGCATCCACCAGTGCGGCAGCATTGAAGTGGCGATAATGATGCTTGATGAAATCGGCAATCGGCTGGGTATTCATCACGCCTGGGCGCTCCTGCAGACAAGTTGATGTGGTGAGCGCAGATTGTAGCGGCTCGGGGCGGGAAATCCGCCATCCCCGTCAGGGCTTTTTCGGCGAGCCAGGTTCCAGCGCCGCCAGCACGGCTTTGACATCGACCATGCGGATGGCGTCCAGCGACGCCTCCATCGCGCCTTCATGGCACAGCCCCGCCATGGCAGCCTGTTCATACCCTTCGCGGGCCGCTTCCAGACAGGCCGCGCGTACCGCTTCCAGCTGCCGTTCCAGCGCGTCGTCTTTCGTGCTCATGACCCTTCACCACCGGATGGTTCGACAATCAGGTACACACGTACTTCAGCGGGCTTCCCGGCAAAAGCGGGAACCGCGAGGTAATAGCGCCCGCTTTCCGGATCCAGCAGGCCATTGCGGGCACCGTGCCGGGTCGGAATCCGTTCGACTTCGTGCAGCAGCCCGCGATTGTCTTCCTTATAAACCGCAAGCTGCCCGATGCCGCCGGGCACGTAAAGCTCCCGGTGTTCGGAATCGAAATCCAGCGTGGCGGCATCGCCCGGCGCGGGGATATTCTGGAGCAGCCTGCCGGTCTGGGTGTCGATAACCGCGATTTGATCGCCGCTGCGGCCGCCGACAAACAGACGGTTACCGGCTTCATCCAGTGCCATCGGAAACGTGGCCGCCGCCGGCGCATCGAGCGTCCAGGTCGCGATCCGGCTCTGGCGTGCAACGTCGAAGACAACGACGGCATTCAATTCGCTGAAGCCGGCGTACAAGCGATGCGTAACCGGATCGAGCACCAATCCCCGCGGAATTCCGGGGGCGGGCAGCTGAGCGCGCAACTTGCCGCGATCGTTCAGCACCGCAATGTCATGCTGCGATCCGCGTCCATACCCGAAGTACAACTGTCCGGCGGCATCGTCGCTGCACAGCGCACCGGCGCGCTGGCCGACGATCAGGCTGCTTTGCAGATTCAGTGTATTGGCGTCGTACAAGCCAATCACGCCGCTGCTGCTGTCGCTCACAGCCAGACGATTGTCCGGGAGATACACCACGGTGCGCGGCCGCTCCAGTCCCGTCACCTGATCAACGATTTCGCCACTGTGAACATCGACTGCCAGCAACCCACCGCTGCCGGTGGCCGCTACAAACACGCGCTGATGCACGCGATCGAGCGCCAAGCCGCCGAGCTGCCCGCGTATTTCCGGCAGCGTGATGATGCGTTGCAATCCGAGCCCCGCGTGTGCCGCCAGCGTCACCAGACCGAGGACGACTGCGGACAACAAGCGTGCATGCACGCGGCGGAGGGAATGCGGGTCAACGGGGTTTTTTAAGGGCATCTGGTCCATTCACTGCACGGCGACGCTGGTTCTTCCGCTACAATCGGCCGGGTCCTCATCCGTGGATAGGCACAACATGCAACAGAATCGCAGCCTCGGTCTGGCCACCACCACCTCAATTGTACTCGGCAACATGGTCGGGTCGGGTGTATTCCTGCTCCCCGCCTCGCTCGCCGTTTACGGTGCCTACAGCCTCTGGGGCTGGGGATTCAGCACCGCCGGCGCGCTGCTGCTGGCGTGGGTGTTCAGCAGCCTGTCGCGGCGTCTGCCAAAGGCCGGCGGGCCTTACGCCTACCCACGCGAGGCGTTCGGTGATTTCGCGGGCTTTCTGATTGCCTGGATCTACTGGCTCAGCATTCTCGGCACCAATGCGGCGATTGCGGTGGCGTTTGCCAGTTACCTGGCGGATTTCGTTCCGGTACTGGCCAACGTGCCGCTTTTCGGCGGACTGGCCGCGATCGCCGCCGTCTGGTTCCTCACCGCCCTCAACATCTGGGGCGTGCGCGCCGCCGGCAACATGCAGCTCGTCACCGTTATTCTGAAATTGACGCCGCTTCTGGCATTGGCCGTATTCGGAATCTTTCATTTCGATCCGTCGCTGCTCACCACCAGCAATGTGACCGAATCGCCACTGTCCGCGGTGAATACCGCTGCCGCCTTCACCATGTGGGCGTTTCTCGGTCTGGAATGCGCGACCGTACCGGCCGGGCATGTGAAAGATCCCGAGAAAACCATTCCGCGTGCGACGCTGCTCGGCACCATCATCGCGGCGGCGTTCTACATTGTGTGCACGACCGTCGTCATGGGCATCATTCCGGCGTCGTCGCTCGCGCATTCCAACGCACCGTTCGCCGATGCCGCCAAACTCCTGTGGGGCGGTTGGGCGGGCTACCTGATTGCAGCCGCCGCCATGATTTCCTGCTTCGGCGCGCTCAACGGCTGGATCCTGATGCAGGGCCAGTTTCCGCAAGCCGTCGCCAACGACGGTCTGTTTCCCAAGCTGTTTGCGACCGAATCCCGCCGCGGCACGCCGACGCTCGGACTGGTGTTCTCCAGCATCCTGGCCACGATCCTGATCCTGATGAATTACAGTCACGGCCTGGTGGGCATGTTCAACATCATCATTCTGCTTACCACGTTCTTCGTCCTCGTGCCTTACATGCTGTGCGCGATGGCCGAAGTCATGCTGGGAGGCACCGGCAAGTCACGGGTAAAAGCCGTGGTGCTGGCGTGTCTGGCATTTGCGTTCGCGATCTGGGCAACCGCAGGAACCGGCAAGGATTCGCTGTTCTGGGGCACGTTGCTGATGCTGGCAGGGGTTCCGATTTACGTGTGGCAGAAGAAGCGGCGCGCGCCTCAGCCTGAGCCCGCATAAAGCGCAAGCCGCAGCAATCACGGCAGCGTCGGTTAACGTCATGTCGGCCCCGCGGCGCTGCCAGGCATCCGACCCGCACACAGCACCGGATTCAGCTCAGTTGCTGAGCATCGCCGGGCAGTTCCCCGGCCGCTGGCTACAGGGGTACGTGCGCGGCAAGCTCGGTAGCGATCCCGTCTATCAGGCCGCCGCTGAGATAATCCGCGCTCATCCTGCGCCGGTACTGGATATCGGCTGCGGGATCGGACTGCTGGCGCACTATCTGGACAGTCTGAACTGCAAGGTGGACTACCTCGGCATTGACCTCGATGCCGGCAAGATACGGATTGCGCAACAGGCAGCAAGCCGTCACGCGCACCTGCGTTTTCTGCATGCTTCCTGCGACGCATTGCCGGCGTGGCAGGGCCACGTCGTGATACTGGATGTGCTGCACTATCTCACCGCCGACCTGCAACAAAATCTGCTGACCGCGGCTGCGGAACGCGTCGCGCCAGGAGCAAGCCTGATCATTCGCAGCGTGATCCGCGCCGCATCGTGGCGCTTCGCAGTCACCCGGCTCGAAGAGGCTTTCATGCGCTGCGTGCGCTGGATGCGCTACCGTGTACAGCATTATCCGGACGTCGCCGAACTCGAAACGCCCTTGCGTAATGCCGGACTCCTTATGGAACTGCGCCCGTTATGGGCGCGCACGCCGTTCAACAGTTATCTGATCGTTGCCCGGCGACCCTGATTGTGAGGCCACCATGACCACCGATGAGTCTGTTCCGCTGGAAGGCCGCTGCACCTGCGGCGAAATCCGTTATCGCCTGCTGCAAACGCCGTTGTTTGTACATTGCTGCCATTGCCGCTGGTGCCAGCGCGAGACCGGTGCGTCGTTCGCATTGAACGCCATGATCGAAGCGGAATCGGTGGAAGTGCTGCACGGCAAACCGGAGGTGGTGAACACGCCGTCCAACAGCGGCAAGGGGCAGAAAATCAGCCGCTGCCCGATTTGCCGTGTCGCCGTCTGGAGCAATTACGCCGGTGCCGGCGAACTCATTCACTTCGTACGGGTGGGAACCCTGAACGATCCCGACCGGCTGCCACCTGACATTCACATTTTTACGTCAAGCAAACAGCCCTGGGTCGTATTGCCGCCGGGCATACCTGCGGTTGCCGAGTATTACCATCGCAAGGAATACTGGCCCGCAGCAAGTCTCGAACGTTTTGCGGAACTGCTTGCCAGACACGGCAGGCATTGATGCAATTTCAGAACGGAAAATACGCCCGCTCAGCGTGATGCAAAGAAATCCCGGAATGCCTTGACGACACGCTGGGCGTCCTCGCGGCTGACGTCGAGATGCAGAACCAGCCGCATCGCTGCATTCGGCAGCACCCGTATTCCTGACTCCGCAAGAAACGCAGCGAGTGCCGCCACCCGGTCCGGCGGAACCTGCAGAAATATCATATTGGTCTGCACCGTTGCCGGGTCGAGGTGAATGTCCCTGATCTGTGCCAGCCCTTCCGCAAGCAGCTTTGCATTGGCGTGATCTTCAGCGAGCCGCTCAACATGATGATCAAGTGCATACAGGCCCGCGGCGGCAAGGATGCCGGCCTGACGCATACCGCCGCCCAGCATTTTGCGAATGCGGTGCGCTTTTGCGATCAGTGACGTGCTGCCAACAAGCACCGATCCCACCGGCGCACCCAGACCTTTCGACAGGCAAATGGAAACGCTGTCGAAATGCTGTGCGATGTCGCGCACCGGCAGGCCGAGTTTGACGGCGGCATTGAACACCCGTGCACCGTCGAGATGCATATTCAATCCATGCTGACGCGCAAAATCATGAGCCTGTTTCAGGTAATCGAGCGGCAACACGCGGCCGTTCTGGGTATTTTCCAGCACCAGCAAGCGTGTGTGCGCGAAATGTGCATCATCCGGCTTGATCGCGGCGGCAACTTTCTTCAGGTCCAGGGTGCCGTCGCCTTCGTAGTCAATCGGGCACGGCCAAAGACTGCCCAGCACTGAGGCGCCGCCTGCTTCGTACTTGAAGCTGTGCCCAAGTGCACCGATCACGAATTCCTCGCCGCGTTCGCAGTGCGCCATCAGCGCGGCGAGGTTGGATTGTGTGCCGCTGGGAAAAAAGAGACCGGCCTCGTGGCCGGTCATCTCAGCCAAGCGCTGCTGCAGACGGTTGACGGTTGGATCGTCACCGAACACATCGTCGCCGACGTCGGCGGCCGCCATTGCCGCGCGCATCGGCTGCGTCGGACGCGTGACCGTGTCGCTGCGCAGATCAATCATGTGGAATCAGCCTTTGCCGCCCTTGTTTTTGTCTTTGGCGGCGGGCTTTTGCTGACTGGCCTGCTGTTCGGCCCAGTCCTTGTTCATCGCCTCGGTGACCTGCGTGGTGACATCGTATTTGTCGCTTGCATACACCGCACCGGCCGCGCTCTGGCTGATGAGAATGTCGTAGTGGTGATCCTTGGCGAAATCATTCAGCACCTGCTGCAGTTCCTGTTCGATCGGCTGCAGCAGTTCCTGACGCCGTTCTTCGAGATCCTGCTGATTGGCGCTCACGTACTGCTGGTAATCCGCAACACCGTCCTGGTAGCTCTTCTGCAATTTGGCGTAGTCGGCCGATTTGGCGTCGGTCTTGTCCAGCTGCTGCTTGAGCACGACGAGTTTCTGCCGGCGATCCATGATGTCGCCTCTCAGCTTGCTCTGCAGCGCTTTGAGTTGCGTCTGCGCATCCTGACCGCGGTGCGAATTGGTGATTACCTGCTGCAGATTGACCACGCCGATCCGCGGCGCTTCCGCAGCCTGCGCGGCGGTAACGAACGACAGGGCGGCCGCCAGCGTGCCGGCGACGAGAAATCCATAACGCATGAGAAACACTCCTGGAATTTAGATAATGAAATACGGTCGCAAATTCGGCCCTAGAACACGTAGCATAACGCACGGCTCACGCAGAGGACTACGCACCCCGCAGAAATCAGCCCGTTTTCGCCGGTATGAGATTGAGAAATACGTTGCAGGTGAAACACAGCAGACCAACGACTGCAATGGTGGCGCCGACCGCAACTACCGGCTCCGCCCCCGCGTGACCAGCCTGCAGGAAAAACAACCCGATCACGAACACCGGCAAGCCGATGTTGTGCAGCCAGAAATGGGTCAACCCCAGCCAGTGCCCGCCTGCCCGTGGAAACAGGTAGTAAAGTACGCCGGCCAGTCCCAGTGTGGCCCAGCCCAGCAGGTTGATGTGCGCGTGCACCGGCACGAATTCAAAGTGATGCGTAATCCCCATCGCCAGTCCGAAAACCACGCCGATCAGCAGATACGCCACTGCCAGCTTGAGCCAGATGAGCGCCATGCGGGCGCCGCGCTGTTCGAGATCAGAATTCATACTAACTCCCCGGATTTCATGGACAATTTACTGCCTGCCGCAGGCAGCCCCAAGGGGCCATGTTAACCCGGTTGAACCAGCCCGCCCAACCGGTGTCATACTCCGCATCCCTGTCGGTTACCCAGAAAAAAGGAACAACCATGGTCCGGAACCGCTTGCCCCGACGCTTTGCCCTGTATTGTCTTTCCCTCATCCTGAGCCTCGGCGCAGCAGGCGCGGCGCAAGCCGCCAGCACGCTGGCCCGCTACCCAACGCTGCACGGGGACACCGTCGTGTTCGAGGCCCACGGCAACCTGTGGGAAGTCAGCCGCGCCGGCGGCACGGCGCGACGCCTGACCACGGATCCCGGCTTCGACATCATGCCGCGCTTCTCGCCGGACGGTAAATGGATCGCCTTTACGGGCAAGTACCAGGGCAATACCGACGTCTACGTGATCCCGGCCCAGGGCGGCACCGCCACACGCCTGACCTTCCACTCGGATGTGGTGAACGGAGACGCGCCGTTGCGCTGGGGTCCGGACAATATGGTTGTCGGCTGGACTCCCGACAGCAGAAACGTGGTGTTCCTGTCGCGCCGCACCACCTTCAACTCCTGGTTCGGCCAGCTGTTCGAAGTGCCGGTCACCGGCGGTCTGCCGACCCAGCTGCCGATTCCGAAAGGCGGCATGCTGAGCTACAGCCCGGACGGCAACACCATCGCCTACAACCGCATCTTCCGCAATTTCCGCACCTGGAAGCGGTACGACGGCGGCCTCGCCCAGGATGTCTGGACCTACGATTTCAAAACCCATGCAACCACGCGCGTCACTGACTGGAAGGGCACGGATTCGGATCCGATGTGGTACGGCCACACGATCTATTTCGCCTCCGACCGCGATCAGAACCGGCGCATGAACCTCTGGGCCTATGACACGGGCACCAAGCAGTTCCGCCAGGTCACCCATTTCACCGATTACGACATTGACTGGCCCAGCCTGGGCGACAACGGCATCGTGTTCCAGGATGGCGGCTCGCTGTACGTGCTCGATCTGCCGGGCGAGCAACTGCACAAGCTCGACGTGACGGTGCCCGATGACGGCACCCAGACCAGCCCTCGATTCGTGGATGACAGCAAGTACATCCAGGCGCAGGACACCGCCGGCAACACCAATTTCGACATTTCTCCCAACGGCAAGCGCGCGCTGTTGCAGGCCCGCGGCGACGTGTTCACGCTGCCGGCGGAACATGGCAACACCCGCGACCTGACCCAGACCTCGAACGCGGAAGAGGAATACCCGACCTGGTCGCCTGACGGGAAATGGATTGCCTACACAACGGATATCAACGGCGAAGTGCAGATCGCGGTGCGCCCTTCGGAAGGCGGCAAGGAAGCAATCCTGACCGACTTCAAGACCGGTTATTTTTACCGGCCCGTCTGGTCGCCGGACAGCAGCAAGCTCGCGTTCTCAGACAATCTTCACCAGCTGTGGTGGCTGAACCTGAAGACACACAAAGTCACCAAGGTCGCGCAGGACAAATACAACGAAATTCACGACTACGCGTGGTCACCGGACAGCCACTGGCTCGCCTACAGCCTGAGCACCGACAACCAGATGCGCGGCATCTGGCTCTACAACCTTGCCGACGACAAAGCCACATCGGTCAGCTCGCCAATGGATGCGGATTTCAATCCGGTTTTCGATCCGGATGGCAAATACCTGTTTTTCCTCTCGGCGCGGCATGAAAACCCGACCTTCAGCCAGAGCGAATTCAATATCGCGACGCTCAAGATGACCGGAGTTTACGCGGCCACGCTGACGCGCGATGAGCCCTCGCCGTTTGCGCCGCAGTCCGACGAAGGCACGCCGGCGAAAGAGAGCAAATCGCCGAACGAGAAAAACGGGAAATCCGAAACCGGCAAACCGGTCCGGATTGATCTCGACGGTTTGATGGAACGTGCCGTTGCCGTGCCGGTACCGGCCGATAACTACGCGTACCTTACTGCGACACCGGGCCATCTCTATTACATGACGGTGCCCAACTTCACCATCGAAGGTCCGTTATCCGGTGAGTCGAGCGCCTTGCATGTATTCGACATGAAGACCCGCAAGGACAAGACGCTCAACACCGGGCTCAACGGTTACATGCTGTCAGCGGACGGCAAAACCGCCCTGCTCAACACCAAAGGCGATAAATTCGCGTTCCTGGACATGACCAGCGCAGAGCCGAAGCCGAAGGACCTCGACACTTCGCACATGCGCGTACAGATCAATCCGGTCCAGGAATGGAACGAGATGTACAACATGGCGTGGCGGCTGGAGCGTGACTTCTTTGTGAATGCGAAGATGAACGGCGTCGACTGGAACGCCGTGCGCGCCAAATACAGCAAACTGCTGCCGTTGATGGGCTCGCGCGAGGATCTCAACTACCTCATCGGCGAAACCATCGGCGAGCTGAGCAATTCGCATACCTATGTCGGCGGCGGTGACATGAACTATGACGTCACCCGCGTGCCGACCGGCCTGCTCGGTGTGGACTTCGGCCTGGATTCCCGTTCCGGGCGCTATTACTTCAAGAAGATTTACGCCGGCGACAACACCCGGCCGGATTTCGTGTCGCCGCTGACCGAACCGGGGGTTGACGTGCAGCAGGGCGATTATCTGCTCGCCGTGAACGGCCACCCGCTGAAGGCACCGGTCAATCCGTACAGCCTGTTCGTCAACACACTCGGCGAAACCGTCACGCTGACGGTCGCGAAGAATGCGGACGGCAATGGCAGCCACGACGTCACGGTCAAGCCCATCCATGACGAGCTGAACCTGCGGCTGCACGACTGGATTGCGCACAACCGCGAACTCGTCAACAAGATCTCCGACGGGAAGATCGGTTACATCTACCTGTCGGATATGGAAGCGGTGGGCATGGACCAGTTCATCCGCCAGTTCTACCCGCAGATTACCAAGCAGGGTCTGATCATTGACGACCGCTGGAACGGTGGCGGCTTCATTGACCAGATCGTACTGGAGCGTCTGCGCCGTATCCTGATCGGCATGAACAGCAACCGCGAGCGGATCGCATCACCGATTCCGCAGCAGGTCAGCAACAGTTACAAGGTCACGCTGATCAATCATTATTCTGCTTCCGACGGCGACATCTTTCCGTACTTCTTCCGCAAGTACGGTCTGGGGCCGTTGATCGGCGAACGCACCTGGGGCGGCGTGCGCGGCATCCGCGGCTCATGGCCGCTGCTCGACAACGGTTACATCACGATTCCGGAAGACACCATGTACGGGCTGGATTCGCAGTGGGTAATCGAAAATCACGGCGTCGAACCCGACATTGAGGTCGACGATCTGCCGGGCGATGTGATGGCCGGCCGCGATGCGCAACTCGACAAGGCCGTCGAATACCTGATGCAGAAAATCAAGGCACATCCGCTCAATCTGCCCGAACCGCCGCCGTTGTTGCCGGCTTATCCGCCGCCGGGCCACGAATAAACGCTGAAACAGATCGGTTTGACATTTCACGGCGGCCTTCGGGCCGCCGTTTTTATTGCGGCAGCGATTGCGGACGATTGAGGTGCCGGTAAATGAAATACGCTATGCCCACCACGCCGGTGAGCAATGCCGGCACGATGAGCGCTTCAACCTGCCAGCGATCAAAGCACTTCGTGCCCAGCATTCCACCCGCCACAAAGCCGCACAGCAACACACCGAGCAACAGGAAATAGCGCGCCGGCACCGCGACGCCGCGCAACAGGTGGCCGACTGCAATCCCGATATCGGTAGTGACGCCGGTCATGTGAGTGGTGCGCACGATGGCGCCGCTGTAGGTGCTGACCATGGCGTTCTGCAGACCGCAAGCGACTGCCGCAAAGTACATGCCCGCCGCATCCCCGCGATGCAGAAAAAATGCAGCCGCGAACAGCAACGCCGATTCCACGGCCAACGCAGCACCGTAACGCCGCCCAAGGCGCGCGGTACTCTGCTGCACGACAAAACCGCTGATCACGGCGCCGGCAAAGAACATCAGCACCAGCAACCCCGTCACCCGCATTTCGTCTGTGTTCGCGTTGACCACGCTGGATGCGAACAGGGATGCATTGCCGGTCACATGCGAAAGCGGGTGCGACAGCCCCAGCAATCCCACTGCGTTTACAAAGCCGGCCACACCGGCCAGCACAAACCCACCTACCAGAATCCAGCCGGGAACCTGACCGGTTTTCATGTTCGCTCCGCGATAACCTGACTTCCGTTCGCCGTTCGAGGGCGCGCGAATTATACGGCTCTCAAACCCTGGGCAGAAACTTCAGCAACCGGGCGTTCCCTACTTCCTTCGCAGCGCCGGCCGCAGCGCTTATACATCTGCAAATCAGGACGTTCGTCAATCGCAGTCTTACCAGGCAAGTGATAATCAGAAACGCGGCCTGGAAGCGCTGGCCAACAACCGTTGCATTACCATCAATGCCTGGTTTTCGTATGCGCCACCAAACAGATTCAGATGATTCAGCAGGTGATACAGATTGTAGAAATCGCGGCGTATCTCGTAACCCGGATCGAGCGGCCATGCATCGTTGTACGCTGCGTAGAACTCCGGGGGAAACCCGCCGAACAATTCGGTCATTGCGATATCGGCTTCGCGGTCGCCGTAATAGACGGCCGGATCAAAAACCACCGGTTCGCCGTTTTTGAGCACACCCCAGTTGCCACCCCACAGATCACCGTGCAATAACGACGGTGCCGGCGAGTGCCCGGAAAAGAGTACCGGCACTTGCGCCATGAGCCGGGCGCCCAGCAACTGCAACTCGCCGCGGTAGCCGTTTTCCGCCGCCAGACGCAACTGAAACCCCAGTCTGTGATCGCGAAAGAAGGTCAGCCAGCCATCACAGCACGTGTTGAATTGGGGTGTTGAACCGATGAAATTGTGACGCGCCCAGCCGAAGTGATCGGCGGAGCACCGGTGTTGTCGGGCGAGCGCCGCGCCGAGACGGCGCGCGGCGGTGGCCGGATCGGCTGCCCGGTCAAAATCAAGCCACTCCATGATCAGATAGCCGCTGTCCTCACACTTCCCTGCAGCAAGCACCTGCGGCACGCGCACGGCGTGGCAGGACGCGAGCGCGGCCAGACCGTCCGCTTCCGCGCTCAGCATGTCGGGATTGTCCGCGGTGCTTTTCACGAACCAGGATGTCCGCCCGCTGCGCGCGCGCCAGCATGTTCCTCCGACTCCATTGCCGAGTCGGCTCCACGCCACGGCCTCACCGTCACCTGCGCGTTCGGTGATCGCCCGTTCCAGAACAGTTTTCAGTGCAGAATCCGGTGACATGAACGGTTTAACCGCGCCGGCGCCTCTTCACAGCATTTATTAATCGGTTTACTGTAACGCTATCTTGGAGATGTACGCAGCGCACCCCACCCGCAACTGGAGGATTCACACATGCTGAGCAGGATCAAGGCATCGGTTCCGGCAATGTTGCTCGCCGGTTCTGGATTGATCGCAGGCCCTGTTACGGTACAGGCGGCAACCCCCGGCGCTGGCGTTCATATTTCTTTTGTGGACGTCCAGGGCAATCGCGCCTCGCAACTCTATGTGCTCGGTGACAAGGTGCGCCTGGAATCCGGTGCCTCGCAGGACGGCGGCGCCATCTACGATGCCGCCACGCATACCATGACCATCCTGATGCCGGACAGGCAGGCGTACATGGTATTGAATCAGCAAAGCGCGGCGGAAATGGGCGCGCAAATGGCGGATGCGGAAAAGCAGATCGAAGCACGCCTGGCGAATCTGCCGCCCGAGCAGCGGGAGATGATGAAGAAGATGATGGCACAACACGGTGTTGCAGGCGGCGGCCACACTGAGATGACAATCAAGGATCTCGGTACGTCCGAAACGGTGGCAGGACATCACTGCAAGGACGTACAGATCGTCACCAACAATACGCCGGGTCTCAAGATGTGTGTTGCCTCCATGAGCTCACTCGGCATTCCATCCAATGACGTGGCGACTCTCGAGGCCATGCGCACCGACATGATGCATCTGATGTCCAGCATGGGACCGATGGCCCAGACATATTCGACGCTGGAAAGCGTGCAGGGCTTTGCCATCAAACGCGATGTGCCTCGCCGTGACGGTTTCGCACTAGTGACCAGCACTGAAATGCTCAAATCAATCAGCAAAGGCAATCCCGCCTCGAGTCTGTTCGAAATTCCGGCGGGCTACCGCAAAACCAGCCTGCGTGAAATGATGAAAGGCGCACACTGAATGCCAGCAACCGGTACGCATCAGTGATCCAAAAACATAAAACCCCGCATTGCGGGGTTTTATATATCGCCGGGAATGGGCTTCACAGCAGCTTTTGCTGAATTCGTTTATGCAACGGACTGCTGCGCGGGAAATGCGCCAGCAGGAATTCCATCTGGTCCGCAAGAATGCGGCGCCCCTTCAGGAAAATGTATTCCGCGTGATTGGGCGTGAACGGCACCGCCAGCAACTGCATGCCGGCTCCTTCCGGCGTGCGCCCTGCCTTGTGATTGTTGCAGCGCTTGCACGCTGCCACCACGTTCATCCAGGTGTCGGCACCGCCGTGACTCAGCGGCGTGATGTGATCGCGCGACAATTCCGAACTCGGGAAATGCTGGCCGCAATACATGCACAAATGCCCGTCACGTTTGAACAGCGTGTGATTGTTCAGTGGCGGGACGTAATGATCGCGGGCCTTTGCCAGCGCGTGATTGTTGCCGTACGTCGCAATGATGGAATTGACGTCAATGATGCTGCGCTGCCCGGTCCTGGCGCAGATGCCGCCATGCACGCTGTAAAGCAGTGTGCCGCAACCGTACGCCACCTGCTCGAGGTGGTACAGCCGTACCGCATCCTGGTAGTCGATCCACTCCAGCGGCATGCCGGCCGCGTCGGTGCGAAGGACTTCCTGCGACAGATCGTACACGGAAAGCTCCAGACGCCTTGAAACTGGCATTGTTATTGCAGAAAT
>DASSOA010000093.1:0-5571 GCA_035701115.1 Gammaproteobacteria bacterium
ATTTATCGGCGTGCTGCTGGCCGCCGGTAACGCGGTCGGCGGCTATGTGGTCACCGAACGCATGCTGGAAATGTTCAAGGCCAGCGGTGACAGAAAGGGCGGCAAATGAACCAACTGCTCTCTCCTGCTGTTATTGACGATCTGATTCAGGCGGCCTATTTCCTTGCCGCACTGCTGTTCATCATCGGCCTGAAACGCATGAGCTCACCCAAAGGGGCGCGCGGCGGCATCATCTGGGCCGGCATCGGCATGCTGATTGCGACATTGATTACATTCCTGTGGCCGGACATGCACAACTTCGGCCTGATTCTGGCAGCCATTCTGGTTGGCGGCATCGCCGCATGGTGGAGCGGGAAACGCGTGGCAATGACGGCCATGCCGCAGATGGTGGCACTCTATAACGGCATGGGCGGCGGCGCAGCCGCCGCCATCGCCGCGCAGGAACTGCTGCATGTCGGAACGCTCGATCCGGCGGCGCGCACGCTGGGCGCGGCCGGTGCGCTGATTGGCGCGGTATCGTTCAGCGGCAGCCTCATCGCCTTCGCGAAACTGCAGGGCTGGTTGCAGAAATCGCTGCGCTTCACCGGCCAGCAGATCCTGAACCTGCTGGTGTTTCTGCTGGCATTGGCCGCGGCCGTCGTCCTCGCCTTCGGCTACAGCAATGGTACCGGCATGGTCGTCGCGTTTTTCGCGCTGGCGCTGATTTTCGGTGTACTCATGACGGTGCCTATCGGCGGCGCCGACATGCCGGTCGTGATCTCGCTGTATAACGCATTCACCGGTCTTGCGGTCGGATTCGAAGGATTCGTGTTGCAGAACGCGGCGATGATCATCGCCGGCACGGTCGTCGGTGCCGCCGGCACGCTGCTGACGCAATTGATGGCCAAAGCCATGAACCGTTCGATTGCCAACGTGCTGTTCAGCAACTTCGGCGAAACTGCCAGCGGCAGCGCCGAAGGCGTCAGCGGCAGTCTCAAGCCGATTGACGCCGCCGATGCCGGTGTCATGATGGCGTACGGCAGCAAGGTAATCGTGGTACCCGGTTACGGCATGGCCGTGGCACAGGCCCAGCACAAGGTCTGGGAACTGGCGCAGCTCCTGCAGAACCGCGGCGTGACCGTAAAGTTCGCAATCCACCCCGTTGCCGGACGCATGCCGGGGCACATGAACGTGCTCCTCGCCGAGGCCGGTGTGCCCTACGATCTGATTTCCGATCTGGATGAAATCAACCCGGAATTTCCGACCGCGGACGCCGCGCTCATCATCGGCGCCAACGATGTGGTCAATCCCGACGCGCGTAACCGCCAGGACAGCCCCATTTACGGCATGCCGATTCTGAATGCCGACAAGGCCCGCAACGTCATCGTGATCAAGCGTGGGCAGGGTCGCGGCTTTTCCGGAATTGAAAATGCGCTGTTCTACATGGACAACACGCGGATGCTGTACGGCGACGCGCAAAACGCGGTCAATCAGCTGATCCAGGGCATCAAGACACTGGATTAAAACGCAACGTCCCTGCCAAACAAAAAACCCTCGCTGTGCGAGGGTTTTTTATTGCCGATTCACCGCTGCCGTCAACCACCGGTTGCAGGCGGGGCAGCCTGATGCTGCTGTTGCCAGCGCTCACGTGCCGCAGCACGCTGTTCCGGCGTCATCTGTTTCCACCGTTTCAGCAATTCCTGTCGCTTGGCCGGCGGCAACTTCTGGAACGCTTCGAATTGCCTGCGAATCTGCTGTTGTTCCTCGGGCGGCAACTTCTGGAACGCCTCGTACCGTTTACGAATCTGTTCCCGCTGTTGGGTATTGAGATGGCGCCAGCGTTGCAGACGCTGCCGCGCACGTTGGCGTTGCGCCGGCGTCATCTTCGCCCAGCGTTCCGCGCCTCGCGCCAGACGTTGCTGGCGATCGGGCGGCATCGTGTTCCACTTTTTCTGCATGGGCGCGAGCACGTGCTGTTGCTCCGGCGTCAATGTGCTCCACGCTACAGGTGCCGCGCCCTGTGTCGCGGCAACGGCCGCTGGCGGGGCGGCATGTGCGATGCCGACACAGCATAAGGCAAAAGCAGCGGCAAACAGCGCAGCTTTCATACGCCATTGCCTCCTGTTCCGTTCGGCTTGTTCTCAGGTTTTACGGTACCGAGCGGCAGTTTGCCTTGTCGCCTTGCCTGATCCCGAACGGCTTTGTCGGGATCAATGCGGGCAAAGGTCATCGGATCCACCCAGTGCCCGTCTTTCGCTTCCCAGGTTCCGAGGAACTCAAGCAGCGCCACATCCGGCTTGCGGGCAGTAACAGGATGTCCGGCCGCCGCCTTGGGTGCCGCAAATACTGGTGTCGCAGCCAGTACCAGCGCCGGCAGCAACAGAAATGATTTAGCCATTGTCATCGTTTCCGGGCGGTTCCTGGGCGGGTTGATTCTGGTTCTGCTGTTGCGCCTGCAGCCAGCGGTAGAAATCCATGTCGGCGTACATGTCCAGGTTATCGGTCGACAACACGATGGCCATGTCGTTGTTGCTGGCGGCAGCGAACGGAACCGCCATCTGCTGGTCCTGATTCGAGTAGACAAGACTTCCAATCACCGCGGCACACACGACGGCTGCCGCGCCCACCGGCAACGCCCACGGATGTGCGCGCCACACCGGCTGGCGGCGGCCGGCTTCGGCCAGCGCGCGCTGCCGCGCCTGGCGCAGGCGCAGCGCGATGGCTTCGTCCAGGGAGGCGACGCTCGCGGCGAACGCTCGCCGCGAACGCTCCACAAACTCGCTGTCGTGATCCGCATGGCTGTTGTTCATGACCAGTGCTCCTTCAGCATCTCCCGCAGGCTGTGCATGGCGCGGGAGAGATGTGTCTTGACGCTGCCTTCCGAGCAGCCCATGGCGCGGGCGGTCTCCGCCACGTCCAATCCCTCCAATATACGCAGCAGGAAGGCCTCCCGTTGACGCGCCGGCAGCGATTCCATGGCTGCCTCAAGCGCCTGCATTGCCGAACCCTGAACGACCTGGTCCGCGGGGTCCACCTGATGCGGGTCGGGGGCGGATTCGATGGGATCGGGGGCTTCGCCGTCTTCGTCGCGTTGCCCACTGAAGAAACTCATCACACGGTTGCGCACCTTGCGCCGGCGCTGACAGTCACGCACGCGGCTCTGGAGGATGCGATAGAAGAGAGGGGGCCATTCCTGTTCAGGACGCTGGGCGTAGCGGCGCGCCAGCTGCAACATGGCTTCCTGCACGGCGTCGAGCGCATCATCGGTATCGCGCAATGCCAGCTGGGCAATGCGGAACGCCCGACGTTCGACTCCGGCCAAAAACGCATTTAATCGGGCATTCGTGTCCAGACGGAATATCCCCGGATTTCAAGGTGCGACGCTATTGCGTGGCGACAATGTCGCAGGCGCGACAGAGTATCATGCAGTGGTCATAGCGCGAAGGTTATGCACTGTCGGCGGGATTTTCCCGAAAGGTTGGCGCGAAAAAGCTGCAAGTACTTGATTTTGACCATAACTGATTGATTTTCAAGATTATTTAAACGTGCAAATTTTAGCCAAATTGACACAACCATACACAATTCCGCTGTCGAACCTGCGATCCGGCAAACCATCCACAAACTTATCCACAGAAAATGTGGATAACGCTGGATGGTTGCTTTGACGGCCACGCCTCGCTATCTGCGCGTCGCGGTTCCGTCGCCGCTTTACCGCCATTTCGATTACCTGCCACCGACCGGCGCCGACCTTGCGGGCGTTTCTCCCGGCGTCAGGGTGCGCGTACCGTTTGGTGCGCGCGACGTCATCGCGGTGCTGCTCGACACGCCGTCCGAAACCGAGGTGTCGGCATCCAGGCTCAAACGTGCAAAGCGGATACTGGACAGCGCGCCGGTGGTGCCTCACGACATGATGGCGCTGGCCCGCTGGGCTGCCGACTACTATCGCCACCCCATTGGCGAAGTCGTGCAGGCCCTGCTGCCCACAGCGCTGCGCCTGGACCGGCCCGCACAGGCGTCGCGGCCCTTCGTCTGGCGCCTCACCCCGGCTGGATCGGCCGTGGATCCGGCGTCACTGAAACGGGCACCCCGGCAGGCTGCCCTGCTCGCGCACCTGCAACACTCGCCGGACGGTTGTCTGGCAGATGTGCTGGCCGACGTATCCCCGCACTGGCAGGCCACCACGCGGTTGCTCATCGAGCGCGGTTGGGTGGAAAAGGTGCGCGGCGATTTCGTGCCGGGCCCGGTTGACGATCCCCTGCCGCAAGGCATCGCGCTGAACTCCGCCCAGCGTAACGCCGCGCAAAGCGTGATCAGCGCGGCAGGCACGTTCCGGTCCTTTCTGTTGCACGGCGTGACCGGCAGCGGCAAGACCGAGGTGTACATGGAAGTCATCGCCGATGCGCTGCAACGCGGGAAACAGGCACTGGTGCTGGTTCCCGAAATCGGCCTGACGCCGCAACTGCTGTCGCGATTCCGGATCCGCTTCGGTGCGGTAACGGCCTTTCATTCGGGTTTGACCGACGGCGAACGTCTCGATGCATGGCTCGCCGCCCGTGACGGGCGTGCACGCATCGTGATCGGCACGCGCTCGGCCGTCTTCGTGCCGCTGCAGGTACCCGGCGTCATTGTGGTGGATGAAGAACACGATGCCTCTTTCAAGCAGCAGGACGGCTTTCGGTATTCGGCGCGCGATCTCGCCGTGGTCCGCGCCCAACGCAGCAACATTCCGGTGTTGCTCGGGTCCGCGACACCGTCGCTGGAATCCATCCAGAACGTGCGGCAGGAACGTTACACACAACTCGAATTGCCGGAGCGGGCCGGCAGTGCGCGGCACCCGAAACTGCGCCTGCTGGACGTGCGCAGCCGTCCGCTCGACGAGGGTCTTTCCGATCTTTTGCTCGATGCCGTCGCCCGGCACCTGAAAGGCGGCGGTCAGGTCCTGCTGTTTCTGAACCGCCGCGGTTACGCACCGACGCTGATGTGCCATGCCTGCGGCCACGTGCTGCAATGCAAACGCTGCGATGCGCGCATGACCTTGCACGGAACCCAGCGTCTGCAATGCCATCATTGCGGCGCGGAACGCAATCTGCCGAGCCGCTGCGAACAATGCGGTGCCGCCGAGTTCGACCGCTTCGGCCAGGGCACGGAACGCATTGAAGCCGCACTTAACCGGCTGTTTCCGGATGCCGGCATTGCCCGCATCGATCGCGACACCACCCGGCGCAAGGGCACGATGGAAGCGCTGCTGGACGGCGTGCATCGCGGCAAACACCGCATCGTGGTCGGCACCCAGATGCTCGCCAAGGGACACGATTTTCCCAACGTCACGCTGGTCGGCATTCTGGATGCGGATCAGGGTCTGTTCGGCGTGGATTTTCGTGCCAGCGAACGCATGGCTCAACTCATCGTGCAGGTGGCCGGCCGCGCCGGTCGCGCCGAGCGCCCCGGCGAAGTCCTGATTCAGACGTACCACCCCGATCACCCGCTGCTGACGCACCTGGTTCGCGAAGGCTATGCCAGTTTTGCCGACGCCGCCCTGCGCGACCGGCAGCTCGCCGGATTGCCACCGTTCGCGGCCATGGCGCTGTTGCG
>DASSOA010000094.1:0-15231 GCA_035701115.1 Gammaproteobacteria bacterium
ACTGGAACTGCGGCGCGATGCATCGCTCAAACTGGATTACTCCGGTGTGCGGGATGAACTGGCCGCCATGGGCATCGCCCGGCCGACTGCGCTGGATGTTTCCAACGCAGTTTGCCGGTTGCGCCTGCGCAAACTGCCCGACCCGGCCGTGATCGGCAATGCCGGAAGTTTTTTCAAGAACCCGGTGGTCTCCACGGAGCAGGCGGACTCATTGCAGCAGAACAATCCACGCATGCCGGTGTTCAACACGGATCAGCAAAACAGCCGCAAACTGAGTGCCGCATGGCTGATCGAGCAGTGCGGCTGGAAAGGATTCCGGGAAGGGGATGCCGGCGTCTCCGAAAAGCACGCGCTGGTGCTTGTGAACTTCGGGCATGCGACCGGCGCCGAACTGTGGTCACTGGCGCAACGCATCGTGCACTCGGTCGAACAGAAATTCGCCATCACTCTGGAGCCGGAACCGCGCATCATCCGGTAATCCGTCGGGAATTTTCCCACCAGACGGCAATATGATTGCCCACATGCGCGCTCGCAGACCGTATTATGGGTCACGGGTCCGCTTGCATGCCTGCCGTCAGCGGTTGCGGTATTCCAGCCGGAGGAAGATCGAACGGCCGGGCATGTTGTAACCGGCTGCGGTTTGATAGTGCACATCAAACAGGTTTCTGACACCGCCGCTCAAGGCAAAGCCACGTCCGAGCTGTTGTTGCAGCGTGATCCCGGCGATAACGTAGCCGGCGTCGGTTACCGGCGCGCCGGTGTTGAAATCAAGATCCTGTCGTGGACCGGTTGCGATGAGATTCGCGCCGATACGCGTCGCGTCATTGTGCCACTCGAGCGCGGTCGTGAACGTCCGTTCCGCGCGACGCAGCAGCAGCGTCCCGGTGCCGAGATTTTCGGGTCGTTGCAGGATCACGCTGTTACGCCATGACCATGTTCTCCAGGTGAGCCGATAGTCTGCCTCAAGGCCGCGGACCCGTGCGCTGGCAATGTTTTCGTTTTCACCGTTCAGATTGGCGGGCGTCACCTCATACTGAATCAGGTTGTCGAGATTATTGCGGAATGCGCTCAGCTCGATGCTCTGGTTGACGCTGATGCGGTGACGCAGACCGACTTCAATGTTTTGCGAGGTTTCAGCTTGGAGTGCGGGATTGCCGCCGAATCCGAAACGTTCCTCGGCGCTCGGCGCGCGAAACCCCGTGCCGGCTCCGGCGGTCAAACGGGTTGTCGCCGTGAGATCGTAACCATAGTCCACGTTCCAGGTGGCATGATTCCCAAACGCCTGATCGTGCGTGTTGCGTGCGGCGACGACCAGGCGATGTGCGCCTTCATGCAAGTCGTCTTCCAGGTAAACCGCGCTGATGCGATCGGGCGCATCGTAACCGAGACCATAGGATTGCGAGCCTGCGTGCTGGGCTTCGCTGTAAAGTCCCGCGGTGAGCAGCTGGTAATCACCAAGCGCAATATCGTTTTGCCAGTCGATCACGTTGCGTTGCGTACGCACGAAATCCGGTGCTTGTGCGGGATTGAATGGATCGGCTTGCTGCTGGTCCACTGCATCCAGCATGTGACTCAGATGCAGATTGCTGTGCCAGCCCTCGAGCGGGCTGGCGCCGACGTTAAGGCCGGTAGTCTGATTCCGGTAATTCTCATCGAAGGGCGCCAGCGCATAGGGTGGATTGTTGGAAAACCCTGTGAATTGCGTATTGCCGCTGCTTTGCCAGTGATCGAGTTTGACCGAGACACCACCAAGCCGGGTGCGCCCGAATGCCGTCCAGGTACGATCGGTGTTGCCGTTATCGAAATCCGTGCCCGTAACGGCGGGAAACCCGTCAGTGTGGTAATTGCCGGCTGAAACGCCGAACGCACTGTCGCCCTCCCCGTAACTGAACCGGCCGCCGTTGTCGTAGGTCCCGTAGCGCCCCGCTTCGACATGCGCGCCATAATGCACGCCCCGGGCTGACTGGCGCGTGATGATGTTGATCACTCCGCCGATGGCATCGGAACCATACAGAGCCGCGCGCGGGCCCTTCACGATTTCAATGCGTTCGATGTCGTTGAGGTGAATGTTGGCCAGCGCGGCGCCACTGCCGTTTGCCGGATTGATGCGAACGCCGTCAATCATGACCAGCGTCTGGTTGCTGTTGGTACCGCGCAGGAACAGCGAAACCGGCTGGCCCGCGCCGCCGTTGCTGGCAACGTCGAGGCCGGCGTATTGCTGCAGCAGCGCGCCGATGGTCTGGGCGCCCGACAGCTGGATCTGCTGCGCGGTGATAACGAGTACCGGCGCCACTTCCTGATCGGCGGTCAGCGCGGTGCGTGTCGCGGTGACGGTGACGGGATTGCTGAAACTGATGGTCTGGTCGGCAAAGCCGGAAAATGGAAATCCGGCAAGCAGCGCGCCCGCGCCACCCAGAACAAGTGCCTTGTACATGATCAACTCCCCACGCAGCTCGCCCGCATGCGTGACCGCAAGAGTGAGAACATCGGTGTGAGGAGTAGAAAGGCGATGGGACTGCATCCCGCTCGCATTGCCCGCCGCAACGCCGATACCCGTGTCTCAAGGCCGGTCTCCGGACTCGCGAGTGGGAATGTGTCGTTCCCGGGTGCGTCGCCTTCCCGTACACGTGGGTACAGTGGCTTCGTGACGAACCGCGCTCGCCTACCGTTGCGGGGGCAGTGCCGGAATTGCAGTGAAGCTGCGCACCGGCTTCCCGATGACTCTCCGTGAGGAGAGTGCCTTGAAGCGGCGCTTACTCTAGGTATCGGCAGATGGAGTGTCAAGCAGAAAATCCTTATCATCGCGACTTCACACTGACAATATTTCTGGATGACGCATGCAGCACAGCCGCACGATGCCTTATGCGCTGGAATTGACCGGAGTAGGAAAACGTTTTGGCACAACGCAGGCAGTCTGCAATCTGAACCTGCGCATCGAACAGGGTGAGTTCTACGCCTTGCTGGGACCGAACGGCGCCGGCAAGACCACCACACTGCGCATGATTGCCGGTCTCCTGAAACCCAGCGAAGGCGAGATATGCATTCTCGGCGAGAGCGTGCTGGGTGCGCCCGAACGCGCCAAGCGGCCGCTCGCCTATCTGCCCGATGAGCCCGCGTTGTACGGACGCCTGCGTCCGCTCGAGTATCTGGAATTCGTCGCGGGTCTGTGGGGCATGCCGGCAGAGGTGGCGTCGGCGCGCGGCGAAGAACTGCTCAAATGGCTGGGGCTTGGCGAGCATCTGCACAAGTATGTAGATGGCTTCTCGCGCGGCATGCAGCAGAAACTGGTGCTCGCGGGTGCGCTGATACACGAGCCGCAATTGCTGATTCTCGACGAGCCGCTCACCGGACTGGATGCCGCGGCGGCACGTCAGATCAAGGATCTGTTGCGGGAGCGCGTGAATGCCGGCATGACGGTGGTGCTGACGACGCACATCCTGGACGTGGCGGAACGGCTCGCGGAGCGTATCGGCATCATCCAGCACGGCCGCCTGATCGCGGAAGGCACGCTGGAAAGTCTGCGGCAACAGGCGACCTCGGGTTCCGGCACGCTTGAGGACGTGTTTCTCGCGATCACGGCGGAGCCCGCAACGTGAACCGACTTGCAAAACCCGGCAGCACGCTGTGGCTGCTTCTGAATTTGCTCAGAATCAACTGGCGGCAGCGTCGCAACTCGCAGAATCTGGTCGGCCCCATGCTGCTGTGGAGCGGCATCACAATCTTGTGGCTGCTGCTGCACGCATTTGCATTTTTCCTGTTTTACATCAGCACGCAACATGCGGTGGATGCGCACGCAGAGATCGTCTTCCGCGCCGTGAGCGGGATCATGTTCTGGCTGGCCTGCGGATTCATGCTGTTGTTGTCGCTGCCGGCGGCCGCTGCTGCCATGTTCGAACGCAACAACCTCGATCTGCTGCTGGCGTCGCCCGTTTCCAGCCGTTCGATTCTCATCGTGCTGGGCCTGAGGATTGTCGCCAACAGCGTGGCATTGCCGGCGTTTATTTTGACACCGTTCGTGAACATGGCGGCAATGCTTGGTCACCCTTCGATGCTCGCGGCCTATCCGGTTCTGGCGGCGGCGGCGCTGTTGATCACAGCGCTGTCAATGCTGGTGATGCTGGGATTGATTGCCTGGCTCGGCGTGCCGCGTGCCCGCAAGTTTGCGCGGGTCGCCGGCATGTTGCTGATTGCCATCTGGGTCATCGGCACCCAAGTGAACGCGCTGCTGCAGCAGAAACATGCGGCGATCGTGAATGCACGTCACGTTGCCTGGCAACCGGGGCCATGGCTGACTGTGCCGGGAGCAATGGTGTCGGGTGCGCCGGTGCTGCTGCTTGCATTCTGCGCCGCCGGGTTGGCGGCATTCATCGGCGTGGTCACGTTTCTGCGAACGATCTATCTCGCCGGGATGGGGCAGGCCGATGATCCGGATTCCACGAAGCGCAACCGTCAATACCGTTACCGCTGGCGTGCGGGTATGCTGCAAACCGTGTTGTGGAAAGAGTGGCGGCTGATTTACCGCGATCCCCAGTTGCTGTCGCAGATCTTTCTGCAGGTAATCGGTCTGGTATTCGCGCCGGTGTTGCTGGTACAGCAGTTTCATGTCGACGCTGTAATGGTGCTGGGCGTGGTGGTGATATATACCGGCGGACTGCTGGCCGAGGTGCTGGCGTGGCTGGTGTTTTCCGCCGAAGACGCGCCGGCACTGCTGGCATCCGCACCGGTGTCGCGCAACCTTCTGATCCGGTACAAGATGCTCGCCGCACAGTTGCCGGTGTGGGCGCTTGCCGTCCCGGTGTTTGCTTACATGGCGTGGCAGCGGCCGCTGGTTGCCTTTGGCGTTGCAGTGATGTTCGTGGGCGCAACCTCAAGTACGTCGGCACTCATGTTGTGGACACCGGTGGCGGGGTCCCGACACATGCGTTTGGCCAAACGCAAGCGTTCGCTGCTGGACGGCCTGATCGTGTTGCTTACCGTCGTTGGCTGGGCAGTTGGCGCCTACGGAATCGGCAGTGCGCATTGGCTGGTGATGCTGATTGGCGTCGTGGTTGGTCTGATCGCACCGATGATCGGCCGGTGGCGCGGCATGCGCCGTGAATTTGCCCTGGGATTTTGAGCCATGAAACTTCCAATTTACCAGATTGACGCATTCACCGACTCGGTGTTTCACGGCAATCCGGCGGCGGTCTGCCCGCTCGATGCGTGGCTGCCGGACGCGACGCTGCAGGCGATTGCCGCGGAAAACAATCTGGCCGAAACGGCGTTCTTCGTTGAGCGAGGCAACCGCTACGAACTGCGCTGGTTTACACCCGCCTGCGAAGTTGATCTGTGCGGGCATGCGACGCTCGCATCGGCACACGTGATTGCGACGCTGCTGCGCCCGGAAGTTTCGCATATCGAATTCGATTCCCGCAGCGGTGTGCTGCGGGCCGATGTGAACCGTGAATCAGGCGAGATATGTCTGGATTTTCCCGCCGACACGCCGCACCCAATTGCTGCACCGGCAAATCTTGACGTGATTCTCGGTACGGGCGTGGAAGCGACCTTGACGTCGCGGATCGGTTATCTGCTGGCAAGGGTTCGCGAGGATGCGGTGCGTATGCTGTCGCCTGACATGCAGCAACTGGGCGCGCTGGATTGCACCGGCGTGATCGTCACGGCGCGCGGATCTGATTGCGATTTCGTGTCGCGCTTTTTTACGCCGCAACTTGGCGTGCCGGAAGATCCGGTCACCGGTTCGGCGCACTGTGTGCTGACGCCATACTGGGCCCAACAACTTGGCAAAACCGTGTTGCACGCGCGCCAGCTTTCCGCCCGGGGCGGTGTGTTGCGTTGCGAGCTGCGCGGCGACAGGGTCGCGTTGATCGGACACGCGGTCACGTATCTTCGGGGTTCGATTGAGGTTCCGTCGCAGCCCGTGATCTGACGCAAAAAGGAAACCCCGCCGAGGCGGGGTTTCCGGTTTGCAATGGTTGTTGCGGCTTACTTGACGATCTGCAAAGCCGTTCCATTCTTGAGATTTTCGAAAGCCTGGTTGGCCATTGCCGCAGCCTGTTTTTCGCCGGTTGCGAAATCCTTTGGATTATTTACCTGCGCCAGAATCTTGAAGCCGTTCTGAATCAGACGCAGTTGCACCGAGCTTGAGTCTGGACCGGTAGTGTTGTCAACGTAGAACGCGCCCGGGCCGAATCCGTCCGCCGGATGAATCACGATGGGCTTCAGGTTGTTCTTGAACAAGGTTTTGTTCTGTTCGGCATCGGCATTCAGGTTCGCAACCGGGTCGGTGATCTTGCTGGCATCCTGAATGGTGAGCAGTCCGTATGCGGTGCCCTTGTCGTCGGCGTACTGGCAGACTTTGACTGGCGAGGCGTCACCGGAAAGTTTGTAGGCGGTCAGGTCTTTCACCCCCAGGATCTGCTCGGCCTGGCTGTTGGTCACCGCAAGGCAGGCGGAGATCACTTTCCTGGCATTGGGATCGGGTGCGCTGCTCGGGGAACAGGCACTCAGGGTGATGGCGCCGAGGGTCAGCAGGGCGACGGTGGCGTAGTTCGCCAGGGAGCTCAGTCTGATCATGGTTGAGGGCCTCTGGATTGAGCGGAACGGAAAGGGACGGTTCAAATGCAGGGCGCAGAGGATACCGCAAAGGCGGCGCCGCGTCAGGTGCGTGGTTCCTGTTCCGGAACATACAGTGTCCCGCCGGGCCAGGACACCGGCCGCACCGGCAAGCGATACAGCCGCGACAAGTTGGCGGCGGTCAGCACGGCTTGCACAGGGCCGGCGAGGGTTTCGCCGTCGCCGAACATCAGCAGGGAATGGCTGCAGAAGCGCGCGGCGAGGTTGACGTCATGCAGGCTGACCACCACCAGACGGCCGCGATCGCGGGCCAGCCCCGCAAACAGCGTCATCAGGCTGATCTGGTGTTGCAGATCGAGTTGATGAGCGGGCTCGTCCAGCAGGAAGACCGTCGGGTCCTGGGCCAGAATTGTGGCGATCGCCAGACGCCGGCGTTCGCCGCCCGAAAGATGGGTCTGGGTCCGCTGTTCGAGTCCATCGAGTCCGGTCACTTTCAGCGCGCGGCGGGCGATCGCCACATCGTGGTGCGACTCCCAGCGCCAGAAGCCGATATGCGGATGACGGCCGATCAAGGCGGTTTCCAGCACTGACGCCGGCAGACTGTCCTCCTGTTGCTGGATCAGCAGGCCCAGCTGGCGGGCAATGTTGCGCCGCGACAGCGACTCGATGGGCGTACCGCCGAGCCGGATGCGCCCGGCGTCTGCGCGGCGCAAACCGGCGAGGGTGTGCAGCAGTGTGGTCTTGCCGACACCGTTGGCGCCGAGGATGCCCACACACATGCCTGCGTGCAGATCCAGAGTGAGATCACGGCAAACCTGTTTGCCGGCAATGCTTACGCTGAGCCCATGGGTGCTGAGCGCGGGCAAGGCATTCATAACGGTCCCCGCGCGCGGTTGAGCAGATACAGGAACAGCGGCACGCCGATTGCCGCCGTGACCACACCGACCGGCAGCTGCTGCGGCGCGATCACGGTACGCGCCAGCGTATCGGCCAGCATCAGCAGACTTCCGCCTGCCAATGCCACGCCGGGCAGCAGGCTGCGGTGATCGCTGCCGGATACGAGGCGCAGAATGTGTGGAATCACCAGTCCGACAAATCCGATTGCGCCGGCTTCCGTCACCGCCACCGCCGTGAACAGTGACGCGCTGATATAGATGGCGATGCTGAACGGTCGCACCGCGATGCCGAGCGCTTCCGCCAGCGTTTCGCCGCGCGCGAGCACGTTCAGATGACGCGCAAACGGCAACCAGACAATCACGCCGATACCGAGCACTGCAAGCGGCAACCAGCTGCTGCCGCGATAGGACAGATCCCCCATCAGCCAGAACAGCATGCCGCGCAGGCTGGCGTCATCGGACAGCACCAGCATGAAGCTGATCAGCGCCCCCCAGCCGAATGCAACCACGATGCCGGTCAGCAGCAAACGCGTCGGCGTCCAGCCACCGCGTCCGTGAGCCAGCGCAAACACGATCAGCATGGAAACAAGCGCGCCGAGAAAAGCGTTACCGCTTATCCATAGCCCGCTCACGCCCGCCAGCAGTGCACCCAGCGCACCAACCGATGCGCCACCCGAGACGCCGAGAATGTACGGATCAGCCAGCGGGTTGCGCAGCAACACCTGCATCAGGGCACCGGCCAGTGCGAGCAGACCGCCTACCGAAAACGCGGTGATCGCGCGCGGCAAGCGCAACTCCGTGACCAGCGTGTGTGCGAGCGGATCGCCGCTGCCCCGGAACGCATCCATCACTGCATGCAATGACAGGGGCACGCTGCCGACCGCGAGTGCCACGCAGAACACCAGCAGAGTCAGCACGACGAGCGTGCTCAGCAACGGCAATGGTGGGATGCGATGTTGCACGTTCAATCCCCGAGTGAACTGCGAACGCAGCGTATCTGCATGACAGGCCAGTGACGCCGGCCGGCAATCTCTTGGAGTACGGAATCGGGATTCACCACGACCGGATGATGCACATACTCCAGCAACGGCAGATCGTTGTGTGAGTCGGAATAGAACCAGGTATCGGCGGGCGTGACATTTTCCTGGTACAGCCATTCCCGGAGATGGCTGAGTTTGCCGTCACGGAAACACGGTACACCTTCGACACGTCCGGTAAAGCGCACGCCGTCGTGTTCCGGTTCGGTCGCCAGCAGATGCGGCACGTCGAGTTCCCGTGCGATCGGCTCGGTGATGAAACGGTTGGTGGCGGTCACGATGACCAGCGTGTGGCCGGCGTTGCGGTGTTCCTGCAGCAGGGCGCGCGCTTCGTTGGCAATGCGCGGAACCACATATTCCCTCACGAATTGCTCGCGCCACGCGAGCAGCGCAGCGGGTTCGTGATCGGCCAGCGGTTTGAGCGTGAGATTGTAGAATGCGGTGACGTCGAGGCGGCCTGCGTAATAATCGCGCGCATGACGGGTGCGTTCTTCGGCATGCTCGTCGGCATCCATCGCGCCCTGCTCGGTGAGAAACCGGAACCACAGGCTGTCGCTGTCGCCATCAAGAAGCGTGTGATCCAGATCGAAAAGCGCGAGTTGCACGGTCGGCATCCGCAGACGTGGGCGGGCCTGGCAGGTTAAAGAAATCCCCGTGCGATTGCCAGTCCGCGCGCCTTTATGAAACACTCCCGGAATGAGCATCCAACAGACCCAACCCGCCGAAGCCATCATTGATGCGCAGGGTTATCGCGCCAATGTCGGCATCATCCTCTGTGACGACCAGGGCCGCCTGTTCTGGGCGCGCCGCATCGGGCGTGCCGGGTGGCAGTTTCCTCAGGGCGGGATTCAGCCGGGCGAATCGCCTCAGCAGGCGCTTTACCGTGAATTGAACGAGGAAGTCGGACTTGGTGCGGAGCACGTTCAGATCATGGGCAGTACGCAAAACTGGTTGCGTTACCGGCTGCCGGAACGCTATCAGCGACCTGATGTCATGCCGTTGTGCATAGGCCAGAAGCAGATCTGGTTTCTGGTGCGGTTTACCGGAGAGGATGCAGCAGTGCGGCTCGATGCCAGCGACGCGCCCGAATTCGACGACTGGCGCTGGGTCGAGTACTGGCATCCCTTGAGCGAAGTGATCTTTTTCAAACGTGAGGTTTATCAGCAGGCGCTTTCGGAGCTGGCGCCGTTGCTGTTTCCGGACGGTGTACCGGCGATGCCCGATTATTGAGCGTCGGCCAGTTGCGCGAGATTGTGCAGCGCCACTCCGGTCACGCGATTGATTTTCCATTCCTCGATGATTTTTGCGCCGAGGCTTTCGTAGAACCGTATGGCCGGCGTATTCCAGTCGAGAACCGCCCATTCGAAACGTCCACAGCCGCGCTGCACGGCGAGGCGGGCCAGATGCGCAAGCAGCTGTTTGCCGAGACCCTTGCCGCGGAATTCCGGTTTCACGTAGAGGTCTTCGAGATACAGCCCGGGACGACCGAGAAACGTCGAGAAATTGTGGAAGAACAACGCGAAGCCAACGGCCTGTCCATCATGTTCGGCAAGCAACGCCTCGGCATGCGGCTGCGGGCCGAACAACTGGGTGTCAATGTCGTGTTCGGTCGCGACAACCTCATGCGAAAGTTTTTCATAGTCAGCGAGTTCGCGAATCAGGCCGAGGATGGTTGCGGCGTCACCTTTGTGTGCGGCACGGATATGAAACCGGGTGGTGGAAGACACGGGCAGTTCTCCGCTGCAGAGTTGCGGTTACTTTACCGGAGATTGCAATTCAGTGGTGACTTTCCCGGATTGCGATTCAGGAACTGCTTAAACCGCTTTCGGTCTGCGGAGGGGGCGTCGCCTGTTGAGCCGTGTGCTGGCGATGCACGCGTTTCTTCACAATCTGCATCAATACCAGGATGGTAACCAGTGTAACCACATAAAACAGCAATTCGATGCCCGAGGGACGCGCGATATAGCCGACCAGAACATGCAGCAACTGTCCCGGAATGCTCTGCTGGCTGAGAATGCCCGAGGTATTCCAGAGGCTGTTACCGAGCGCGGGGAGCAAACCGGCCTGATTCAGGAAACCGGCAGCCTGCGCCGCGAGACCGGCAGTGAGCAGCAGAATCAGCCAGCCGGTCACCGAGAAGAAATGGCGGATCGGGATAAACAACAGACTGCGATAGATGAGCGCGCCTACCAGGCTGCCGGCCAGCAGACCGGCAAAGCCGCCGACGATCATGCCGTACTCCTGGCCACCGCTGGTGGCGATTGCCCACAGGAACAGCACCACTTCGGAGCCTTCGCGCATGACTGCCGTGAATGTCACCACCAGCAGGGCGGCAAGGGTTTTGTTGCCGGCCTGCACCGCTGCACCGACGGCCTTGATATCGCTCGCCATTTTCCGGCCATGGCTGCTCATCCAGACGTTGTGCCAGGCGAGCATGGCCACCGCAGTGAGCAGAATGGCGGCATTGAGCAGGGTCTGACCGGTGCCCGAAAAGGCGCGACCGATGCCCGCCGCAAAGATTGCAACCAGACAGGCGCCCAGGACACCCAACGTCACGCCGCCGCTTACCCACCAGCCTCGGCCGCGCAGGCCGCGGCTCGCACCGAGCACGATCGCGATGATCAGCGCGGCTTCCAGCACCTCACGGAATACCAGCACGGCGGTGGCGAGCATGTGCGGCGGTCCCGTTAATCAGCCGCAGCGGCAGGTGCGGCGACCACCCAGCCCACCGATTGCTGGTGAAAGTCGTTGAAGAACCGGTACTTGCCGGCGTCGAGCGGACCGATGAAGATTCTTACCTGACTGTGGCCAGGGACCACAACTTCGCGGGACAGATCGGTGCTTTCAAACTCCGCGGGCAGCGCATCTTCGTTCACCACCAGCAACTCCACTTTGGTGCCGGCGGCAATGGTCAACTGGCCCGGTACAAATTGCTGGTCGCGAATATGCAGCTCGGCGGAGGCGGAATCGGCCGCGAACGCCGGTCCGGCGAGAGTCAGCAGCCCTGCCAACAGCAGGGAGGTAGCGGAACGAAATGACATGGGATCCTCGGCCAAGTTTCAGTTGGCCCAATATATCAAATGCGTTTGTAATTGACAATGATTCTCATTTAGCTTCAATCAGATTTCTCGACCTTGCTCTTGTTTCGGAAAATCAACGACTTACACAGGTTTAAGCACGGCCAGCAATACAATGGCCACCAGCAGAATGCTGGGGAACTCGTTCACCCAGCGGTAGAAGCGGTCGCCGTGGCGGTTGCGGCCCAACCTGAAATTCCGCATCAGGACATAACAGTACATGTGATACAGGAGCAGCAGCACGACCAGCCCCAATTTGACGTGCAGCCAGAGGCCGGCATGCAGGAACCAGCCGAACATCAGCCACAGACCGAAACACACGGTGCCGATGGCGCCAATGGACATGATGAAGAACAGGCGCCGCTCCATGATCTGAAAACGCCGCAGGCTGATCTCGTCACTTGCCCCCGCGTGATAGACGAACAGGCGCGGCAGATAGAACAACCCTGCGAACCAGGTCACCATGAAGATTATGTGGAAGGCTTTTATCCAGAGCATGGCGCACCTCTTGTTGTTGTTCAGGTATTCACACGGGAAATACCGCGCGAAATTCTAGCACCAGCGCGGCGTTTTGCCGGGTTGCAACCTAGCGGCGGGCGGCGCCAGCAGGTAACATGAGCCGCTCCAGTACGGATATTTCCGGAACCGCACCCTCCGCAGATGGCGAATCTCATCGTCAAACATCACAGTCCCCGGCAGACATGGACGCTCCGTATTCTGATCGCGATTGCCGCGATCGTTGCCGTGTGGGCGGCTTTCATTTATGGCGAACAGCGCGCCGGATACGATCGTGCCGCCGCTGCCGCGCTGCAGGACCGGCTGACGGACACGTTGGCCGCAAATCACCGCCTGCAGGATCAGATTACCGCGCTGCAACGTGAACGCGAAGTCGACATCGCGTCGCGTCAGCAGGTGCAGAAAAGCGTGGAGTCAATGCAGGATCAGCTGACCGGTCTGCAGGAAGAACTCGCGTTCTACAAGGGCATCGTTTCACCCGGAGCGGGTGAAGAAGGCATCCACGCGCAGAGTCTCAAATTCACCAGCGGCGGCGCGCCGCGCCTGTTTCACTTCCGGTTGGTGCTGGTGCAGGTCCGAACCCGGGAATTCCGGATTTCGGGCAATGTTGACATGAAACTCTACGGGTCACAGGCGGGCAAGCCGGTCATTCTGGATGTCAGTGACATCGTGACCAAAGGCACACCGTCACTGCGTTTCGCATTTCAGTATTTCGAGAATCTTGAAGGTGACGTGATTCTGCCCGAAGGCTTCCAACCCGGGCGCGTCGAATTGGTTATCAATGAGAATGGCAAAGATCCGGTGCGTCAGAATTTTGACTGGCAAAACGTGACAGCTTGAGGAGGTGATTATGTTGGGCGGCAAGAAAGCTCCCCCGGGGCGCATTGACACACTGGTGGGGCGCAACACTTCTATCACTGGTGATCTGCGGTTCAGCGGTGGCTTGCATGTCGACGGCACAGTGCAGGGCAATGTGAGCGCGGAAGCCGGTTCCGAATCGGTTCTGAGCTTGAGCCAGCACGGCTTGATCAAGGGCGAAGTGCGCGTGCCGCATGTGATCATCAACGGCACGGTCGAAGGCGACGTGCATGCGGACAAACGGCTTGAGCTCGGCGCCGAGGCCCGGGTCAACGGCGACGTGTATTACAGCCTGATCGAGGTCGCGGTCGGCGCTGCCGTCAACGGCAAAATGGTGCACAAGCCGGCCGGCCAGGTGCCGAAATTGACCCACCAGAGCGGCCCGGACAAAGGCCCGGAGAAGCCCGATCAGGTCTGAGTTATAATACTCACGTATTACGGGTTCAGAATTCGGTCACCATGGAAACGCAAACAGATACTGCCGCGCCATTGATTTTCACCAGCGCCGCCGCGCGCAAGGTGAAACAGCTGATTGAGGAAGAGGCGAATCCCGCGCTCAAGCTGCGGGTATTTGTCAGTGGTGGCGGTTGTTCCGGATTCCAGTACGGTTTCACCTTCGATGAAAACACCGAGGAAGGCGATACCCGCGTGGAAAACGAAGGCGTTACGCTGCTGGTGGATCCGATGAGTTTCCAGTATCTCGCCGGCGCGGAAATCGATTACACCGAAGGACTGGAAGGTGCACAGTTCGTGATCCGCAATCCTAACGCCACCAGCACGTGCGGCTGCGGGTCATCGTTTTCGGCCTGAACGACGCGTTGATTCGAAAATTCCGGATTCAGCAAAGGCGCCGTGCGGCGCCTTGGTTTTTTTACACGGGATAGATCGCGCCAAGCACGCTTGCTTGCGAGGCACCTGTCACGTCGGGCAGGTTGCCCGGTCTGCCGGACAGGGTTTCGCGTGCCAGCCAGGCGAATGCCATGGCTTCCACCCAGTCGGGATGGATACCGTATTTTTCGGTTGATTCGACTGGCACGTTCCCGAACAGGAACCGCAGCCGTTGCATCAGATGACGATTGTGCGTGCCGCCGCCGCAGACGAGTACGCGGGCGGTACCGGAAGCATGTCGGGCGATTGCGTCGTGAATTGTCTGCGCAGTCAACTCGACCAGCGTAGCCATCACATCGGCTGCGGCGAGCCTCGCGTTGTGCACCTGGCGTTCCAGCCACACCGCGTTGAAATGTTCGCGGCCGGTGCTCTTGGGAGGCGGTGCGGCGAAGTAGGCGTCCGCAAGCAGCACGTGCAGCAGTTCTGGATCCAGATGGCCTGATGCGGCATATTCACCGCCGTCGTCGTGCGGTGCGTTGAGGTTCATGCTGCTCCAGATGTCCAGCAGCACATTGCCTGGACCGGTATCAAAGCCGGTGACTCGCTGCCCACCCTCGGGCAGCACGGTCACATTTGCGATTCCGCCAATGTTCACGATAGCGCGCGATTCGTGCGGACTCGCGAATACCGCACGGTGGAATGCAGGGACGAGCGGCGCACCCTGCCCGCCATACGCCATATCGCGGCGGCGAAAATCCGCCACTACGGTAATTCCGCTGCGTGCGGCGATCAGATTCGGATCTGCAATCTGCAATGTGAAAGGATGGCGGCCTCCGGGACGGTGGCGAACCGTTTGCCCGTGACTGCCGATGGCGCGAACCCGGGAAGCGTCAATTCCCGCCTTTTGCATGAGTTCTTCGGCTGCGCGTGCAAACCATTCGCCTAATTCGCGGTCAAGCGTTCCCATGGCGTCGACCGGGTCGCTGCTGTAGCTGGCGGCAGCGACTTGCAGGATGCGCTCCCGCAAGTCAGGCGTGTAGGCCAGAAAATGACTGCTGTGCAGTTGTGGTGCGGGAGTGAAATCAACCAGCGCCGCGTCGATGCCGTCGGCGCTGGTGCCCGACATCAGCCCGATCAGGAATTCGTTCACTCGATCAGAACCGGAGATTCAGCGTGCAGTCCCGGCATTGCTGCCGCTGCCCGACGTGGCCGAGCTTGCCAGACGCGTTTCATTGACGTCGTCGAGCTGGGCGATGAGCAGGCCGCTCTTGCGCTCGAAGTCAGGGAGATACTTGGCCAGAATCGGGGCAGCATCGGGGAGTTTCACCGTGCGCGGATTGCGCGGCACGCCGTTGACGCGCACCTCAAAATGCAGATGCGGACCGGTCGCGACACCGGTCATGCCGACGAAGCCGATGACCTGATCCTGTTGCACGTGACTGCCGA
>DASSOA010000095.1:0-2809 GCA_035701115.1 Gammaproteobacteria bacterium
CATGGACGGCGGGCTGGTACGGCGCCTGCGTGACCAGGTCATCGAACCGGCACGCCGCAAAGGCTACCGGGACATCTGGCTGTCCGGTGCGTCGCAGGGCGGCATGGGCAGCCTCTTCTATGAACGAACCTATCCCGGCGAAGTCACCGGCCTGGTGCTGCTGGCGCCGTACATGGGCGAAGACGGAATCGTCTCACGTGTGGCCGAAGCAGGCGGACCGGCACGCTGGCAGCCGCCTCTGCCCAAGCCGCCCGGTTTGAATATCAACAATTATCAAGTGGAAATCTGGCGCGCAGTGCACGCGTGGCACACCGATTCGCACCGGGCGGACGAAGTGTGGGTGGCCTGCGGCGCCGACGATGACTTTCTGCCGGCCGCCAAAATGATTGCGAGCGTGCTGCCTGCGGGACATTTCATCGAACTGCCGGGTGGACACGACTGGAAAGTCTGGGACCGGGCGGCAACGCAGATATTCGCGCAGGTGGCCAAGGCGTCCACGGCAAATTGAATCACAGCGACAGGTCGCGCGGTTGGGCGGCGCATCCGAACGGCACACCGCACTCGGATTGCCGCCGGTACAACAGACCGAATTCACGTTCATGCACCACAGCCGGTATTGCCCGGCTCGCGTGTGCGCAATTTATGCGGTTGTGCGCCTGAACGCCGCTGGCACCCGGCCATGCATTGCGCCTTGCTTGAATTCACGGCAACGATCGCACCTCGGTAACCCCGTCAAAACATCCGCGACGTGCCACCTGCTACACTTGGCGCCCCGTATGCCCGACATTCCCGATATCTCCCGACCTCAGTTGCGTCAGCATCCGGCGTTCGTGCAGTACTGGTTCTCGCGCGTGTCGTCCGGTTTCGCGTTCCAGATGCTGTCGGTCGCGGTCGGCTGGCAGATTTACGCCATGACCGGACGCGCCTTCGATCTGGGCATGATCGGACTGGTGCAATTCATACCATCCATCCTGCTGGCGCTGCCCGCCGGGCATGTGGCCGACATTTTCGAACGTCGCCGCATCATCCTCGTGTGCCAACTTGTCGAATGGTTTGCAATCGGCCTGCTCGCCATCGGCAGTCTCCTGCACTGGTTCACCGAAGCGGCCATCCTGGGCGTGATTTTTGTCATCGGCGTGGCGCGTGCCTTTGAATTTCCGACCATGCAGGCACTGTTGCCGAGCCTGATCCCGGTTTCGATGCTGTCGCGCGCGATGGCCGCGGGTTCGTCGGCCATGCAGCTCGCAATGATCGTCGGACCGGCACTCGGCGGCTTTCTGTATGTTGCCGGACCGGGAATCGTTTATTCGGTATGCAGCATGCTGTGCCTGACGGCCGCGACGCTGATGTGGCGCCTGACGGTCGAACGTCCGCCGGTCCCGCGCGAGCCGCGCACGCTCAAGACGGTGTTCGCTGGAATCACGTTTATCCGGCGTCGCCCCGTCATCCTCGGTGCAATTTCGCTCGATCTGTTTGCGGTGCTGCTCGGCGGCGTCACCGCACTGTTGCCAATCTTTGCCCGCGACATTCTGCACACCGGACCCTGGGGGCTGGGCCTGTTGCGCGCCTCCCCGGCTGTCGGCGCAATCGCCATGTCGGTCTGGCTCGCGCACAAGCCGCTCACCCGCCGGGTCGGTTACATCATGTTTTATTCCGTTGCGGGGTTCGGTCTCGCGACGGTGATCTTCGCGCTCTCTTCCTCGTTTGTGCTGTCGCTGTCGGCGCTGTTCGTGCTCGGCGCGCTCGACATGATCAGCATGGTGATTCGCGGGGCATTGGTGCAACTCGATACACCGGATGCGATGCGCGGCCGGGTCAGCGCCGTCAATGCAATCTTCATCAACACCTCTAATCAGCTCGGCGAATTCGAGTCCGGCATCACGGCTGCATGGTTCGGCACGGTGCCCGCAGCGCTGATCGGCGGAGTCGGCACGCTGCTGGTGGTGGGCATCTGGATGTGGTTGTTCCCCGATCTGCGCGATCGCCAGCGACTGGAATCGGAAACAGCAACTTGAACAAAGAAACAGGCCACATGCTGCGCATGTGGCCTGCAGGCAACGCCGCCGATTCCGGTGCTCAGCGCGGCGGCCGGCCGGATTTTTCCGAGTGATGCGGTTCGAGTTGCACACGCCCGGCTGCATGACCGGAGCTCACCGTAATGCTTGCGCCGCCGCGCACCTGCGGTGCGCTGCTGGGCATTTCATGCCGCACCTGCATCACCGGCACAGGATAAATATCATGCCGGACGGAAACCGGTGCATTCCAGGGATGTGAATTCGATATTGAGCGCGGCGGTTGCGGTTGCGGAACCGGCATTGACTCGAGGCGTTGCGCGCGCTTGAAACCCGGTGCGCCCGGCTGGGTGTGCGCCACCGGTTCGCTGCGATGCGCAAACTCCTTTGGATTCATTTCTGTAACGCTGTCACCGCTGAACTCCCCCGCCCGAACGGTTGCAGCGATTGGTGGCGCGCCATGATTCAACGACCAGCGCTGCGCGGAACTATCGCGCGCCATGCGCCGCTGGATCAGTTGCGCATCGGTCACGTCAAAATGCTGTTCCTGTGCAAATGCGCGTTGCTCCGGTGTTTCATGCAGCGCGACGCCGCCGGCACCGCCGTTGTAACTGACACGCGTTTGCTGGGCGGCAACGGGAACCGGACGATCATAGGTGTTCTGCACAACCGTTGCAGCCACATTGTTCGCTTCGCGATTGTAGTGAAATTCATCGTGATCCCAGAAACCGCCCCAGTAACCTTCCCCGGGATAGCCGTAACCGTAATTAATTCCGCCATAGAAGCCGACGTGCCAG
>DASSOA010000096.1:0-15329 GCA_035701115.1 Gammaproteobacteria bacterium
GGACGCCGGATCATTTCGTCGCGTAGGCCATGCTGAATGCGCCAGGACCGACATGAATGCCGGCCGATGTGCTCATGATCGACAACAGAACGTCAACCTTGTTGGCCTGGGCGTTGCGCATGAACTCCGCATAGCCGGGAAAGTTCTTTACGTCCTCCGGATTGCCGCCGTAGCTCATGCAAATCACCTTCGTCTGCAGGCCCGAACTGATGGCTTCACTGCCCATCTCGAACAAACGCTGCACGGCATTTTCAAATCCACGCACTTTGGCAACCGCATTGGTCTCGCCGCGGTAGGCTTCAATGATGGGCTTCATGTCGAGCATACCGCCCATCTGATAGCTCAGCCAGCCAACGCTCTTGTCTCCCTTCTGGCTGGCACGCGTCCTGAGAAAATAGAGATCCTGCGGAATCAGGAAGCCGTGCACGCTCTGCCCGAAGTTCTCGATATGCTGACGCAGCTTGTCGAACAGGATGTCTTCCTGCGTCTTGAGTACCCTGGCCGCTTCATAGAGCGTTACCGCCAGCCCCGTGAACAGCGTCTTGCTGTCTACCACGCGCATGGCAAACTGCTCATCGAGCCCAGCCGCCTTGCGGTGTTCCTTGTAGCTCGACAGGATCATGAAAGATGCCTTGCTGGCATTTTCAAAGGTCGCGCTGCGGGTGCTCGAACCGGTGATGACCAGCACGCGGTCATATTTCAGTACCAGCTGTTCAAGGAACCAGTCCTTGATCGCCTTGACGGACATCGGGGCAGTTGAGATTTCGATGTCCTTCTGGCCGACGTAGCGCCGGTAAATATCCATGGTCTCTTCGGGATCACGGGTATCCTTTCTCAGCATGGTCCCGAGATGCATGTTGATAGGCATGATCTCGATGCCATGCTGTTCAATAAACGAGCGCGGCAGGTCGCAAGTCGAATCAACGACAAGGCCGATTTTTTGAGTCATATACAGCTCCTGGCGATTGTCCAGCGCGTCCCGGCGCCCCCATTGACCCGGTCTCCCTCCGCATTTTGAGATCGGGTGATTTTACTTAAGCCTGATTTTAAAGATAACACACGCATGGGAAATTTGCCGCTTTTTCAGCGGACTGTAGCGTCATTTGCCGGGCGAATCTCGGTCGCTGACCACCCGGATCGGGAACGGTTCGCTGAGGCTTCCGGTGGTCAGTGCCCGGTACGGATACGGAAGCTCGATATTGTGGCGCCGAAAGGCCTCGATGACCCCCTCCGCCAGACTGTTGCGGGTTTCCAGATAATTTTCCCGCTTGGTCCAAACACAAAACTGCAGATCGAATGAGCTATCCCCGAAGGCAGTGAAGCGCACTTCCGGGCGAGGTTCGATCAGTGCGGTCGGATTGCGATCCGCCACCTCCATCAGCACTTCGCGTACCCGGGCCAGATCCTCCTTTTCGCCCACGCCGATCTTCATATCGATCCGGCGGATCGGGAATCGGGTCAGGTTGGTGATTTCCGATTTGACGAGCGTTTCGTTGGGTACCCGCACCAGCAGATTGTCGAAAGTCCGTAACTTCACCGACAGCAGGTCAATGGATAGCACCTCGCCACTGGTATCGCCGATGGAGATGGTGTCGCCAATGGCAAAGGACTTCTCCCCGATCAGGAACAATCCGCTGATAAGGTTCGAGGCCGAAGTCTGTGACGCAAAGCCGACCGCCACGGTCAGGATACCGGCGGCACCCAGGAAAATATTGCTGATGTCGTGGCTGACCTGGCGCATCGCCAGCAGAATTGCAATCAGGAACAGGCCGTAGAACACCAGCCGTCTGGCGAGCATCCCGCGATGCACGTCCAGCCGATGTGCACTCAGGCGGCCGACCATACGCGCCATGAGTTGCGCAATCAGGAATCCCATTACGAGTATCAGGATTGCGCGGCCCCACGCCAGCGTGGTCGCGCTGAGCACAACATCGTAATAATGACGGAATTCATGATTCATGGCACATCATCCGAAAAACCGGCTGAGAGCGCGGAACATGCTGCTGTCGTCGTCAAGCTGACGCGGTGCCGCGACCTGCCGCGCGGCCATCCCTGCGGGCAGCGGGACGTTTCCGAGATGCAGACGCGCCTGGTCGTCCCGCCCCGTGCGTTCGAGCATGATGGATTGGGTCCAGAAATCACCCGCTTCGTTCTGGTACAGCGTAAGCAGAGGCACCGGGACACTCAACCGTTCCAGCAGCAGCGCTTCATTGCCGTGGTTGCGGATTTGCACGGGTGTAACGGCACGATGCGGACGCGGGACAACGTTCTCGATCTGCGTGTGCGCAAGCGTCCGGCTGGCATAACACAGTTCACCCTGCCGCGTGTTGGGACCGAACCACGTGTCGGAAGGGCGCAGCGACGGCATTTCGATCAGCATGGGCGCCTGCGGGTTGGCGTAAACCGCGACCCACAAGGTGGTACTGACAAACAATGTGACCTCTTCCCCGCTCGGGATGCTCAGCGCGGTTTCCGGACGCACCACGACCGGACGGTCGGCGAGTGCCGGCAACAGCCACAGCGGTTTTCCCGTTTCGCGCATGCTGAACCGGCAAATCTGCATGCCGGGTTCCGGCTGTCTGATCGGCACATCCAGTTCAACGCGTGCCACAGGCTGCATCAGTTCTTCGCCGGACCGCCAGGCGAGGCGCCATTCGCCGGCCATGTGCTGGGCCCAGATTTCTAGCGGGCCGATGTGCCAGCAACCCATGCTCTGCATGGCGATGGAAAATTCACCCCACCAGGCGCGGTGCTGCAAACCGTTGCCGACCTCAGAGCCCTTCATGTTTCGCCTGCTCCCAGATGCGGTCCATTTCTTCAAGCGTCGCCTGCTCGGGCCGCTTGTTCTGCTCGGCCAAGCCCGTTTCCACACGCCGGAAGCGCCGTTCAAATTTGTTGTTGGTGCCGCGCAGCGCCTGCTCCGGGTCAACACCAAGCTTGCGGGCGAGATTGGCGACGGCAAACAGCACATCGCCCAGCTCATCCTGAATGCGTGCGTCTCCGGTACCGGATTCAATCTCGTGCTGGAGCTCAGCCAGTTCTTCGCGAATCTTGGCGAACACCGGCGCCATGTCGGTCCAGTCGAAGCCGACGCGGGCTGCGCGCTTCTGCAGTTTCACGGCGCGCGTCAGGGCAGGCAATCCCAGCGGCACGCCGTGCAACGCCCCCTGATCGCCGTGTTTGTGCTGCCGCTCGGCCGCCTTGCGCGTTTCCCAATCCCGCCGCTGTTGTTCCTGATCGGCAAACTGCACGTCACCGAATACATGCGGATGCCGCGCGATCAGCTTGTCGCTGATTGCACGCACCACGTCGGAAAAATCAAACCGGCCCTGCTCTTCGGCGATGCGTGCGTGAAAAACCGTTTGCAGCAGCAGGTCGCCCAACTCTTCGCGCAATGCATCCATGTCATCCCGCTCAATGGCATCGGCAACTTCATAGGCTTCTTCAACGGTGTAAGGCGCGATGCTGCGAAAGGTCTGTTCACGGTCCCACGGGCAACCGCGTTCGGGATCCCGCAGGCGCGCCATGATTTCGAGCAAGCGCTGTATTTCGCTCATGCGGCGATCCATTGCTCGAGTTTACCGATGAATCCCACCAGCATGGCCGCCGTGGCACCCCAGATAACATGGCCCTGGTAGTCGAATTGATAGAAGCCGACATCCCGCCCGGCGATGATCCTGCTGCGTACCTGTCGGTTCCCGGGATCGCGGAGCCAGTCGAGCGGCACTTCGAACACTTCGGCGACTTCCACCGGATCGGGCGTCAGTTCGAAACCAGGCTGCACCAGCCCGACCACCGGTGTCACCGCATAGCCGGTAATGGTCAGATAGCCGTCAAGGTAGCCGATCACATCAATGAAACTGCGGCGCAGTCCGGTTTCTTCCTCGGTTTCTCGCAACGCGGTTTCGATTGGATCCCGGTCTGTCTGCTCGCTGCTCCCGCCCGGAAAACTGACCTGTCCGGCATGATCCTGCAACCTGTCAGTGCGGCGGGTCAGCAACACGGTGTGGCCGGGCGCCCGCTCCACCAGCGGTACGAGCACCGAGGCCCGCTTCCAGGGTGGTTTCGGCAGCATGCCCGGTGGCAGGTCGCCGTGCGCCCGGCGCGGACTGAAATCCGCCGGAGGCCGGCTGCCTGCAAGACGTTCCCGAATAACCCGTGTCAGCAGGCTATTCTGGTTAAGTATCATATTATTCAGTCACTTAAGGATGATTTCTAACGTTATTCCTTGATTCCACCCTTGGTCAATTCCGCCGGATTCAACAGTTCCTTGAGGCGCGCCTCCGGCAAATCGGTCATTTCCTTTGCCACGTCCAGAATCGGCCGGCCTTGCTTGTAGGCCTGTTTGGCGATAGCCGCACCCTTTTCGTAGCCGATCACCATATTGAGTGCGGTGACGAGGATCGGATTCTTGTCCAGCGCCTGCTGCAGGCGGGCTTCGTTGACGGTGAAGCCCTTGATGGCATTGTCGGCGAGCAGTCGCGACACATTGGCAAGCAACTCGATGCTTTGCAGCAGGTTGTAGGCAATCATCGGCAGCATGACGTTGAGCTGGAAGTTACCGGCCTGACCGCCCAGCGTGATGGCCGCGTCATTGCCAATGACCTGCGCCGCCACCATCACGGTCGCTTCCGGAATCACGGGATTGACCTTGCCCGGCATGATGCTGGAACCAGGTTGCAGCGCGGGCAGTGCGATTTCGCCCAGTCCAGCCAGCGGGCCGCTGTTCATCCAGCGCAGATCGTTGGCGATTTTGGTCAGGCTGACCGCCACGGTCTTGAGCTGGCCGGACAGTTCTACTGCCGAATCCTGCGAACTAAGCGCTTCAAAATAGTTGTCACTGGTCTTGAACGGAATGCCGGTGCGCCTGCCGAGTTCAGCCGCCATGCGTACGCCGAATTCAGGGTGCGCGTTGATCCCGGTTCCTACCGCGGTGCCCCCCTGGGCGAGCGCGTGAAGGCGCGGCAACGCGGCTTCAATGCGCGCAATGCCGTGCCGGATCTGCACCGCCCAACCAGACAATTCCTGGCCCAGGCTGACGGGCATGGCGTCCATCAAATGGGTGCGGCCGGTTTTGATGACCGCCGCAGTCTCACGCGACTTCGTCTCGATTGTCGCCGCCAGATGGCCAAGTGCGGGAAGCAGCTGTTCCTTGACTTGCAGCGCCGCCGACACATGTATTGCAGTCGGAATGGAATCGTTACTGCTCTGGCCCATGTTCACGTGATCGTTGGGGTGCACCGTTTCGCCGTTCCTGGCGGAAGCCAGATGCGCGATCACCTCGTTGGCGTTCATGTTGGAACTGGTTCCCGAACCGGTCTGGAATACATCGATCGGAAACTGCCGGTCGTGTTTTCCGTCGGCAACCTCCTGCGCTGCTTCCGCAATTACCTGGGCACGTGCCGCATCGAGCAGGCCAAGTTCGCGATTCACATTGGCAGCCGACGCCTTGATCAGTCCCAGCGCCCGTATGAACGCGCGCGGCATGCTCAGCCCGCTGATCGGAAAGTTCTGCACCGCGCGCTGGGTCTGCGCGCCCCACAGCGCATCTGCGGGGACCCTCAATTCACCCATGCTGTCATGTTCGACGCGGAAGGCTTTATCAGACATCGACGGCTCCTGGAAAAAGGTTCAATTTGACAGGCTAACATGCTGATTCAAGGTATAATTACCCCTCAGCCGGTTCAGAATAACTAGGTATCTTGCGGGCCGGCCGGTATTATCCGCCAAACCTCGCATGCTTTGCACGGGAAAGCCATGGAATCGTCGCCGTTAACCGCCCTCTCCCCGCTCGACGGACGCTATGCCGCCAAAGTGGACATCCTGCGAGACCTGTTCAGCGAATACGGCTTGATGCGTCAACGCGTCCGGGTCGAAGTACGCTGGCTGGAAGCGCTGGCCGATGCGCCCGATGTGCCGGAAATTCCCTCCTTGAGTGCGGCCTCCCTCAAGCGGCTCGATGAGCTGATCAAGGGTTTCGACCTGGCGGCCGCCAACCGGATCAAGGAAATCGAAAGCACTACCAACCACGATGTAAAAGCCATTGAGTATTACCTCAAGGAACAGGTTGGCGAGGACGCAGAACTGACGAAGGTCAGCGAATTCCTGCACTTTGCCTGCACCTCGGAAGACATCAACAATCTTTCATATGCATTGCTGCTGCTCGAGGCGCGCGAATCGCACATCCTGGGCATCATGGACCGCATCGTCGAACGCTTGCGCGGTCTGGCGCATCGTTACGCCGAAGTCCCGATGCTGTCGCGCACCCACGGCCAGCCGGCGTCACCTACCACCTTGGGCAAGGAAATAGCGAATGTCGTGTTCCGCTTGCGGCGCCAGCGCGAACAGCTCGCGGCTGTCCAGATCCTGGGCAAGATGAATGGCGCGGTCGGCAATTACAACGCGCACCTGGCGGCTTATCCCGACGTTGATTGGCAAACCCTGAGCAGCGAGTTTGTCCGCTCACTCGGACTCGAATGGACTCCCTACACCGTCCAGATCGAGCCGCACGATTACATGGCGGAATATTTCGATGCCCTGGCGCGATTCAATACGGTCCTGCTGGATTTGTGCCGGGACATCTGGGGCTACATTTCACTGGGCTACTTCAAGCAGAAACTGATCGCCGGCGAAGTGGGATCATCCACCATGCCGCACAAGATCAATCCGATAGATTTTGAAAATGCCGAAGGCAACCTGGGTCTGGCAAACGCGATCCTGCGGCATTTTGCCGAAAAGCTGCCCGTATCGCGCTGGCAGCGCGACCTGACCGACTCGACCGTACTTCGCAATATCGGCGTCGGCATCGGTCACAGTGTGTTGGCGTACGAATCGTTCCTGAAAGGCTTGAGCAAACTCGAAGCGGACGCCGAACGGATGGCCGCCGATCTGGGCGGCAACTGGGAAGTGCTGGCGGAAGCCATACAGACCGTCATGCGTCGTCACGGCGTTGCGCAGCCGTATGAACAGCTCAAGGCGCTGACGCGCGGACGCCGCATGGATGCGGACACGTTGCGTGCGTTCATACGCGAACTTGATATCCCGAATGCCGACAAGGCGCGTCTGCTCGAAATGACGCCCGCTTCGTACATCGGGCTTGCCGCGCAGCTGGCGCGCGCCATTTGACCGGCATGCGATTGGTCACGCTGCTCGGCGGACTTGAACCGGATACCTTTCTCAAGCGCTACTGGCAGAAAGTGCCATTGCTGATCCGCGGCGCAATTCCCGGTATTTCATCTCCGATCAGTCCCGAAGAGCTTGCCGGTCTGGCCTGTGAAGCAGGCGTCGAATCGCGCATTGTGCAGAAGACCCGACGCAAGCCGGGCTGGTCTGTGCAGCACGGTCCGTTCTCGGGGCAGGATTTCGCAAAACTTCCGGTTGGCGACTGGACCTTGCTGGTACAGGACGTCGACAAATATGTTCCTGCCCTGTCGCAATTGCTGGATCAGTTTCGATTTGTGCCCAACTGGCGAATCGACGACATCATGGTCAGTTACGCTGCCGACGGCGGTGGCGTCGGTCCGCATGTTGATGCCTATGACGTGTTCCTGCTGCAGGTGCAGGGATTCAGGCGATGGTCCATCAGCACGCAGCGGCATGAAGAAGCCGATCTGCCGGGGTTGGAACTGAAACAGGTCCGGAATTTCCGCCCTCAAGAGGAATGGCTGCTCGGCCCGGGGGACATGCTGTATCTGCCTCCGGGGGTCGCACACGACGGAATTGCCGTCGGCGAATGCCTGACCTTCTCGATTGGTTTCAGGGTTCCATCGGATGCTGAAATGCTCGCCGACCTGGCTGGCTGGTTGATCGAAACAGCCGACAAGGACGCGCGTTACAGCGATCCCGATCTCAAGGACAGCAGCACCGACCCCGGCCTGATTACAGATGCCGTGCGGCGGCGCATGCGACAGCGCCTGAAGTCGCTGCTCACCTTGGAACCCGCTGCGTTTGACGAGTGGTTCGGACGTTTCATCACAGAACCCAAGCCGTGGCTGCGCGTGGTGCCGCCGCGCCGCAAATTGAGTCCAGCTGAGGCAGGCTCCTTGCTCATGACCCACGAGTTGCGCCGCGACGCCGCAACCAATCTGTGCTGGACCCCGGAATCGGACAATACGCTGCGCCTTTTTGCCGACGGCCTGAGTTTTGCCCTGCCCGGGAGCACCGTGGAGCTGGCACGCCTGCTTTGCCGTGAGCACAGCTGGGCGCGCGGCCAACTGAAAACGCATGTCAGGAACAAGGCGGCGCTGCACCTTATTACCGACCTCTGCAATGCCGGCGTGTTGCGTTTCGTGCGATGAATCGCCGCCTGGTTGCGCAACTGCGATATGGGAGCATCCGGCCAATTATCCGACGGCCCGCGCTGCATTTGTTATGCTCTCGGCCTGACCGGTGCGTGCGTCGCGTATGGGCGCCGGATTGTTACCTCTTGATAGAGTCGCAATAATCAACGCCTGAAATGAGCGATGAGAGTCAAACCCGGGTAGAGCTGGCCAGCGAGAGTGACTGCCGTAGTGCAGCGCTCGCACTGATAAAATCGGCGCGTCGCACGCTGGTGCTGTTCACGCGCGACCTCGAACCGGCAATTTTCGGCAACGTCGAATTTGCGACGGCGTTGCAGCGATTCGCATTACGGAGCCGCTATTCCCATATCCGAATCGCAGTTATCGATCCGACCACGGCGATACGCGAGGGACATCGGCTGGTCGCACTCGCACGCAGGCTGCCCAGCTTCATCGAATTCCGGCGGCCGGGCCCGGACCATGCCAACCTCCCCGACACATTCATGGTCATTGACGAAGCCGGCATCATGTACCGCCCACTCTCAAGCCGCTACGAGGGATTTGCCGATACCAGCGCACCCTTGGAAGCCCGCAAATACCTCAAGCAGTTCGCCGAAATCTGGTCGCTCGCCGAGCCGGAGCAGGAATTTCGCCGCCTGGGGCTGTGACGTGCGGCTGCCCTTTCCCCTGCCCAGCCCGACAGGCTAAAGTATCAATATGGTCTGGAAGCCCCATGTTACCGTCGCCGCAATCGCCGAACAGGACAACCGGTTTCTGGTAGTTGAAGAGCGCGTGCGCGGCCATCTGGTGATCAACAACCCAGCCGGGCACCTGGAGGAATCCGAGAATTTTCAGGATGCCGTGCGCCGCGAAGTGCTGGAGGAGACGGGATGGGAGTTCGAGCCGGATCATGTAACCGGCATCTATCTGTGGAAAAACCGGCGCCTCGATACCACCTTTCTGCGGGTAACGTTTTTTGGGCGCTGCATGCGACACGATCCGGAGCGGCCGCTTGACCGTGGCATCGTGGGCCCCAGATGGCTGACACGCGACGAACTTGCCAGCGGCAAACACGCCTTGCGCAGCCCCATGGTGGTGCGCTGCATTGACGATCACCTTGCCGGTGCGCGCTATCCGCTGGAAGTTCTGACCTGCTATCCCGAGGTTGAGACCCTTCTGAATCCGGCCTGAATCCCATCTGAATCCGTTCCCTTCGGAACCGGAGTTTCCCGGCGTAAAATGATCCCATGAGTACCGGCACGCATGTCATCGTTGGCTTGTCCGGCGGAGTTGACTCCGCGGTGGCGGCCCTGCTTCTGAAACAGCAGGGCTACATCGTTGAAGGTCTGTTCATGGACAACTGGGAAGCTGATGACGACGATACCTACTGCACCACCGCGCAGGACTTCCAGGATGCGCGTCAGGTATGCGAGCGTCTCGACATTCCGTTGCACAAGGTCAACTTTGCAGCCGAATACCGGGAACGCGTATTCAGTTATTTTCTGCAAGAATACGCCGCCGGGCGCACGCCGAATCCTGACGTGCTGTGCAACAGCGAAATCAAGTTCAAGGCATTCCTTGATTACGCCTTGCGGCTCGGCGCGGATGCGATCGCGACCGGCCACTACGCACGTACCCGGCTGGATGCCAATGGTACGCACCTGCACAAGGCCGCGGATGGCGGCAAGGACCAGAGTTATTTCCTGCACGCCGTCTCGCAGACCGCGCTTGCCAGAACCCTGTTTCCGCTCGGCGCCATGCAAAAATCCGAAGTACGCGCGCTGGCACGCACGCACGGCTTCGACAATCATGCCAAGAAGGACAGCACCGGTATCTGTTTCATCGGGGAACGGCGCTTCAGCGAATTTCTCAGCCGCTATCTGCCGGCAACGCCCGGCGAGATACGCAGCATGGACGGCGAACTGCTCGGAACCCACCAGGGGCTGATGTATTACACGCTGGGCCAGCGCCAGGGTCTTGGCATCGGCGGCCGCCAGGGTGCCGATCTCGCACCCTGGTATGTTGCCGGCAAGGATCTTCAAAACAACACCCTGCTTGTCGTGCAGGGGCACGACCACCCCGCCCTGCTGCAAAACGGACTCACTGCGACGCGCCTGCACTGGATTGCCGGCGCGCCACCTGCAGGCGAATTTGCTTGCCTCGCCAAAACGCGTTACCGCCAGGCCGATCAGCGCTGCCGTGTTTGTATCCACGATAGCGGCGACTGCGAGGTTCGCTTCGAGCAGCCACAGCGCGCAATCACGCCGGGGCAGTACGTGGTGTTCTACCGGGACGACGAGTGTCTGGGTGGCGGAATCATCCAGGCCGAAACGCAGGCCGCCGCGCCGGCACACATTCGTAAATCCGCATGAGCCGCAGTCTGGAAGACAAGGTGCTGGCACTGGCCGGCGTGGTGCAGGCGGCCGCGCTGGTCAACGATGCGGCTACGACGGGGCGTACCGACGAGCGGGCCGTCGAATCGATTCTCGGCAGTATCGTCAAGACCCAGGCCGATGACGTGCCCGATGTCTTTGGCGGTATCTCCCACCTTGCCTTTGGATTGCAGCGCCTTGCCAACCTGCTCGGGGCCGATAACAACCCCGACGATCTTCCCGTGCTGCGTTACACGCTCGGGCTGATGCAGCTTCAGGGCAAGGTGATGCGCCGGCATGCGTTGTCCGGACGCCTGGAAAGCGGCGTGGATCGGGCGCGCCAACAGATGCAGCACTTTGGCACCACCCACAGTAACGTCCTGGCCGGTCTGGCGGACACCTATCTGCATACCGCAGGGACGCTCCAGCCACGCATCATGGTCACGGGCAACCCTGTACAACTGCAGAACCCCCGCGTCGTCAACCTGGTGCGCAGCCTCCTGCTGGGCGGTCTGCGCGCGGCCGTTCTGTGGCGACAATGCGGCGGCTCGCGCTGGGCGTTGCTGTTCATGCGCGCCAGCCTGCTCAAGGAAACACAGCGGCTGTTGCGGAAGAGCGGCCGCGAATACATCTAAACGTCGTGCTTATCGCGCCTGATACCTTATAATAGGCGCCCTCGGTTTCACTTCCTGCGCCGCACATCCTGACGGTTGCGGCAGGCGCAGGTTCCACCTCCAAAGCCAGTCCGGAGTCGTCATGAAAGACAGCTTCAAATCCCGCTCGACCCTGACCGTCGAAGGCAAGCACTACGAAATTTTCAAACTCGACGCGCTAGAAGCCAAGTACAAGGTTTCGCGCTTGCCGTATTCACTCAAGGTGCTGCTCGAAAATCTGCTGCGCCTGGAAGACGGCGTCACGACCACACGCGAAGACATCGAAGCGCTGGCGAGCTGGGACCCCAAGGCCGAACCCAGCAAGGAAATCGCATTCACACCTGCACGGGTACTGATGCAGGATTTCACCGGCGTGCCGGCGGTAGTCGATCTCGCCGCGATGCGCGAAGCGATGCAGCAACTGGGCGGCGATCCGGAAAAGATCAACCCGCTTTCGCCGGCTGAACTGGTGATCGATCACTCGGTTCAGGTTGATTTCTACGCGCGTCAGGATGCGCTCGCCAAAAACAGCGAGCTTGAATTCGAACGCAACCAGGAACGGTACATGTTTCTGCGCTGGGGACAGAAATCGTTCCAGGATTTCAAGGTCGTTCCGCCGGATACCGGCATCTGTCATCAGGTTAACCTCGAATACCTGTCGCGCGTGGTTTTTGAGCGCGAAGTCAACGGCAAATTGCAGGCCTATCCCGATACGCTGGTTGGCACCGACTCGCACACCACAATGGTCAACGGACTGGGTGTGCTGGGCTGGGGTGTCGGCGGCATCGAAGCGGAGGCGGCGATGCTCGGCCAGCCCTCCACCATGCTTATACCGCAGGTGATCGGCGTCAGGTTGTCGGGGTCGTTGCCGCAAGGTGCGACCGCTACCGACCTGGTGCTGACAGTGACGGAAATGCTGCGCAAGAAAGGCGTGGTTGGGAAATTCGTTGAATATTTCGGACCCGGTGTCGCCAGTCTGCCGCTCGCGAATCGCGCCACACTCGGCAACATGTCGCCGGAATTCGGTTCCACCTGCGCCATTTTTCCGATAGATCAGGAAACCCTGAACTATCTGCGTCTGTCCGGTCGCAGCGACGCGCATATCAAGCTCGTGGAAACGTATGCCAGAACACAGGGACTGTGGCATGAACCCGGCCAGGATACCGCCGTATACAGCGATGTGCTCGAACTCGACCTGTCGAAAGTCGAACCCAGTCTGGCGGGCCCGAAACGCCCGCAGGACCGCATCGCGCTCAAATCGGCGAAAGACATCATCGGCAAACATCTTGCCACGATGTCGGCGGAACGCGCACAACGCAGCGGCAGTTCGTCCAGCGATCTCCGCACCGCATCTGTCTCCGTGGACGGCAGCTCGTACGAATTGCGCGACGGCGCCGTCGTGATCGCGGCGATTACGAGTTGCACCAATACTTCCAACCCGGAAGTGATGCTCGGAGCGGGCCTCTTGGCGCGCCGTGCCCTCGAGAAAGGCCTGAAACCGAAACCGTGGGTAAAAACCAGTCTGGCTCCCGGTTCCAAAGTGGTTACGGATTACCTGAAGAAGGCCGACCTTCTGAAGGACATGGATGCGCTGGGCTTCAATCTGGTCGGCTACGGCTGCACCACGTGTATCGGGAATTCCGGCCCGCTGCGTCCGGAAATCAGCAAGGGCGTTCGCGAAGGCGACCTGATTGCGAGCGCCGTGCTGTCAGGTAATCGCAACTTCGAAGGCCGCATCCATCCCGAAGTGAAAATGAATTTCCTGGCATCCCCGCCGCTGGTTGTGGCCTTTGCACTGGCGGGCACCATGCAGATTGATCTGAGCAGCGAACCGCTCGGCTCCGGCAAGGATGGCAAGCCGGTGTTTCTCAAGGACATCTGGCCAAGTCAGAAGGAAATTTCCGATTTGATCGCGGGCACCATCGACTCCAGCATGTTCAACCGCGTGTACGGCGAAGTCTTCGAAGGTGACAGCAACTGGAATGGCATGAAAGTTCCCCAGGGCAAAATCTACAAGTGGGACGACACGTCAACTTACGTGCGGAATCCGCCCTACTTCGAAGGCATGAGCAAGGAACCCGGCAAGGTCGGTGACATCCGTGGTGCGCGGGTACTGGCCTTGCTTGGCGACTCGGTGACGACCGATCACATCTCGCCGGCCGGCAATATCAAGAAAGACAGTCCCGCTGGGAAATACCTGCAGGAACACGGCGTGGACGTCAAGGACTTCAATTCCTATGGCTCACGCCGCGGCAATCACGAAGTCATGATGCGCGGCACGTTCGCCAATATCCGCTTGCGCAATCTGCTGGCGCCCGGCACGGAAGGCGGCTTCACCACCTACATCCCTGACGGCGAAGTGATGCCCATCTACGATGCGTCGGTCAAATACCAGAAAAGCGGCACACCTCTGCTGGTAATTGCCGGTGAAGAATACGGTACCGGCTCGTCGCGCGACTGGGCGGCCAAGGGTACCCTGCTGCTCGGTGTGAAGGCGGTCATTGCCAGGAGTTTCGAACGCATTCATCGCTCCAACCTCATCGGCATGGGCGTGCTGCCCCTGCAGTTCCAGTCGGGCCAGGATGCCAAGTCGCTGGGCCTGAACGGCAAGGAAGAATTTGCGGTTGAAGGCCTGGACAACGGCAACGCCCGTGAAGTCAACGTGACGGCGAAATCGAGTGACGGCAAGACCGTCCGCTTCAAGGCCCGAGTTCGCCTCGACACACCAAAGGAACGGGACTATTACCGCAACGGCGGAATTCTGCAGTACGTACTGCGCCAGCTCGCAGCCTAGGTTTTCTCTCGTACCACAAATTGAAACGCCTCACTCCTTCCGGAGTGAGGCGTTTTGCCGTGGGCTCCCGGTTTTTCAGGAAGAAATGTTCAGTCTTTGCTTTCGAACGTCATGGGCTGATCGATCGTCATCACGTGCAGCTTCCTCACCAGCCCGGGAGTATGACTCGTCTTTTGCAGACCGGCCAGCGCGGCTTTGAACGCTTCCGGCGTGCCGGTCAATACCGGAAAAGTTCCGTAGTGCATCGGGATCACTTCGTCGGGATTGACCAGCCTGACTGCTTCAGCCGCACCTGCCGGCCCCATGGTGAAATGATCGCCGATGCAGGCCAGCATGATATTGATGTGATCCATTTTCCCGATCAATCGCATATCGCTGAACAACGCAGTATCTCCGGTATCGTAGATTGTCGGGCCGTGTTTGATCCGGATGACGAATCCGTTCGGATTCCCGCCCGCTTCAATCCGGCCGGGTTGGCCATCCTTGCCGGGCAATTCGATATCGGAACTGTGCACGGCCGGTTCAAATGTGACGCTCACTTCACCATTCAGAAGCTTGAGCGTGCCGCCGCTGTTGCCCAGCGTGTCGAAGCCCGCCTGATTCGCCGGGAATCCAAGATAGTCCACCATCGCATGACCGAGATCGAAGTTTGCAACCAGGTGTGCGCCGGTACGCCTGGCAATCTCGACGGCATCGCCGACATGATCAAAATGGCCGTGCGTCACGAATATGTAATCGGCCTTCTTGAGATTATCCAGGTCCTGTTTGCCGTTCTTGTTTGCGGGATTGGTAATCCATGGATCGAGCAGCAGCACGTGACCGGAAGGCGTCACGATCTTGAATGCGGCATGACCGTACCAGGTGACCGTCGTCGCACTTTTCGCACAGATCGCCGGAGATGCAAAAGCGAGCACGCTCAGCAATGAGATAACAAGCAGATTGCGGAACATAGTCAGCCCCTCATTGGTCTGGTGGAACAAATCTGGATTCTGTTCAATTCGAAGAGTTTACACGGTCCGCACTCACGCCTCGACGTGAGTGCGGCGCAACAGTGAAACCCGATCAGCATCAATGGTGGTCGCCACGCAGCCTTCCGGCGCCGCATGCAGAATCAAGGCTTGTGTGCAATAGCGGCTCTGGATCTTACTCGCCCGTTGCAGTCTTCCAGACTACCGGCTGCCATTTCCCGGAAGCGTCAAATTTCGCCCCGATGTAATAGGCCTTGCCCGCT
>DASSOA010000097.1:0-5942 GCA_035701115.1 Gammaproteobacteria bacterium
GGTCACCATCTGCTGGAAATTGAGCAGCGCTTCGAGCCGGCCCTGGGAAATCTCCGGCTGATACGGCGTGTACGCGGTATACCAGGCGGGGTTTTCCAGCACGTTGCGCAGGATCACACCCGGCGTGAACGTGCCGTAATAACCCTGGCCGATGAACGAACGAAAGACCTGGTTCTTGCCGGCGAGCGCGCGCAGTTCCGCCAATGCTTCATGTTCGGCTTTGGGTTGCGTGAACGGCCCGAGGGGCAGCACGTCGCGACGCCGGATCTTGCCCGGCACCACCGCGTCCATCAGGGCGGCGCGCGTCGCAAAGCCGAGTGTCTCCAGCATGATTTGCTGTTCGGCTGTATCGGGGCCGATGTGACGGTCACGGAACGCATCGTGGCGTTCCAGCGTTTCGAGAGTCGAGTGCGAATCCATGGGTAATCCGGCAACCGCGTTCATATGTTGGTCAAACCAGGGTAAAGAGCCAAACAGCGTGTCCGGGGCTTCCGGCGCACGCGCCGTTAACAACCATTGCACAGCACCAGGCACCGCGCAGCAGCGAATTTTTCCGCGCTTGCTTTACCGGAAAGGCGGACAGCAAACGCCCGGAATTCAGCTTATTCCTCGCTTGCCTTGGCGTATGCGTCCGCCGACATCAGCGCGTTCACCGCGCCCGCATCGGCAGGTTTCATTCTGAACAACCAGGACGCATAGGCATCCCGATTTACTTCCTCGGGTGTGTCGGTAAGCGCATTGTTCGCTTCGATTACTTCGCCGGCCAGCGGTGCATAAATGTCGGAAGCCGCTTTCACCGATTCCACCACCGCGCAGGCCTCGCCGGCGGCGAGTTTGCGTCCGGCACTCGGCAACTCCAGAAACACGATGTCGCCGAGCGCTTCCTGGGCGTGATCGGTGATGCCGACGGTCACCGTGCCGTCCGCATTCGTCTTTACCCATTCGTGACTCTTGGTGTATTTCAGCTCGGCCGGAATCTTGCTCATCAAAGCTCTCCTGCATGAATCAAAATTGTGGGAGCGGCCACCTGGCCGCGATTCTTTATCCATAGCGGCGAATATCGCCGCTCCTACTTCACTAATATTTTGCCGTTGCGCACGAACGGCGGTTTCACCACCCGTGCCTGCATGTGTTTGCCGCGAATGTCCACCTGAACGGTGTCGCCGGTGGCAACCGGCACGCGTGCCAGCGCGATGGAACGTTCCATGCTCGGCGAGAACGTGCCGCTGGTGATTTCGCCGTCGCCGATTCCGTCCACGATCACGCGCTGATGGCCGCGCAGAATGCCCTTGTCCTCGAGAATAAGTCCCACCAACTTGCGTTTGGGTCCGGCATCGCGCTGTGCCACCAGCGCCTTGCGGCCGATGAAATCGCGTTCGTCCGGTTCCCAGGCAACCGTCCACGCCAGGCCCGATTCCAGCGGCGTGGTGCTTTCGTCCATGTCCGAGCCATAGAGATTCATGGCGGCTTCGAGCCTGAGCGTGTCGCGTGCGCCGAGTCCGCACGGCGCCACACCCTGTTTGCGCAAGGCTTCCCAGAATTCCGCGGCCTTGGCCGGCGGCACCATGATTTCGAAGCCGTCTTCGCCGGTGTAACCGGTGCGTGCCACGAAAAAATCGCCGCTTTGCATCGCGGTGAACAGTTTCAGCGCCAGAAGCTTTTCGCGATCGGCTGCAGGCAGCAACGCCGCCGCTTTCTCGCGCGCCTTCGGCCCCTGCACGGCGATCATGGCCAGATCGCGTTCGTTCACACTCACACCGAACTCGCGCGCATGCTGCGTGATCCACGCCACGTCCTTGTCGTGGGTCGCCGCATTCACCACCATGCGGTACCAGTCGTCGCGCATGTAATACACGATCAGGTCGTCAATGATCCCGGCCTGCTCATTGAGCATGCAGCTGTAGAGCGCTTTGCCCGATTCACGCAGCTTGTTGACGTCGTTGGCCAGCAGCTTGCGCAGGAAGTCGCGCACGCGCGCACCTTCCAGGTCGAGCACGGTCATGTGCGAGACATCGAACATGCCCGCATCGCGGCGCACGGCGTGATGTTCCTCGATCTGCGAACCGTAGTTGACCGGCATATCCCAGCCGCCGAAATCCACCAGCCTTGCGCCGGCAGCCACATGGGAGTCATACAGGGGAGTGCGTTTGCCCATTCCGGATCAGTGCCTTGACGTGGGTGTAAATCAAAAGGCGGCAAGGTTGCCCCACCGCCTGAATAGAGTGGCCGGCGGCGCCTTTCCGGCCGCCCCGGCGGCCCAAAATGATACCGGAAAGCCCCTCCCGGCACCACGGCCGCACCGGCCGGACTTGCCGTAAGCCCTTGTTTCGGTACAGTGGACCGCCGTTTCACGTACCACAGGAAACCAGATGGGCCGTATCCTCATGACCTGGGAACTCGGCGCCGGTCGCGGCCATCTGGCCCCAATGCTGTCGCTCGCGGGCGCGCTGCGCGCAGCGGGGCACCACGTGGAACTCGCGGTGCGCGATCCGGTGGATGCGAAACCGTTTGTCGAGCGCGCCGGATTTGTCGCCCACGCGGCGCCGATTCCGACACCCGGCGGTGGCGCCATCTCGCTGGCGAGCTATCCACAGATATTGAAGCAACTCGGCTTTGCGCAGCCGGACCGGGTCGAAGCGCGGGTACGCGCCTGGCACAGCTTGTTCGACCAAGTGACGCCGGATCTCGTGATTTGCGATCACAGTCCGACCGCATTGCTGGCTGCGCGGTGCAGACAACTGAAAGCCATCGTCACGGGCACCGGCTTCTTCGTTCCACCGGACGTTTCGCCGCTGCCAGACCTGCGACCGTGGCAACCGAGCGAGCCTGACGTACTGGCGCGCGATGAAGCCACGGTGCTGAATTCACTCAACTCGGTGCTGGAACGGTTTTCCGCATCCGGACTCGACCGGGTCGCGCAACTGTTTGCCGTACAGGCGCAGGCCTTGTTCACCGTGCGCGAACTCGACAATTACGCGGCATTCCGCCGACCGGATTACCTGGGACCTGTTCCCGCGAGCGGCGGCACCCCACCCGTGTGGCCGGCTGGAACCGGCACACGGATCTTTGCGTATCTGCGGCGCTTCGACATGCTTCCCGCACTGCTCACCGCGTTGCGCGACAGCGGACAACCCACGCTCATCTACATGCCGCAGCAGCCGCACGACATCACCGCTCAATTCGAAGGCGGCAATCTGCATTTCAGTGCCGAACCGTTGGACATGGATCAAATCACGCAGCAATGCGATCTCGCCGTATTGCACGCCGGACACGGTGTGACCGCCGCCCTGCTGCTCGCGGGCAAACCGATGTTGCTGTTGCCGCTGCACCTGGAAATGCTGCTCACCGCGCGTGCGGTCGCCGCACTCGGCGCCGGGTTGGTCGCCCCTGAGTTGAAACCCGCGGGCATGGCGCGGAAACTGACCCGCCTGCTGCAGGCGCCCGAATTCGCCATTGCGGCACGCGAATTTGCGGAACGCTATGCCGGGCTGGACGTCAAAGGGATACCATCCCGCTTCGCCGCCCTGGTTGACCACGTACTCGGACAATAAATGAGGACCCGTCATGAAGAAGCTATCAGCCCTGTCCCTGCTGTTACTCGCCGCGCTGTGCTTCGCACCGCTCGGTCACGCCGCCGACAACGCAGCGACCCAGGCCCTGCATAAGTTGTTCCAGAGTTCATGGGACCGTGGCATGCGCGAGAATCCGCTGTATGCGTCCGATCTCGGCGACCGCCGCTATAACGATCAGTGGCCGGACATGAGCATGGCCGCTCTCACGCGGTATCACACGGAAGACCAGGCCGATTATCAGGCGCTTTTGAAAATCGACCGCTCCCAACTCTCGCCGCAGGACAAGGTCAGTTATGACCTGTTCAAGTGGCAGCATGAAGACGGCGAAGAATCCTGGAAATTCCACGAATACCTGTTTCCGCTCAACCAGCTCGGCGGTATCCAGACCGTCGGTGATTACGCGCAGTCATTGCGCTTCAAGACCCTCAAGGATTACCAGGACTGGGTAAAGCGCCTGCAGACCTTCGCACCGTACATGGATCAGACCATCGCGCTGCTGCAACAGGGCGTGAATCAGGGTTACACGCTGCCGAAAGTGGTTGCCGAGCGCATCCCGCAGCAGATCACGGCCAACATCGTCAGCGATCCGGTCAAGAGTGTGTTCTACCTGCCGTTCAAGACCATGCCGGATTCGATCGATGCCACGACTGCCAAGCAGTTGCAGGCCGACGCGCGCAAGGCGATTGCCGAAGTTGTGGTGCCGGCCTTCAAGCGCCTGAATGTGTTCTTTACCAAAACCTATGTCCCGCATGCACGCACCAACCTGGCGGCAAGCTCACTGCCGGACGGCAAGGCCTATTACGCCTATCTGGTGCGACACTTCACCACCACCGACATGACACCGGAACAGGTGCACCAGCTGGGGCTGAAAAAAGTCGCCGAGATCCATCAGCAGATGCTCGACATCATCAAGCAGGTGAAATTCAAGGGCAGCTTCGCTGACTTCCTGCATTACCTGCGCACCAGCCCGAAGTTCTATTACAGGAATCCGGACGACCTGCTCGAAGCCTACAAGGCCCAGGCCAAAACCATTGACCCTCTGCTGGTCACCGAATTCCACAAACTGCCGCGGATTCCGTGGGGCATTAAAGTCATTCCGGCCGATCAGGCGCCCAACACCTACCCCGCCTATTCCTATCCGCCGGCCGCCGACGGCAGCCGCGCCGCCTACATGTACGTGAACCTGTACAAACCGGAAACGCGTCCGACGTATGAAATTCCGGTGCTCACCTGCCATGAAGGCCGTCCGGGTCATGCACTGCAACTCTCGCTCGCGACCGAACTCACCGGTCTGCCGGATTTCCGCCGTTTCGGTTACTACAACGCCTACGGCGAAGGCTGGGCGCTGTATTCCGAAGTGCTGTGCAAGGAAATGGGTTTGTATGACACGCCGTACAAACAGTTCGGTGCTCTGTCGTATCAGAGCTGGCGTGCGGTGCGGCTGGTCGTGGATACCGGCATACACGATTTCGGTTGGACGCGCCAGCAGGCCGTCGCATACATGAAAGCGAATACCGCGCTCACCGATCAGAACATCAATACCGAAGTGGATCGCTACATCGCCTGGCCGGGACAGGCGTTGTCGTACATGATCGGCGAATTGACGATTCTGAAATTACGCGACGAAGCGAAACAGAAACTCGGCGACAAGTTCGATATCAAGGCATTCAATGACGAGATATTGAGCAACGGGACGTTGCCGATGAACGTGCTGGAGAAAGAAGTGCAGGAGTGGATGGACGCACAAGCCAAACAGGACAGTAAAACCTGAAAGTCTTTAATTTCCGTTCGCTTTGAGCCAACACGTGTAGCGTCGAATTTGAAGAATTCTTGCGACCTCTCCGCTCGTGGGAGAGGATTAGCGTGAGGGCGCCCGATTTCAAACGGGGCTTTCGCGTCCCGGTCGCGTGATCGTCGCACGGCTTCCCTCACACCTTGCTGCGCCAAGGGGGCTCGGTATCCTAGCTTCGCCCCTTTAGGCTGATCTTGCTCGTGACGGCGCTTCGGCACGCGATCCGCCATTACGATCCAAACTCACTGCCAGCTTAATTAGCTTGATCGCCGAAAAATAATTTTAATCCTTCGTTTACCTGTTTTAAATCGGAGGCGAAATCGGTCCGCAACAGAGCACTCTCATTAGCAAACCATGCATGCAGTGCCTCCTCGGAATTCATCGAAGCGACTTGGTGCGCAAGCGCCTTTTGTTGTTGCCAGCTCATTCCAGGTCTTATCAGTGTCAGATCGTGATTAAATCGAAATTCTTGACTACGGAAATCGTCTACCACCTTTTTGGTCCTGGCATCTCGTCTTTGCACCTTAACTTTTATGTCAACAATGAAATGCTGGTTTCCAGGCGTCATACTGAAGGAT
>DASSOA010000098.1:0-10608 GCA_035701115.1 Gammaproteobacteria bacterium
CGCCGCGGGTGCTGGTCTGCGTGCCATACGGCGCGACCCAGGTCGAACGCCGCGCGATCCGCGAATCCTGCCTCAATGCCGGTGCGCGCAAGGTATACCTTATAGAAGAGCCGATGGCGGCGGCGATCGGCGCCGGCCTGCCGGTGCATGAAGCCAAGGGTTCGATGGTGCTCGACATCGGCGGTGGCACCTCCGAAGTGGCGGTGATCTCGCTCAATGGCATCGTCTATGCCGCTTCGGTCCGCATCGGCGGCGACAAGTTCGACGAAGCGATTATCGGCTACATCCGCCGCAATTACGGCACCCTGATCGGCGAAGCGACTGCCGAACGCATCAAACATGAGATCGGCTCGGCTTATCCCGGCAAGGAATTGATGGAACTGGAAGTCAAAGGCCGCAACCTCTCGGAAGGCGTACCGCGCAGCTTCGTGCTGAACAGCAACGAGATCCTGGAAGCGCTGCAGGAGCCATTGGCCGGCATCGTCGGCGCGGTCAAGGCTGCACTGGAACAGACTCCGCCGGAACTCGGTTCGGACGTGGCCACCAACGGTATCGTGCTGACCGGCGGCGGCGCGCTGCTCAAGGACATCGACCGCCTGCTGCGGGAAGAGACTGGTTTGCCGGTGGTGCTTTCGGACGATCCGCTCACCTGCGTGGCACGCGGCGGCGGCAAGGTGCTCGAACTCATTGACGAGTTTGGTCCGGAAACGTTTGCCGTCGAATGACGGCTGCCGCGCGCCATTGTCTCAAGCGCCGGTTGCGACCGGCATGGCCGCAACGGAACATCGCTTCCTGTTCCCTGTCGCATCGTCGAACGCATTCCTGTTTGTCAGTGACTGACGTCTTGCCGGGCGCCTGCCGGCTCCGCTGCCGGGACTGACCCAATGGCGTTTGCTTCCCGCCAGCGCGCACCCTCCCTGTTTTCCAGCAACCCCGCCGGATCGCTGCGCACGGTGCTGCTCATCATTGCCAGCATCGCACTCATGTTCTACGACCATCAGCGCGGCAGTCTCGAACAGGTGCACGCCGCTCTCTCGGCCCTGGTTTATCCGGTGCAGGCGGCCGTGAACGCGCCCTACGCGCTGGTCGGCTGGGCACAGGAAAAGCTCGCCACACACGTGGCGCTGGTACGCGAAAACGGCGAGCTCAAGCAGCAGGAACTGGTTCAGGCGGCGCAACTGCAACGCCTGGTGTCGCTGCAACAGGAAAATGACCGGCTGCGTTCCCTGATGGGCGCCAGCAAGGAGGTGCCGGGACGCGTGGTGGTTGCGGAAATGCTCGGCGTTGACCTCGATCCGTTCCGGCACCGCGTGATCCTCAACAAAGGCACGGCCGATGGCGTGTATGACGGACAGGTGCTGCTGGATGCACAGGGGGTTGTCGGCCAGATCATCCGCACCGATCCGCTTTCGTCGGAGGCCGCGTTCATCACCGATCCGAGCCAGGCCATTCAGGTGGAAATCAACCGTACCGGGCTGCGCACCCTGGTGGTCGGCACGGCGGACGTCAACACGCTGTCGCTGCCTTACCTGGCAAACAATGCCGATGTGCGCGTGGGCGATGTGCTGGTGACGTCGGGTCTCGGCGGGCGCTATCCGAAAGGCTATCCGGTTGGAGTCATCACCGAAGTCAAACGCGATCCGGCCGAATCCTTCGCCTCGGTTACCGCGCAACCGTCCGCCGACCTGACGCACGGCCATACGGTGCTGCTGTATTTTCCGGTGGAAAAGCCCGCGCCGCTGCCGAAGCCGGAACCCGCCGTGAAACAGCCCAAAGCGCGCAAGACCGCGCGACGATCCAGACGGCCATGAGAATCTCGCAACCGCGCCGTGCCTACTGGATCATCATCGTCAGCTATCTGGCCGCGCTGTTGTTGACGATCTGGCCGGTACCTGACTGGGCGGAACCGTTCCGCCCGGCCTGGGTAGTGCTGGTTACCGCCTACTGGTGCCTGTTCTTGCCGCACCGGGTGGGCGTGATCAGTGCGTTTATCGTCGGCCTGCTGGTGGACACCCTCACCGGCGGACTGCTCGGCGAACACGCATTGGCGCTGGTACTGGTCGCGTGGGTGATTCTGCGACTGCACCTGCAGCTTCGCGTGTACAGTCCATGGCAACAGACCATTACGCTGGTACTGCTGATGCTGCTCTACACGCTGATCCCGTTCTGGGCTGACGGCGTACTCGGGTACACCGGCCATGCAGTTGCGCGCTGGATGCCGGTGCTGACCACGGCCATACTTTGGCCGTGGGTGGCCCAGGTGCTGGGCCGTTTGCAGCAACGCTATCAGGTCAGCTGAACTGGCGCGCGACGACAAGCTGAACATGCCTCGCATCCGGATTCGCAATGAATGGCAGGAACGACACCGTTTCACGGTGCGGATTGCGATGGCCGCGATCATTGCGCTGGTATTGTTCGTGGCGGTGGTGGCACGGCTGTTCTATCTGCAGGTGATCAGTCACAAACATTACGTCACGCTGGCGGAAGGCAACCGCTTGCGCGAAGTCGCCGTTGTACCGCCGCGCGGCCTGATCTTCGATCGCAACGGCGTGTTGCTGGCGGAAAACCGCCCCAGTTACGAACTCGACATCGTGCCGGAACAGGTGGACGACCTGCCGGCGACGCTCGCCGCACTTGCCAAGGTGGTGTCGATCCGTCCCGCCGACCTTGCCCGATTCAAGGAACTGCTCACCACCAAACGCCCATTCCAGCCGCTGCCGTTGCGCACCGATCTGTCGCAGGACGAAGTCGCGCGATTTGCCGTGGACCGCCAGAACTTTCCCGGCGTGGACATCACCGCAAGCCTGACACGCTACTACCCGCTGGGGCCGGAAATGGCGCACGTCGTCGGGTACGTCGGCGCAATCAGCGCAAGCGAACTCGCGCACTTCGACCCGGACCAGTATTCCAACACCTCGCAGGTCGGCAAGATCGGCGTCGAAGGTGCATATGAATCGCTCCTGCACGGTTCGGTCGGACTGCGCCAGGTTGAAACCAACGCCGAGGGCCGTGCACTGCGGACGGTTTCATACACGCCGCCCGTGCCCGGCAGCGACCTGTATCTGAGTATTGACGTACGCGTGCAAAAAGCCGCGGAAGATGCACTCGACACGCTGGACGACAGTGGCGCAGTCGTTGCGATCAATCCGCAGAACGGCGAGGTGCTGGCCCTGGCCAGCCAGCCGAGCTACGACCCGAACGACTTCGTTGACGGAATCGATCCCGCAGAATTCGCCAAGCTCAACAACGATCCTGCGCAGCCGCTGTTCAATCGCGTGCTGCGCGGCCAGTATCCGCCCGGTTCGACGATCAAACCGTTTCTGGGGCTTGCGGCCTTGAACTACGGTGTGATCGATCCGTTCAAGGATCTGATGTGCCCCGGCTATTTCATGCTGCCCAGCAACCCGAATCCGTATCGCGACTGGAAGCGCGGCGGACACGGTGAAGTCGATCTGTCCGATGCCATTACCGAATCATGCGACGTGTACTTTTATACGGTCGCGATGAAGCTCGGCATTGATCACCTGCACGATTATCTGGACACGTTCGGCTTCGGCAAGCCCACCGGCATCGATCTGATGGGCGAGCAGGACGGCGTGGTGCCGTCGCCGGCATGGAAGCGCAAGCACCTGCACCAGCCGTGGTACCTCGGCGAGACCGTGATCGCCGGCATCGGCCAGGGCTATACGCTGGTCACGCCGATACAACTCGCCGATGCTACCGCGGCACTTGCCATGCACGGCCACCGCTTTGTGCCGCACGTGCTGCATGCAATTGGCGACCCGCTCTCCGGCGTCATCAGCGATATCACGCCGCAGGCGGATCCTGTGGTACCGGAAACCGATCCGCGCGCCTGGAATATCGTGATCAAGGCCATGCAGAATGTCGTCGCCAGCGTACGCGGCACCGCACATCGAATCAGTGACGGCGCCAGATACACGATTGCCGGCAAAACGGGCACCGCGCAGGTGTACCACAAACGGCTGGGGGTGTTTGGCGAGGAAGACGAGTCCGACATTCCCAAACATCTGCGCGACAACGCGGTTTTCATCGCCTTCGCACCGGTCAACAACCCGCGCATTGCGGTCGCCGTGGTGGTCGAACATGGCGGCGGCGGCGGCGCCACGGCGGCACCCATAGCGCGCAAGGTGATGGACGCGTATCTTCTCGAGACGCAGAACGAAACGCCGAAGGAGAAACCACCGGTGACTTCGGTAACGAAAGCGGCATCGCCATGATCTTCAACGACTACTCGGGCGCCTACTCGGCACAGGGCGAACAGACGCTGGGCGGACGTCTGCTGCGGCAGCTGAACCTCGATGCGCCGTTGCTGTTTGCGCTGGCGATGCTGTCCGTGGCTGGACTCGCCATTCTGTATGGTGCAAGCGGCGAAGACGCCGACATGGTGTATCGCCAGGCGTTGCGCCTGCTGTTGTCATTCGGCGTGTTGCTGGTTGTGGCGCAGATTCCGCCGCATCTGCTCAAGCTCTGGACGCCGTGGCTGTTCGGTTTCGGCCTGTTGCTGCTGTTCGTGACACTCGAAGCCGGACATATCGGCCGCGGCGCGCAACGCTGGTTGAGCCTCGGCGTGGTCCGGTTCCAGCCGTCCGAAATCATGAAAATCGCCGTGCCCATGATGGTCGGCTGGTACCTGCACGACCGCGCGCTGCCGCCCGGCTGGCGCGAGTTGCTGGTACTCGGACTCGTGATCGGGCTTCCGGTGGCGCTGGTCGCGGTGCAACCCGATCTCGGCACGGCGTTACTGATCGCCAGCTCCGGTCTGTTCGGCGTGTTTCTCGCCGGCTTGCGCTGGCGCGTGATCCTGCTGCTGCTCGTGCTGGTCGCGATCGCCACACCCATCGGCTGGCATTTTCTGCACGGTTACCAGCGCACCCGCGTGCTCACCTTCCTCAATCCGGAACGCGATCCGCTCGGTGCCGGCTATCACATCATCCAGTCGGAAATCGCCATCGGCTCCGGCGGCGTGTTCGGCAAGGGCTGGCTGCACGGTTCGCAGTCGCAGCTGGATTTTCTGCCGGAAAGTTCCACCGATTTCATTTTCGCGGTGCTGGGCGAGGAATTCGGTCTGCTGGGCGCGCTCGCGCTGATTGTGCTCTACGGATTCATCATCGCGCGGTCACTGTTGATCGCGCTGCGCGCACAGGACACCTTCTCCCGTTTGCTGGCCGGCGCGCTCAGCATGGCGTTCTTCACCTATGCCTTCATCAACACCGGGATGGTCGCGGGACTGGTTCCTGTCGTGGGGGTGCCGCTCCCGCTGATCAGTTACGGCGGCACTTCGATGATGACGTTGATGGCCGGCTTCGGTATCCTGATGAGCATTCATTCACACCGCAAGCTTGTTTCGACGTGATCCGGCCATTGTCTTCGCTGCCAACGCTGTCGATATTGTGTGCGGTGTGCATGCTGAGCGCCTGCGCCTCCGGTGTCAGGCCGCGGCAAGCTGCCGCGGCGCCGCAAGGCTACGCAGAGCGGCCCGATGTCAAAGCCTTCATCGCCCAGGTCGCAAAACAGGATCAGCTCGATCCGCACTGGCTTGAGCAGACATTGAACGCGGCGCAGAAGAACGACGCGGTGATTGCCGCGATCACCCGGCCCTATGAATCCAGGCCCTGGTACGAATACCGCGCGCTGTTCCTTACCGATGCGCGCATTGCCGGCGGCGTGCAATTCTGGAATACGCACACCGCTCTCCTGGCGCATGCAGAGCAAACGTATCACGTACCGGCTTCCATGATCGTCGCCATCATCGGCATCGAGACCAATTACGGGCGGCAGCATGGCGGATATCGCGTACTGGATTCGCTGGCGACACTGGGATTCGACTACCCGCCGCGCGCCAATTTCTTTCAGCGCGAACTGGAGCAGTTTCTGCTCATGTGCCATGAGCAGAAACTCGATCCAACCACGGTGATGGGATCGTACGCCGGCGCGATGGGCGCGCCGCAATTCATGCCGGACAGTTTCCGGCAGTACGCCGTGGATTTCGACGGCGACGGCAAACGCGACATCTGGAACGACTGGAGCGACATCATCGGCAGCGTGGCAAATTTTTTCAGCCAGCACGGCTGGCGGCAGGATGAATTGATCGCCGTGCCCGCCGCCTGGCAACAGAACACCCCACCGGCAAATCTGCTGGCGCCCAGCACCGTCGGCGCCTTGCGCCAGCAGGGCGTGGTTCTCAGCAAGGGCGTCAACGACGACCAGGATGCCATCCTGATCGGCCTGCAGCAGCCGCAGGACACGGAATACTGGGTGGGTCTGCACAACTTCCGCGTCATTACCGATTACAACAAGAGCGCGCTGTACGCGATGGCGGCGACCGATCTGGCGGATCGCATTGCACAGGCGCGTGCGGAACAGGACCACCATGCGCCGCCCTGAAGGGCGCGCCGCGCCGGCGGTAATGCTGATCACGCTGACGCTCGCGGCATGCGCGCCCTTTCCGGTCGCGCCGGGCAGCGGGCAGGATTACGGTCCGTCGCAACCCGTGGATGTCTCGCAGGTTCCCGATGCGGTGCCGCAGAACCTGCCGAAAAGCCGTTTCGGCAATCCGCCTTCCTACACTGTCGACGGGCAAACCTATCACGTGTTACCTGAATGCGAGGGCTACCATGAACGCGGCATCGCGTCCTGGTACGGCATGAAATTCCACGGCGGCCGCACCTCCGACGGCGATACCTACGACATGTACGCCATGACCGCCGCCAACAAGGTCGTGCCGTTGCCCTGCTTTGTGCGCGTCACCAATCTGGAAAACCACCGCAGCGTAATTGTGAAAGTGAACGATCGCGGACCGTTTGTCGCTAACCGGATCATTGATCTGTCTTATGCGGCGGCAAAGAAACTCGGCGTCGTTGCCACCGGCACGGCACTTGTTGATGTGACCGCGGTCGAGCCCGGCTCGCCACCGCCTGCAACCCGGGTTGCAGCCACGCCGGTTCCGAATTCCGCGAGCGATGCGGAAAGGCCGCAGCTCTTCGTCCAGATCGGCGCATTCGCGGAAGCCGCCAACGCCGAGCGCGCACGCCGGAATCTGGAATCCGCCGGTATCAAACCGGTCCTGATCGTTACCGCCACGGAGGGCGGGAAAACCCTGTACAAGGTTCGCATCGGGCCGTTGGCGGATGTCACGGCCGTCGATCAGCTGACCGGCCGCCTCGCCAGCCTCGGTTACGCGGATGCACAGGTAGTGATTCCGTAAAAACGGCACGGCTGTGGGTTTCGGGGCGCCGTCGCGCTAAAATCATGCGCCGTAACCCGGCCCAACTGCCACCGACCCGATTGTTCCACCCTTTGTTATTTCCGAGGTACTGCCTTGAGAACTCAGCGTTTTGTCGCGTTCGCCCTGGGTCTGACTACCCTGTTGATCTGTGCCGCAGTGCAGGCAATTCCGATTCCGGCTGCGCCCCAGCTCGCCGCCAAAAGTTATGTGCTGATGGATGCCAACAGCGGACAGATTCTCGCCGCCAGCAACCCCGACGAGAAAACCGAGCCGGCGAGTCTCACCAAACTGATGACCGCCTATGTGGTGTTTCACGCGCTCAACGATGGGGTGATTCACCTGGACGATCCGGTTACGATCAGTGTCAAGGCGTGGCGCATGGGCGGCTCACGCACCTTCGCGAAAGTCGGCAGCCAGGTCAGCGTCGACAATCTCATTCAGGGCATGATCGTGCAATCGGGCAACGATGCCACCGTCGCGCTCGCCGAGAAAATCGGCGGCACGGAAGACACGTTCGTCGAGTTGATGAACAAGTACGCGCAACAGCTCGGCATGACCAACAGCCATTTTGTTGATGCGTCGGGCCTCACCAGCGACCCTCAACACTACGTGACTGCGCACGACATCGCCGTTCTCGCGCGGGCAATCATCCGCGAGTTTCCCCAGTACTATCACTATTTCTCGGAAAAGGATTTCACCTGGAACCACATTTCGCAACGCAATCGCAACGAGTTGCTGTTCACCGATCCCTCGGTTGACGGGCTCAAGACCGGTTTTACCGACGAGGCCGGCTACTGCCTGGTCGCGTCGGCCAAGCGCAATGGTATGCGCCTGATCGCAGTCGTGACCGGCACCAAGAGCGAACACGCGCGCGCCGTGGAAGATGAAGCGCTGCTCAATTACGGCTTCAATTTCTACGATTCGCGCAAACTCTACGATGCCGGCGCCAAGGTCGCCGATATCAAGGTATGGAAAGGCAGCGACAGCAGCGTGCCGGTGGGCGTGTCGCAGGACTTCTACGTCACGTTCCCGAAAGGCAGTTACGACAAACTGAATGCGTCCATACATTCGACTGCCGGGATCATTGCACCGGTCGAGGCCGGCCAGCCGGCCGGCAGCGTGACCGTGGACCTGGACGGCAAACAGATTGCCGATGCACCGCTTTACACCTTGAAAGCGGTACCGCAAGGCGGCATTTTCACCCGCATGTTCGATTCCATCCGGCTCTGGTTTCACAGGAAGTGATGCATGGCTAATCCGTTTCCGACAGTCTGGTTGAACGGCCGCTTCATGCCGCTGGCCGAGGCGCACATTTCGCCGCTGGATCGTGGATTCCTGTTCGGTGACGGGGTCTATGAAGTGATCCCGGTGTACGCCGGAAAACTGTTCCGGCTGGCCGCGCACCTGCGCCGTCTGCAGTACAGCCTCGATGCCATCCGGCTCGCCAATCCCCATGACAATGCCACTTGGGAGCGCGTGCTGCAGGAACTGGTCGAGAAAAGCGGCGCGCCGCAGCAGGCCGTTTATCTGCAGGTCACGCGCGGCGCCGCCGAAGGCCGCGATCACGCGTTTCCCGCTGGCGTTCCCGCCACGGTGTTTGCCATGAGTACACCGCTGGAAGGATTGCCGCAGCGGCTCAGGGAGGAAGGCGGCAAGGTGATCACGCTTTCAGACATCCGCTGGCGCCGCTGCGACATCAAGTCCATTGCGCTGCTTGGCAACGTGCTGCTGCGGCAAACCGCCATTGATCAGGCCTGTGACGAAGCGATCCTGATTCAGGATGGATACGCAGTCGAAGGCACGGCCAGCAGTCTGTTCATCGTGCACGGCGGCGTAATCATGACGCCGCCCAAATCCACCGAATTGCTGCCCAGTATCACGCGTGACGTGGTGCTGGAACTCGCCGAACAGCACAAACTGCCGTTCCGCGAGGAACGCATACCGGAACCGGAGCTGCATGCTGCCGAGGAAGTCTGGCTGGCGAGTTCGACGCGCGAGGTTTATGCCATTACCGAACTCGACGGACAGCGCATCGGCAGCGGCAAGCCCGGCCCGCACTGGCGCCGCATGTACGATGCTTTCCAGGAGCTGAAACACGCAGCGTGATGTGTACGCCATGACAGAGCCATCGCCACTGACGTTCCCCATCGAATTTCCCGTCAAGGTCATGGGCCGCGACACGCCGGATTTTCACGCCACTGTCGCCGACATTTTTGCGCGGCACGTCGCCCCGCTTGAATCGCTCAATGTTTCAACGCAGCCCAGCCGCGAAGGCCGGTTCGTTTCGGTGACGGTGCTGTTCATTGCCGAAAGCCGCGCACAACTGGATGCGCTGTACAGCGACCTCTCGGGCAATGAACACGTACTGATGGCGCTATGAACGAAGCGATCGAAACACCGCTGTTCCGCGATCTGGGTCAGGTCGAATACGAACCCACCTGGCGCGCGATGCAGGCATTTACCGAAACGCGCGGGCCCGATACCCGCGATGAGATCTGGTTGCTCGAGCATCCGCCGGTGTTCACGCTGGGGCTTGCCGGCAAACTGGAACATGTGCTCGCACCGGGTGAGATTCCCGTCGTTCACATTGATCGCGGCGGACAAGTCACCTACCACGGACCCGGACAGCTGGTGGTCTATCCGCTGATCGATCTGAAACGCCTCAAGCTCGGGGTGCGGGCGCTCGTCGAGGGCATCGAAAACAGTGTCATAGACGTGATGGGGGATTTCGGAATCGAAACCATGTCCCGGCGCGATGCACCGGGCGTTTACACCGCGGACGGGCGCAAGCTCGCGTCGCTCGGCCTGCGGGTGCGCCGCGGCTGCACCTATCACGGCCTGGCCTTCAATGTCGCCATGGACCTTGAGCCGTTCACCCGCATCAATCCCTGCGGTTACGCGGGCCTGCAGATGACACAGGTCGCGGACCTGGGCGGCCCGGCGAGCGTCGCCGCCGTTGCTGAGGCACTGAAACCGCGGTTGCTGGAACGACTCGGTTATAATGGGCACTCCCGTACCACCGACAGCCCTGCCGCCGTCGGCCAGTTGTAAGGACTGCCCGTGAGCGATTCCTCTTCGACATCCCGTCCCCGGCTTGAGCCCGGGAAAAAACTGACTGCCGCCGAGAAAATGGCGCGCATCCCGGTCAAGATCGAACCGACCGTGACGCCGTTGCGCAAGCCATCGTGGATCCGCGTGCGTTCTCCGGCCACGCCGGAAGTCGCGCGCCTCAAACAGGTGTTGCGCGAGAATCACCTGCACACCGTGTGTGAGGAAGCTTCCTGTCCGAACATCGGCGAATGCTTCGGCAAGGGCACGGCGACGTTCATGATCATGGGCGACATCTGCACGCGCCGCTGCAC
>DASSOA010000099.1:0-6684 GCA_035701115.1 Gammaproteobacteria bacterium
TTGTCACCGCGGCATTGGAAACCGCGGACTCAAGCATGATGACGAACGTGCTGCCGTTGGCCGTAATTGAAATTGGCGATGCTGTTGCAGGCAGTAGCGGTGCCTGTGTGGTCCAGTTGATACCGTCATCACTGGTCATGATCGAAGCGCCGGAAATTCCGTCAGCATTGACTCCCATCGCAACGAACAGGGTTCCATTGAATGCGGCATCAATCGGTGGGTCGGCCGCGGGCGCCGGAATGTTCGCGCTCTGCCAGACAGTTCCATCATCGCTGTAGAAGACCGCCGATGCTGAGTTGCCACTGTCGTGTGTCAGCGCGACAAATTTTCCACAGCCGAATACCACGCTGGTCACGGTGACAGTCTGGCCGAAGTCACCGGTAGCGACCCATGTTGCGCCGCCGTCGGTGCTGGTGAAAACAATGCCGTTGCTACCGGCTACGACAAAAATCCCGTTGCCATAGGCGACGGAATTCAGGTCCTGCGTTGAGCCCGTCACGCTGGCTGCTGTCCAGTTCACGCCATCGTTGCTGGTGATAAGGGTGTTGGATGATCCCACGGCGACAAACAGGCCGGCTCCGAAGGCGACCGCATGAAGGTTGTTGGTGGTGCCGGAAGTCTGCGCGAGCCAGCCGTCTCCCGCGTCAGCGTAAACGCTGCCACCGTTGCCTACGGCAACGCTGATGCCCCCGCCAGTTGCAGACGCATTGAGATAGTTACCCTGAGGCGCGGGATTGGCCCAAGACCAGTTCGTTGCGGAATTTGCGGGTGTCGATAAAAATGCAGCGGCAGCCAGAAAAAAACCGGTCAAGACACGACGACGGGCAGCCCACATGATTCCGTTCCTTTTGGAATATGCAGTGACCGAAAAATACTATTCAGGTGGCCACACGCCAATTGGGAAAACACCCGCTTTGTCACAGCTGAAACACCTGAAAAACAGGCTAAGTGTCCGGCTGTGTGATGCATCGGAGCTGCCGAGGACTTGTCAGGCTGTTGTTATTACCTGACCGAGCGGCTCAACTTTTCCATCAGCGCCGATCGCGCGACAGCTTCGTGAAATCAATTGAAAGAACTGAAACGGGATGGTGGCCAGGGGTGGGTGAGCCGGGGATTTTCGCGAAGCAACGCTTCGCGCCCGGTGAACGGGCAGCCAGGATGGCTGCCCCGGGAAGGACGGCGAAGCAGGAAAGCGGAGCCGACCGTGCGAACCACCGACCAGAATGAAGTTCGATTCCGCAATTACGCAATCGAATATCGGCTATGCGACGGAAAATGGAATTGGCGCCGGGAGATCATGGTGGCCAGGGGTGGGTGAGCCGGGGATTTTCGCGAAGCAACGCTTCGCGCCGGTGAACGGGCAGCCAGGATGGCTGCCCCGGGAAGGACGGCGAAGCAGGAAAGCGGAGCCGACCGTGCGAACCACCGATTGGAATGATGTTCGATTCAGCACAAGGATGGGCACACCGCACGCGGTGCAAGCTTGCGAAACGATTTTGGAATTAGACATGGTGGCCAGGGGCGGAATCGAACCACCGACACGCGGATTTTCAGTCCGCTGCTCTACCAACTGAGCTACCTGGCCAAATCGGGAAATCAGGGGGCGCTATTAGACCGGCCCGGAGTCGCGAGGTCAAGGGGCATCGCTTCAACGGTCGAACTTGCGCAGCACCCAGGCGATGGCAAAGCCGTATGCGGACTGATGCTGCTGGCTGACCAGCGGGCTGGTGTTGAAGCTCGCGCCGGCGAGGTTGATGTAACGATAGAACACCCCGAAGACCATGTCGCCACGCCGCATGCCGAAGCCCAGCGAGATGCGGTAGCCGCCGTAGCCGCTGCCGGCCTGATACGCCGGGCGCGTGGCCGTCACGTATTCGGGCGCCACGCCGTACAGATAATTGAAATACGAATCCGTGGCGTACAGCCATGACACGCCAAGGTCGGCGTGATAGCGGGTGCCGGCAACGCCCCAGTGCCGCTCCAGTTCGAATTCGGGCTGCGCGACCCAGCCGCGGTGGTGGATCATCCAGCCGTTGGTACTCACCGCCGCCCGTATCGGAAATCCGAAATCGAGCCGGAGACCGGTCGCATCGTCACGCCACAGCCGATAGTGGTAGATGGGTCCCGTCTCGCCGATCCAGCCCAGCCCGGGCATGCCTTGCCGTTCGGGATCGCGCGAGGAACTGACCGGCACCGAACCGCTGAAATCCAGGTTGATTTTCCAGCGATCGCCCCGCCATAACTTGCCGTGCACGCCGTCACGGCTGGCATCAATCCGCGGACTGCGCAGCGTGAAGTAGGGAATCGGCAGCAGGACGTTCCAGTAGCGGGACGACCCGGGGTAGTCGGCGAAATGCGCGCCGGCTATTCCGAAGCCAAGTTCGATATGCGTGCGCTTGCTGTCCGGCTGAGAGCCGGGATCGGCGTGCGTTGCCGGCATCAGCACAGTGGCAAGCACACCGGCAATTGTCGCGATCAGCCGTGTCGGGATCATCATGCATCTCAATCCAGCAACACCGGCAGTCGGCGCGCATGCTATTGTTGAAGGACTTACCGGTCCGGTCAAGCTTGGCGTGAAATCGTGAATTCGAATGTCCAGATCATGCTCATGGACCGGGCGCTGTACGCCGGAACCGAGCTGGAACGCGACGTCTTGCCGCAACTGCATGCCGGCGAGCAGACGCGCTATCGTGCGTTCACGCATTCACAACGGCGGCTTGGTTGGCTTGCCGGGCGCGCGCTGCTGCTGGCAGCGTTGCAACATGAACTCGGGGACATTGATCCGACGGCATTGCGCACGCAACCCGAAGGCAGTCTTCGCTACGAAGCAGCTCGAATTCATCTCAACCTGAGTCACAGCGGCGATTTGTTCGCGGCGGCGCTGTCACCTGATCCGGTCGGGATTGATATTGAATGGCCCCGTCCACGCAAGCTGATTGACAATGTCGCGGACTATTTTGCGAAGGAAGAAGTCACCTGTTTGCAGGCCTTGCCTGAAGCGCAACGGCAACTGGCGTTTTACCGGCTGTGGACGCTCAAGGAGGCGGCGTGCAAATCGGTTGGCTTGTCGCTGTGGCAGACACTGCGCCGCTGTGTGGTTGATCTTGCGGCAAGTCGCGTGGCCTGTTCTCCACCGTTTCCGGCAGGCGCCTGGCGTTTTATTTCCGCGCAAGTTGAACCGGGCTGGTGCCTGGCGATTGCGCTGCAGGGTGTGAGCCAACCAGTCAATGCCGGCTGCTGGCGCCTGGTGACACCGGGACAGTGGCAAGCGCAGAAACTTGCGGAAGTCATGTCGTTGCAGGGAGAATCGTTGCCGGCTGATACGCACGATATAAAAACCAACCTGCACCATTCCAGTCACGCATGAGCAACGGAAATCATCCGGACGCGAACACCATGCCCGCACCACGCGTGTCGTGGAAAGCGTTGCGCTGGAATCTGCATCAGCTCACGAATCTGAGTGTCGTGCTGCTGATCGTCGGCGTGTTCGTGTGGGGATGGGCCGGATTGTGGTTTGCGGTTCCGGTTGTCCTGTTCGGCGCGCTGCTGACTGACGGCATTGCCCGGCCGGGTTCGAATCTCTTTTATCCGACCGTCACGCATGGGCCGCGCAGCGGCAACAAAGTCGCATTGACCTTCGACGACGGCCCCGATGCCGACGTGACATCGAGAGTACTTGACGCGCTTGCAGAAGCGGGCGCCCGCGCCACGTTTTTTGTGATCGGCAAATCACTGACGGCGCAGCCGGCGCTTGCGCAGCGCATGGTGAACGAAGGCCACGCGATCGGAAATCATTCCTGGCAACATTCGCGTCTGCAGAATTTTTATTTTTCCAACTGGCATACGCAGGAGATCGAACGCGGCCTGCAGGCGATTCGCGACGCCAGCGGACGCCCCGCTTTGCCGCTGTATCGTCCGCCCGTCGGGCTTAAAAGCTGGGCAGTCGGGCGCGCGGCCTGGCGTCACGGACTGACGCTGGTGGCCTGGTCGCTGCACAGCCGCGACACCCGCCTGCTGGACGCCGAAGCTATCGCCGCGCGGGTGCTGGACCGGGTCCAGCCTGGCGACATTGTGCTCCTGCATGACGGCCATGACCTCCCGGGCCGGCATCGGCCGCTTTGCGCACACGCCGTGCGCCTCATCCTCAAGGGACTTCGCGACAGGGGACTGGAATGCGTGACGGTTCCGGAATTGCTGGGCTGGCAGGAAGAAACGGCAGATTAGGCCATTTGCGGCGGCAAAAACGTTTGCCGGAACTGCCAGAACAGTTACCATATCGCTCGATAGGTGCTCCACATTACATTATTAGTAGCGGCACCCCGTAACTCCCGATCAGTCACCAAACCGTTATCCCGAGAGACATGCCCATGCAAACACAGGATATTTTTCAAACCCTCAAGGACACCCTGGTCGAGCAGTTTGAACTGGATCCTGCGAAAATCACTCCGGACGCCCGTCTTTACGAAGATCTGGATCTGGACAGTATTGATGCCGTGGACATGGTCATCAAGTTGCAGGAATTGACAGGCACCAAAGTGAGCCCAGAGGAATTCAAGGAAGTCAGGACCGTGGGCGACGTTCAGCGCGTGATCGAGAAGCTGCTTGCGGCACGCGCGTAAGCCCGGACACCGGGTCCTTTCAACAGTCTCTTTTTTCACGAGGTAGTCGGTGGTCAGGCGTGTAGTCATTACCGGCATGGGCGGTTTGACCGCGCTGGGACACGATTGGGCCACGATCGGTCCGAAGTTGCGCGCCCGCCAGTCGGCCGTCAAATACATGCCGGAGTGGGCCGCCTTCGAGGACATCCGCACCCGGCTTGCGGCACCCGTGCAGCCGTACGATCTGCCGCCGCAGTACAACCGCAAGAGCATGCGCAGCATGGGTCCGGTCGCGGTCATGTCCACGCGCGCGACGGAACTGGCGCTCGAAGATGCCGGCCTGATTGGAAACGACGTGCTCAAATCCGGCCGTACCGGAATTGCCTACGGCGCCTGCGCGGGCAGCGCGGAACCGGTGGTGGCTTTCGGACGCATGGCCAGCACCGGCAGCCTGAAAGGCGTCACCTCGAATACCTACGTGCAGATGATGAGTCACACCGGCGCGGTGAACATCAGTCTGTTCTTCGGCATTACCGGTCGCGTGATTCCGTCCAGCAGCGCCTGTACCTCGGGCACTCAGGCTATCGGATTTGCCTACGAAACCATCAAGTACGGCAAACAGGATGTCATGGTGGCCGGCGGCGCGGAGGAGTTGAGCCTCGGGCCCACGGCCGTATTCGACACCCTGTTCGCGACCAGCACGCGCAACGACGCGCCGACCACCACGCCGCGACCGTTTGATCGCGACCGTGACGGTCTGGTGGTGGGTGAGGGGGCCGCGACGCTGATTCTCGAGGACCTCGAACACGCGCAGCGGCGCGGGGCGCCGATCTATGCGGAAGTCGTTGGCTTCGCCAGCAATTCCGATGGGGCACACGTTACCCAGCCGCAGGTCGAGACCATGGCGGCGGTCATGCAACTCGCATTGGAAGATGCCGGGCTGCCACCGGACGCGATCGGTTACGTGAATGCGCATGGCACCGCCACCGATCGTGGCGACATCGCGGAATCCATTGCCACCCAGCAGGTACTGGGCAAGCGCATGCCGATCAGTTCACTGAAAAGCTATTTCGGTCACACGCTCGGTGCCTGCGGCTCGCTCGAAGCCTGGCTCAGCATCGAAATGATGCGCGCGAACTGGTTCGCGCCCACCATCAATCTCGACAACCTCGATCCGGCGTGTGTCGAACTCGATTACCTGACCGGCAGCGGACGGGCGTTCGAGGTCGAACACATCATGAGCAACAACTTCGCCTTCGGCGGCATCAACGCCAGCCTGATTTTCAAGCGCTGGCCGGGCTGAGCGGGTTCCCGGCGCCGCGATCCGGCCCGCTATACTTGCCCAAGGGCGCCGTAACGGGCAAAATCCGCGCTCGCTTCTGGACGTCCGCGTCCCTTTACCCCGGTTCTGCATTGGCAATCTGGCTGCAAGTGCATGATTTTGAACAAGATTATTAACATAACCCTTGTTACCGTATGCGGCGGTCTGCTGCTGGCGGCCCCGCTGGCGCGGGCGGGTAACGGGTTGCGCCCGCATCAGAACTGGGCACTGGGCTACGCGAGTCTGGTCGGCACCAGCTACTACGCCGACCCGATTCCCGACGACTACCGGTACGAGCAGACGCTGGCCGCGGTGCTGATGCAGGAATCCAGCCTGTGCCGCCACAAACGGGGACTGGACCGGACCGGCTATGGTTGCGGCCAGTTGCACAAACGCGCGGCGCACGTGGCTTACGGCAAGCCGGTGAGTATTCACAATCTGAAGCACGACGATGCGCTCAACATCCGGCTCGCCGCGCGCTATCTCGCATTCTGTCTCACGCACATGTCCAGCTGGGAACGCGGCGTGGTGTGCTACAACAAGGGGCCGTATCGTGCGCGCAGCATGAGCGCCCGGGAAATCGCACACGACCGCTATCTCGCTTCGATCCGGCGACGCATGCGCGCCGCCACCAACCTGCTCGCGAACATCGACTGAACCTTCGTTGCGCGTAGATCTGTCGTCAGGCTGTTGAAAAACAGCCCGCCAGGTGGCAGCAGGATGGCTTCAATTTTCAGTGCTTCTGCCTTCCTTTTAACAGCAAGG
>DASSOA010000100.1:0-5536 GCA_035701115.1 Gammaproteobacteria bacterium
CACGCCCTGGAACGCTTCCGGGTTGAAGCGGAAAGTGGTGCAGCCTTTCAGGCCCTGGTCGTAGGCGTAGAGGTAGATGTCCTTGAAATCCTCGTAGGGATAATCGGTGGGCACGTTCGCGGTCTTGGAAATGGAGGAATCAATCCATTTCTGCGCGGCGGCCTGGATATCCACGTGTTCTTTCGGGTTGATGTGCTCGGCAGTGATGAAATACTCCGGCAGCTTTTCCTCGGGCTTGTCGGAGCCCGGGATGGCATCCGGATTCACCAGCGCGCGATACGCGAGCAGTTCGAACGAGAACACATCCACCTTTTCCTTGCTCTTCTTGCCTTCGCGAATCACATTGCGAAAGTAGTGATGCGCGAAGCTGGGCTCAATTCCGTTCGAGGCATTGTTGGCGAGCGAGAGCGAGATCGTGCCGGTGGGCGCGATCGAGGTGTGGTGCGTGAAACGCGCGCCGGTGGCGGCGAGCTCATCCACCAGATCGGGCGCGACTTCAGCGACGCGCTGCATGTAGCGGCTGTAGTTCGCATGCAGTTCGCGGCCGGGAATCTTGTCGCCCACTTTCCAGCCGTCGCGCGCCATTTCCGGACGCTTGCGCAGCATTTCTTCGGTGACGTCGAATTCCTCGACCATGATCGGCGCGGGGCCTTTCTCGCGCGCGAGTTCCAGCGCTTCTTCCCAGCCGGCAAGCGCCATTTCGCGCGAAACGTCTTCAGTGAACTTCACCGATTCCGCCGAGCCGTATTTCCAGCCCAGCATGGTGATGGTGGAACCGAGACCGAGATAACCCATGCCGTGACGGCGCTTGCGCAGGATTTCCTCGCGCTGGCGCGGCAGCGGCAGGCCGTTGATCTCGACCACATTATCGAGCATGCGCGTGAACACTTTCACCACTTCGCGGTATTCATCCCAGTCGAAGTGCGCCTTGTCGGTGAATGGTTCGCGCACAAACTGCGTGAGATTCACTGAACCGAGCAGACAGGAACCGTACGGCGGCAATGGCTGTTCACCACAATTACCTGTCACTAGCCCGTTGAAAATCAAATTATTTTTGTCAGGTTGTGTCGTATCGAACACTGCTTCACGACCAGCATGTTCAATTGACACGATTTCGCTTGTGAACGAATCAAGCCGTGCTGTCGTACGCTGTGCGCGCCACTCCGCGTATTTATCGTTCTTTTCCTTTGATAGAAAACCGATTTCATCCATGAAGCGATCACGCGACGCGGAGCCGATCAGCAGTTCGTAATCAGCCTTGCATGCATAAAGTCGCTTGCCGCCTTTGCCGTCCGGCAGCAGGCGTTTGCCAGCTGCACGCCGCTTGAGAACACGACAAAAGATTCCGAAGTTGGACAGTAATGCCTGGACATCTTTCAGCAAGTCAGGTTGGCTGGAAGCGAGACGGATGGTGCAATAGGCATGTTTGTCGTCGCGCTGCACGGTGCCGTCGCACTGGAACAAGGCGCGCAGATAAGCTTTCACGCATTCTTCGCTTCCGCGCCAGATAACCTCGGGCACCCGGAGTTTGGATTCGGCAGTAAATCCATAATGTTGCAGCACACGCGCCAACAACACTGAACGGATCATGATGAGGTTTCGTTCCGGAACGGCTACGGGGGAGACTCGGTAATTCCGGGTGCGCTCGGAAACCCCCGCAATCAATGCATTGATATGGCCGGTTATGGTTTCGGCAAAGCCACGGTCGGCACCCCACAGATTAATGACCGCCGCCTGCTGGTCTTTGCCGCGGTTGGTAATGTGTCCATCGCCGGTAATCAGCCCCAACAGCAGACCTAGCTGCTTCGAGCCTTCGCGGCCGAACTGGCCCTTGCCGGATTGCACCAGCAATTGGTCACCAGGTTTCAGATCGCGCAGTTTGATCTTGCCGCGCTGGGTATAAAAATCGTGCCATTTGGTGGCTTTGATTTCGTAGCCATCCTTCGTCACAACTTTATACACATCGGCACTGCGCGCTGTCATGAAGGCCGGCTTGGCGCCGCGAACGGTCGTGCCAAGATCGTCTTGACCCAGCGCGCGCTTGTCTACCGTAACTTCCAGCGGCGCACCACTCTGGTACAGATCGCCGATTCGGACCATGCCGTACTGCGTGTGCAGACGCGTATCCGCCGTCACGCACGGGTTAGTCGCACGAATGTTTTCGCACCACCAGTTGTTGTTCATTTCGTTGACCTTGTCGATGAGCACGAAGCCCGGCTCAGCAAAGTCATACGTGGAGGCCATGATCATGTCCCACACGCGGCGCGCGTGCAGGGTCTTGTAGACCTTGCAGGCGACGAGACCCGCGGCGTTGACGATGTAACCCTGCGTGGTTGGCCATTCGCGCCACACCACGTTTTCGGCATCGTTGAGATCAACGTGATCGGTTTCGGCCTCTTTCGGATCGAGCGGGAAGGCGAGCTTCCAGTCGGCATCAGCCTTGACGGCTTCCATGAAGTCTTTGGTCACCAGCAGCGACAGGTTGAACTGGCGCAGCCGGCCGTTCTCGCGCTTGGCGCGGATGAAATCGAGGACGTCCGGATGACCGACATCGAAGGTGCCCATCTGTGCGCCGCGGCGGCCACCGGCCGACGAGACCGTGAAACACATCTTGTCGTAGATATCCATGAACGACAGCGGACCGGAGGTGTAAGCGCCCGCGCCCGCGACGTACGCGCCCTTGGGACGCATGGTCGAGAATTCATAACCGATGCCGCAATTGTGGATGACGACCAGGCCGTCGTTACCCGCCAGGTAATTGTTGTGGTCTTCGACGTGGAAATCGTAAAAGGTTTCGGAAATCGGCAAATTACGACGAATTGTTTCCACCGGACGCAAATTACGAGCGAGATCAATTAACGGCTTCAACTCTGGGAAGCGGGCTTCCCAACGGTCGAGCCAGATGCGGCTCACGATTTCCTTGCGGTGGTAGCCGTGATAGAAACCGAGCGCTTGCCGCTCCGTATGCGCCAGCGTATCGAATTTTTCTGCCAGTGCTTCGCGCAGTGTAATCGGGATGCAGTAATGATCATATTGACCGGGCTGGCTGGCATATTCCTGGATGCGGGAACGTTTGCCGCTGTCCGCCATGTACCCGGCCACGCGTTGCAGAAATGCGGAATCTGCGATCTTGAGCATGACGCCGCCGCTGTCCTGGATTTGGTAGCCATTCCATTCATGGCTGCGCGGTTTGCGCACAGTCAGCGAACCATGCACACCGAACAGCGCCAGCAGCGCCTTGAGTTCGCGTGCGAAGGACAGATTCTGCGTGGCAAGAATGGCGCTGCCGTGTTCGCGGCTCACCGTGCCGTCAGTATCTAGCAGGCCAGCAAGGAAAGGCAGGAAGTATTTTTCCGGTTCCGATTTGATCCATGCCGGCACATGAAGCTTCGTTGTCTTGGTCCCGGTCTGGTAATCGATCAATTCAACTGCACGGCTCGCAGCAAAACTCGCGACTGTGTAATCCCAGACCGGCATCCCGTTCGGTGTGGCCGTCGCCACAACCTGTGCGCGACTCTGACAGAACGACTGAAAAAATTCAGCATACCGCTCAACGACCTCGCGTTCCGCCGCGCGAATCTTGAATATGAAGCGTGCACCGGCGGCCTGAGCGCGTGCGGCCCAAGTCGCACTGCCGGGCTTGTATTCCATTTTCTTTTCATACGCGCTGCCATCGCCGAGGTGCGCCCCCGCGAACCAGGCCGTCAGGGCCGCCGCTGGATCGGCATCCCATGCAAAATGATGCTGGACCAACGCGTCGTCGCGGCGCACGTCATCGGCGCGGACGTAAACCAGTTTGCCCTGCCGGTAGACCAATATCGGATGTTTCACGGAGGTCTTGAGCGATGCGCCGTTGGCAACAATCTCAATGTTGTCTTCGCGCCGCACCTGAACGGTCAGATGCTTCAGGATCGGACGCATTTCGAAGCGGTTCATATCCCGATCGTAGCTCAGGATTTCCCGGTGGCGCTCATTGACCGCCTGCTCCACCGTGACCAAGCCGCGTTCGGTTCGCACCCAGGTACCTGGCGCTACGCACCCGGCCTTCAACGTAAGGCCCGCTTCGTGGACCTTGCCCAGGATGTCGTCCATCGAATCGCGGATGGTGCCGGAGACGGTGCAGTTGATGGTGGAGGTGGCCGGTTTGTGCTCGAGCGCGCCCGCGTTGGAGGTGATGCGGCCGGCCGGGATCGCCCCGCGGCGCAGCGCCCACAGGAACTTTTCAAACCAGACCTCGCGCTTCTCCGGCGCTTCGACATCGGCGAGCGCACGGGCGACCCGCTGCCAGGTGTCGTCCACGCTCTGGTCGAGGATGGTGCCGTCCTTTGCCTTCAGGCGGTACTTCTTGTCCCAGATATCGGCAGAGGCTTCCTGTACAGGAATTTCGGTTACGGCATCGGCGGCCATCTTCAACGCGGGTTTCATATTCAGCCTGTCCTCCATGGTCTCTCTAATAGAGGCACCCCCCGGAGTTTCGGAAGAGGCGCCCTGTTGTTATTTATCGGGACGTAGTGGGCCTGCACCAACCGCATCCATTACAGGCCTCGTTCCATGCTCCGTGGATAAACTGTGCAAAAGCTGGGGATGCCAAAACACAACATCTTGTGCTTCAGTGCCCCCGCGGCGCACTCGTTAAGCCTAGTCCGCAGGTTCCGCTTTGTCAAATAAATTTAATACTTGAAATCAAGGAGTTATAAAGCAAAGCTCCACCCGGTCCGAGCTCGTTTCCAAGTCGGCCTGAGGTGGAGTTGCGAACACAACATCTTGGATGGCGGGAGTAAACCACAAAGCTCCGGACAAGGGAAGCACCCGGCGCAATTTCGCATGTTCCACGTCATCGGCGGAGGCGGACCCCTTGAGTTGTGCGCAGGCGGCCCTACTTAAGGGGCATCCCCGTTCGCATTTTCTGGAGGTCTATCTACATGAACACGATCCGTTATGAACCCTGGAGCCTGATGACCCAGCTGCACAATGAAATGAACCGCCTGTTCGAGCGTACCGACAGGGACGGCGCCGTGGCGGCCACCGATTGGGTGCCGGCCGTGGACATCAGGGAAGAAGATGCGCGCTTCGTGATCCATGCCGATGTGCCGGGCGTGGACCCGAAAGACATCGAAGTGACGATGGAAGACGGCGTGCTGACCCTGCGCGGCGAGCGCAAGAGCGAAACCCGCGACGAAGAGAACGGCTGGCGCCGCGTCGAGCGTGTGACGGGCACCTTCTATCGCCGCTTTTCGCTGCCCGACACCGCCGACGCGGAGGGCGTGACCGCCCGCGGCAGCAACGGCGTGCTCGAGATCGTGATCCCGAAGCAGGCCAAAGTGCAGCCACGCCGCATCACGGTGAAAGCCGCATAAGTTTACTTATCGTTAATGTTCCCCGCCCGGCGGGCGGGGAACTTTCCCGCGTAGCGGGCTGTCTTTCATCACATGCCGTCAATGTCCCGCTAACCTCCCCATGTTTACCCCGTAGCGGGCTTGGCGGCATGCTTTGATGCGATCTTGCCGGGCACGGGGGTGCCGAATTTATTAAGGTC
>DASSOA010000101.1:0-4592 GCA_035701115.1 Gammaproteobacteria bacterium
TCGGGGATTCCAGAAATTGATGCTGTCGAATGTATTGGCCCAGGCTCGCTCCACATTGCAGACAAAACCGTTGGTGCCACGAATCGCAACGTGATAGCCATGAGGGCCGAACGTCAGGATCGTCGCATGATCGGAGATTGACGCGGGTGCGGCACTGCGTGCCAGCGCGATCTCGGCCGATTCGGTTTTCGGGAGATATGCAGACAGCGGCGCCCTGTGTGCCGTTGTTGTCGCCGCAGCCGCTGATGCGAAAGCGCAGATGAATGCCGTCGTGAAGACTGCTTGCAAACCAATCCGTAACAGCGGGGGTGGACAACGAAGCTGCCTGACAGATATCGAATGGATGATCGAACGCGGTGATACGTACATAACCGGCCTCCAAGGACTCACAATCAGGTTAAAGGTCAGGCATCAGATCATTCATGTCTCTTGTTTCGTTGCAGCGTTCTCATCGAGTGCGGTTCTCGGTACCCGCATGCCGAGCCAGGCAACGCCGCGATACGACTCCGCGACCGCCCATCCACCGGCGGTCAACACGCACGTCGCAACCAGCTCGCCCCAGTTGAAGGGTGTCATTTTTCCGGCCAAGGCGAGGGGCAGCCAGACGAGGAAGATGAACGAGCCCATCTGCACCGTGGAAAGCACGGCAGCCAGGCGTGCACAGATTCCGGTCAGCACCGCTGCCCCAGCAGCAAGATACGCACTGCCGGTGAAATAGGCCCAGAACACGTGCCCCGGCAGCCAACCGGGTATCAGTGGCACGGTCAAATTCAGATACGCGAAATGGGAGAAGCCGAAGGCGATCAGCGCGAGTCCGAATAACACCCGCGCAATGCGAATGCCCGTGTCACCCGTGGCGAAGCCGATCCAGCGCTTGTCCCAATCGGTCGCTAAGCGTGCATACAGTACCCATGCCCCCGCGATGACCACGGCATTCTCGCCATTGGTTTGATAGGCCCCTTCCACCAGCGGATGCAAGACAATGAATCGCGCCTTGACCAGCAACGTCCAGATCACGAGCCAGGCGAGCAGCACCCGCGCCGCGAGTGCCATGGTGCGCGGCCAGAAGAGGCCGACGCCGCACGCGAGAGCGACCACCGAGCAGAGAGAGACCAGCGCCTCGTGCCCGGGCATGCCCTTCGGCAACCCGTTCCAGACCGCCGCGAATTCGCTTCGTATCAGCCCCACAATGCCGAGGGCGATCATCGCCACCGCAAATACCGCATGCCCTACGCTTTTAATACGCATCGGCCTTTCCTCCGCTTGTTGTTTCAATTCATCGGGTACAGGCGCCTATTGGTATAGCAGACGGCCGCCCAAGCGGCGGCTTGGGAATCTGATAAAAAGATGGAATTAGTCTGAAATGGACGTTGAGGAGACAATTAATCTTGCTGATATGATGGCGTCGCCCGTAAGGACTAATGCGCTAAGACAAGGCTAGAACTCAATCATTCTGACCCATTCATTAAAGTCTCCTATCGTTATTGTGGAAGCCGTGTTCTGACATCTTCTCTTAAATGCTTTCGTTCTTCGTCGTCTGACTGAACAGCTAGGTAGTATTTTTTACTTAGCCCATCTACTTGAACTTGGAGTCGATGAACTTCTACTAAGGTAGATTCCAGATCTTTAGGGGTTAAATCATCGTAATTGTTAGTAGTGGCGGGAGCGCTCTGGAGCAATCGTTTTATAGTGGTTTTGTCTATTTCAGTGTCTTGCTTCCATTTCTGCATCGCTCCTGAGTGAAATCGACCGGTCGCTGCCGCCACGGCTTCTCTGGATCGAATTGCATCTTCGATTTGCTGGTCGAGCTGAGAAAGAGTTGATTGCAGGTTATTTATGGCCTTTCTCAAGTCAAGCCGCAGATCTAGGGATTTTAGGTTGTTGCTAGTTCTATAGCTCACAAAGCCCATGATTGCACCAGCGACACCGGTAATTGCGCCGATAATCCCGGTGAGCATTCCAACGTACCCCATCCAATATGGTTCTTGCATTTAGACTTCCCCAACAAACACTCAACGCTCTTTTAACTTGCGCAGACGCCAAAAGTAACTATTGCGCCGAAGTCGCACCACATCCAGTTGAGAAAAAAGTTAGACGCTTTTTGAAAAAAAGCATGCTGAAATAGTGAATGCGTTTTCATCTTTGTCGTACTCTGCTCATAACATAACCTCTCGTGGATTGCTTGGAGCCGCCCATATGCGCTCACTCCCTGCAGGTGTGAAACAGACTGGCTCGAAGTATAGTCGGTGTTTTCGCAACCGATCGGTCTATAACGGGTTCCAGTGCTACCATTCCTCCTCTTCCCACTTGCCTGCTGCGGGGTGACATCATGAACCCGGCTTTCCGTGCCAAGTCCTGGTTTACCCGATCCACGGTTAAATGCTGGCCCGCCTGCGCTGCGATGCTGCTAGTGCTGTGCGCCTTCGGCTCCGCCGCGAATGCGGACATCGGCCGTGGCGACCGCTACGCCGGGGCGCCGTGGGCCTCGCGTTCGCCGGTGCTGGCGCAACACGGCATGGCGGCCACCGAGCAGCCGCTGGCTTCGCTCGCCGCGGTGGATATCCTGAGAAAAGGCGGCAGCGCAGTGGATGCCGCGATTGCGGCGAACGCGGTGCTGGGCGTGATGGAACCGGTGCTGAACGGCATCGGCGGCGATTGCTTTGTGATCGTTTACGATCCGAAAACGCACAAGCTCTACGGTTACAACGGTTCGGGCTGGTCACCGAAGGGCCGCGACCTCGCCCGCATGCAGGCCGAAGTGGCCGCGGCCTACAAAAAGGCCGGCATGAAACCTTCGGATCAGATTCCGCTGGTCGGTTCGCTGCCGGTGACCGTGCCGGGCGTGGTGGATACCTGGTTCGCGCTGCACCAACGCTTCGGCAAACTGCCGATTGCCGAAGACCTTGCACCCGCGATCAATTATGCGAAGAACGGATTTCCGGTGACGGAAATCGTCGCGAAATACTGGCAGGGCAACTGGAAAGCCTTCGAAAAACATCGCGCCCTGATCGAGGAATTCGCGAACGCCGAGCACACCTACCTGATCGACGGGCACACGCCGCGCCAGGGCGAGGTGTTCCGCAATCCCGATCTCGCGCACACCTTGTCCATGATCGCCAAAGGCGGCCGCGATGTGTTCTACAAGGGTGAGATCGCGCACACGATGGCGGATTACTTCAAACGCATCGGCGGCGATCTGCGTTATGCCGACTTCGCCGATTTCCACGGCGAATGGGTGCAGCCGGAATCGGTGAATTACCGTGGCTACGACGTCTACGAACTGCCACCCAACGGCCAGGGATTCGCGGCGCTGGAAATGCTCAACATCCTCAAAGGATTCGACCTGAAGAAGATGGGCGTCGGCACGGCCGACACCCTGACGGCGGAGATCGAAGCCAAGCGGCTGGCCTATGAGGATCTGGCGAAGTTCTACGCCGATCCGCGTTTCTATCACGCGCCGATCAAGGGCCTGTTATCGGACAAATACGCCGATCAGCGCCGCAAGCTGATTCATCTCGATCACGCCAACCCGGATATCGGTCCCGGTGATCCGAAACTGTTCAACGGCGACACCACCGATTTCGAAACGGCTGACGACAACGGCATGATGGTGTCCATGATCCAGTCGAACTACGCCGGCATGGGTTCAGGCCTCGTCGCCGATCACCTTGGCTTCATGTTCCAGGACCGCGGCGCGCTGTATTCACTGCACGCCGGCGACGCCAACGTGTACGCGCCGCGCAAGCGGCCGTTCCACACCATCATTCCCGCGTTCGTGATGAAAGGCGGCGCGCCGTGGCTCGCGTTCGGCGTAATGGGCGGTGACATGCAACCGCAGGGGCACGTGCAGGTGCTGGTGAACCTGATTGATTTCGGCATGAACGTGCAGGAAGCCGGCGACGCGGCGCGCTGGCGGCATTACGGCAATGCGACGCCGACCGGACAACCGTCGGAAGGCATCGGCACGGTGGAGATGGAAAGCGGTTTCGATCCCGCCGTGAAAGCGGAACTTGCGAAACGCGGTTACAAAATCGTGCCCGGCACCGGCGCCTTCGGCGGCTACGAAGCGATCATGTGGGACCCGGTGCAACACGTCTACTGGGGCGCAAGCGAAATGCGCAAGGACGGCGAGGTGATCGGTTACTGATCAATCAAGCTGCCGCGGACGCCTGGGCGTCAGGCGTCCGCGCATTTTCGTACAGCGTGCTCACCGACCAGCTTCTATTCGCCAATTCCCTGGCCGCATGCAGCCGTTAGAGCGGCGCCGGGACTCAGGCGTTGCAATGTTTGTGTCAGCCCGCTGCGCGCTGTTTGCCGATGAAACGCGCGGCCAGTTGTTCGAGAAGCACTTCCCAGTGCTTGTGGCCGTGGCCGTAGGAATCGTCCGGCAGGTTCGCGTGTTTCAGCGTCAAAAGCGTGTCGTGTCCCTTCGCTTCGAACGTTACCGTCACCACGGATTCCAGCCCGCGCGTGAACAGCGACATCCACGCCAGCTGAATGCGGTGCGGGCGGTTAAGTTCCACAAAGCGTCCGTAATGCGGCATTTCGGCACCGGAATCCTTGATGCGCATGAAGTGATAGAGGCCGCCCTG
>DASSOA010000102.1:0-22203 GCA_035701115.1 Gammaproteobacteria bacterium
GCCCGTGGTAGGGCGCGTTGAAGTAATTCTTGATGACGGGAGTCAGCAGCATCGAGAAGGTCGAGCCGATGTTGACCGCCATGTAGTAGAGCGTGAAGGCGCTATCGATCTTGGAATCGTCGCCCTCATAGATCTTGCGCACCAGGTTGCCGGCGTTGGCCTTGAACAGGCCGTTGCCGACCACCACCACGCCCAGCGAGCAGAACAGGAACCACACGCTCTGCCCCGGTATCGACATCAAGGCATAGCCCAGAGCCAGGATCATGGCGCCCGAAAGCATGGTACGGCGGGTACCGAGGATCTTGTCGCCGATCCAGCCACCGAAGGCCGGGGACACGTAGATGAGCGCGGCGGCCGCGCCCCAGGTCAACGTGGCGCGCTGGTCCTCGAAGCCCAGTCGCTGCACCATGTAGTACACGATGAGCGCCTGCATGCCGTAGTAGCCGAAGCGCTCCCACATTTCGATCAGGAATACGGTGGAGAAGGAGCGGGTCTGGGATACCGGTGCGTTTGTGTTCATATCAGGTTCCGTGCTGGTATTTAAAAAAACGGCCGGCGGCCGAAATGGATGCCATTCCGGTGCACGGCCAGCCGCTTTAGTACCAGATTGGGGCCGTGGTGGGAAGCTTGAATCCGGATTTAAACTGATTCTAAAGCCACGGTCGCACTATACTGGATGAGTCCGGTCGTTCTGAGAGTCTGTGCGTGTCGAACCCCAAGCCCATGGAACGGCGCCGTTTCAAGCGCTTTCGCTTCGCTTCCGTGATCCGCCTCCGGCGCGACGAGGAGGCGTGGGAATGTGCGCTGCTCGACATGTCGTTCCGCGGATTTCTGGCCCGTTATCCGGCAGGGCGACGCGTATTCGCGGGGGACCAGGTCAGGGTCGAGTGGCGGCTTGCGGAACTGATTACGCTTGAGATGGATGCCCAGGTCGTGCACGTGGATGGGGACCAGATCGGGTGCAGCTGGCAGGCGCGTGACGCGGAAAGCTTCGCGCACCTCAAACGGCTGGTGGAAATGAATCTGGTGAATCCGAAACTGGTTGCGCGCGAACTGGCGGCGCTCAAAGCCGAGCCGGTGCCGCAGTTTGACGACGCCGAGAATTAGCCGAATTCGAACCCGATCTGGTTGCCTGCGGGCGGTACGCTGAAGTGGTGCGTGGCCAGTGGTGAACGGCGGCGGTGCGCCACGCCGTTGCGTTTGCAGGCGAGCTGGAAGCGTTGTGCGATCAGTTCCGCGAACTGTCCCTCGCCACGCATACGAACCCCGAATTGTGAGTTGTATTCTTTGCCGCCGCGCGATTGCCGGATGATGTTCATGACGTGTTCTGCGCGCAGCGGGTAGTGCGTTTCCAGCCATTCCCGGAACAGATCCTTCAATTCGTACGGCAGACGCAGCAGCACATAGCCCGCGCTGTGTGCGCCCGCACGTGCGGCCTGTTCGACAATCCGTTCGAGTTCAGTGTCGTTGATCATCGGAATGATCGGCGCGACCAGGACCCCGACCGGAATCCGTGCATCGGTCAGCGCCTGCACCGTTTTGAGCCGGACCAGACCGCCGGGCGTGCGCGGTTCGAGCTTGCGCTTCAATTCATTGTCCAGCGTGGTGACACTGATCATCACGTTGACGAGATTGAGCCGCGCCATGTCCGAGAGAATGTCGATATCGCGTGTGACCAGCGCACTTTTGGTGATGATCGTCAGAGGGTGCGAAAACCGCTGCATCACATCCAGCAGGCTGCGTGTCACCTGCAACTTCCGTTCGACGGGCTGATAGGGATCGGTATTGGCGCCGAGCGTGATGGGTTCGCAGCGGTAACCCGGTTTACGAAGTTCCTGGTCCAGCAATTCGGCGGCATTCTGTTTGTAGAACAGCCGTGTTTCAAAATCGATTCCCGGCGAGAGATTCAAATACGCATGCGTGGGACGGGCATAGCAGTTGTGGCTGATGACGCCGTTGGCGATGAAATCGCCGGTACCGGTCGTGATATCGTACAACTGATGCTTGTCATTCAGCTGCTCGATACCAATCACCTTGAGTCTGGCGCTGCTTTTTACCGCCTGTCCGCTGATGTCCCGTTTGCGCAGGATTGCATTATTTGTTGTGTGGAAAAACCGCAGATGTTCCTTGAGCCCGCCGCATACCCGGATGACATGTAGATCCTTGCCAGGATCTTTAGGAATGTGCTCGCGGGTGAATACAAAGCTGAAGAGTTTCAGGGAAATCATGATCCAGTCGATCATTGAAACGTCTGCATTGCAGATTCGCAGTACACCGCAACTGTAGCTCCCTTCGGCATCAAAGACGCCCGCCAGAAATCCGCTGCACCACGAAGCCGATGGGGCGCCGGGCCAGGCAATGAGCTGCGTGATTCGTTCGATATTGGCGAGCGAACTGGTGCGAATCGCATACATTGCTTCCCGGTTGGAGGATTGCGACTGATACAGAAAGCGCTGAGTAGCGATTCCAAATTCGCACAAATAATTGCTGGATCGAACCAGTGCCTCGTCATCGCATAACGCCAGGCGAAACCGATGCTGATCCCCGTTCTTTCGACCGGCGCGCTGATAGTGATACGAGCCCAGATGAGCGTCGCCGCGAATCATTCCACACAGGTATCCCTGCTTGTAGGCTGCGACCGCTGGTAGAGCCGAGGCGAACTGGCCGACGCCCATAAGTTTATTGTTCAAGGTCAGGTGTGGACGTTGTTTGCCTGTATCCGTGCTGTCTGAGACATATTTCCAGCCTCGTTCGGTAAGAAAACGATGGTCGGAACCAGCGATCAGCTCGGTACCGTCTTCGAGTGATACGCGATAGGCCGGTTTGCTGACGTGCCAGTGGGCCAAGACCTTCGTCTTGACATAGCGCCGGTACCAGCCGTGCCGGGTGGTGCCGTAGATTTCATCGCCCGCTTTGATATCCGCCAGCGCACGGGTTTGCCCGTTACCGAGCAGGATAGGGGTATTGCCAGAAAGGCAGTACACACAACCATGCTCGCAGCCACGATACGGATTGATGGATTGCGAGAATGGGATATCCGGCGACTGGTTGCGGCTGATGATGCTGCGCGCGCGTTCCGGCGTCACCGTCGTCGGTGGACCGGCTTCGCTGTCATCTTCCGCGGGCGGCGTCCAGCCGTCGTCGAACGCCTCCGCACGTCGGGTTTCAAAGCGGCCATCCGGCCGGGACGGCGTACCCCGTCCCCTGATCGGGGGAAAATGCTTTGTCATCAGCGAATCTGCATCGGCCAAATAACTGTATATTTATACAGTCTGATTATAGCCGCATCCAATGCGGTTTTGAGAGGGTCCGGCGTGACGTGCTAAGGTAGCGCCCCGACTGTTTTTTTGTCCCACAACCCCTGACGAGCTGGAAATCCCGCGATGAATCGAATCCTGGGCGTGTCGTTGTTTGCCCTGTTGCTGGCCGGATGCATGACGGCGCCACCGGCGCCCAAAAAGGCGGCCAGTGAGGCGCCACCGGTCCTGATCGGGACACCGACCGCTCCCGTCATGACACCGGCGCTCGAAGCTCTGGAGAAGGCGACCACCCAGGACGCGCAATTGCTGGTTCGCTTCACGGTGCAGCCCGATGGCAGCGTCACGGACCCTGAGGCGCGGTTTTCAAAGCTGTCGCCGCAGGACACCGCCACTGTCCTGGCCGCGATTCAGCAATGGCATTTCAAACCTGCCCGGGAGGGCGGACGGGCCGTGGCGCGCCCGTTCATCTACCCGGTATTTTTTGGCCCGGACGCCGCGCGCGACCGCACGGTGTTCATGTGCCGCAATCAGAAGTCCGTTTACGAACCGGCACGCCGATGCCGGATCGTCCTGTCAGGCGACTGGCGGATCTATCGGGTTGATCCGGTGTATCCGCCTGAACTGCTCAGCCGCCGTCTGGCCGGCTCCGTGACCCTGGGCTTCGACATCGGGCCGGATGGCCGGGCGGTTGATCCCAAGGTCGTGGCTGCGAATCCGGCTGGCCTGTTCGACGCCGCTGCGGTCGCAGCGGTGAAAGCCTGGTATTTCGAGCGGGTGGATGGCAAGACGCCGGTCCAGGCCGAAAGCCACCCTCACGTTACGGTGAGCGTCCAATTTGTCCCGCCTGCGCCGGTTTCCCAGACTGGCCAATAAACCGTCAAATTGACATAATAGCCCCTGGTGCGTGGTCAGATATGACCACAATTTGCACATCTCCAACCGTGCCCTAAACTAGTTGGTACGGAAAGCCATTGATTTATTTGGGATTTTTTTCCTGCACCGTTTGCTGTGTTTTCGGTGTATGCTTTATGTGAAATCAGCAGGGACTGCGCAAGCAGGACGCCGGTCACGGGCTCTGATTTGTCATAACGCGGCCCGTGATTTTGCACATGGTTAAAGGGCAACAACATATGAATAACAACACGACGGCCTCGTACGCGCCCGCGGTCTTGTCGCGAGGCTTGATCGAGTTGGTAGTGCGGGTATTGAGACCTCTGGCGCGCATTCTTTTGCGACATGGCATGTCCTGTCTCGAATTTGAAGAGATCAGCCGCTGGGTTTTCGTCGACGTCTCCTTGCGGGAGTCCGAGTTTGCGTTGCAGAACCGGAACCGGCCCTTCAAGTCGCGGGCAGCGATTCTGACCGGTCTGTCGCGCAAGGAAGTGATGCGTCTTGCCGACCTCCCGTCTCCGGAAGAACGCAGCGCAATTCCCAGTCGCAACCGTGCCGTACGTGTGCTGGCCGGCTGGATGACGCACAACGATTACGTGGATGACGACGGCACGCCACGCGAGCTACCGATCAACAAAGGACCGCGTTCGTTCGCAAATCTGGTGCGCCTGTACAGCGGTGACGTGCCGCACCGCGCAATCCTCGATGAACTCACCCACAGCGGATTGGTGGAAAAACTGTCGAATGACAGACTGCGGCTCACCGTCGATAACAGCGGTCATGAAAAGATCGATGATGAGCTCAGGCAAGCCGGCATCAGCCTAGGTGCGCTGATCAGTACCCTGGAGCGCAACCAGCATCGTGGTAACGGCGAACTGCTGCCCCAATACCACCTGGCGCCGGTTCATGTGCCGGAAGACGTACTGTCACAGATGCGCGAATTCGTGCGCAGGGAAACCGGCACGTTTACCGGCCGGATTGAAGACTACCTGCGCCGGCACGCATCAACATCCGCAACGGCATCCGATCTTCGTCAGGTCGGCATCGGGGTCTACTATTTCGAGGATTGACTCAGGGCCACCCGGGGTCGGTTAGTATTGCCTGACCGATCACCGGGAGGCTGCACATGCGCCGCACGTATTTTCGCTGGATTGTCATCGGACTCATCTTTTTTATCACGGTCGTCAATTACATTGACCGCTCGGCGATTTCCTACGGTATCGGCGATATCGCCCGCGATCTCGGCTTCAGTCAACATGATCGGGATATCCTGAGCGGTTTCATACTGGCTGCATTCAGCATCGGCTACATGCTGACGACGTTTTTTGGCGGCATTTTTGCCGATCGCCACGGGGCCCGGGTCACGCTGTTCTGGGCGGCATTGATCTGGTCATTCGCGATCGGCCTGACCGGTCTTGCCGTCAGCTTTGCAATGCTTGCTGCGGCGCGCGTACTGCTCGGCGTGGCCGAAGGGCCGAACTTTCCCGCCATGAATCGCGCCGTGGCGGACTGGCTGTCGAGCCGCGAACGTGCCATCGCGTTGTCCAATTCGCTGGTCGCCGTACCCCTCGCGCTGGCCATCGGTGCACCCGTCGTTACGCAACTGATCATTCATGTCGGCTGGCGTGGGATGTTCATCGTTCTGATGCTGCTGGGCGTCATCTGGCTGCCGCTCTGGTGGTTTCTGTTTCGCGATTTTCCCGAGCACAGCCCGCGGGTCAATCAGGCGGAGCTGGATCATATTCGCGACGGCCGGGCAACCCGCCGGGATCTCGATGCCGCCGAGACGCACAGCCGGCGGCGCCGGATTCCCGGCATGTGGAAATTCCTGTTGTCCAACCCGACGCTGCTCGCCAACAACTGGGCGTTTTTCGTGTTCGGTTATTACCTGTTCTTCTTCATGACCTGGCTGCCGAGTTATCTGCAGCAGGCCTATCAGCTCAATCTCAGACAGGTCGGCATCTTTTCGATTCTGCCGTGGCTTCTGGCCACGGTGCTGCTGTGGGCGTTCGGTTATATGTCGGATGCGATTCTCCGCAACAGCGGCCGGTTGCGCTGGGCCCGCTCCCATCCGATCTGGATTTCACAGTTGCTCGCCGGTCTGTGCATTCTGCCGGTGATTTTCGTGCATGACCTCAATGTCATGCTGGTGTTCGTATCGCTGGCGGTCGGACTCAGCATGGGTCCGAATGCTGCGTTCTACGCCGTCAACGTGGACGTGGCGCGGGAACGGGCGGGCACGGCGCTCGGCGTGATGGATACGTTCTTTGCGCTGTCGGGGTTCATCGCGCCGATGGTGACCGGATGGCTGGTGGGTACCACGCACAGTTTCAATACCGCCTTCGCACTCATGGCGGTGCTGGCGCTGTCTTCGGTCGTGGTAGTGCTGCTGTTTCACAAACCGGACGAGGGCGGTCGCCTGGAACCAGATTGAATCGCGCGGATCAATACTATCCTCTCGCGACCCAAACCGAAGGGACCACGCTTATGAAACGTCTGATCGCAGCGTTCTGTTTGTTCGTGCCGCTCACGGCCATCGCCGCCGGCGCGGGCCGGCCTTTCACCATTGCGCAATTGTTCGCGGAGCCGGGTTTGACCGGGTATCACCCGGAACAGATCGAGTGGAGTCCAGATGGTCACTATCTGACCTATCTGTTGCGGCATGCGCCGGACGGACACGCCGATCTGCATATCGTTTCCACGCAGACCGGCAAAGACCGGGTGCTCCTGACCAGTGCGCAGCTAGCGGGCGCCGCAGCGCCGGCCAGCGCAATCAAGAACGAACGCGAGCGCGACCGCATCACGCGCTACCACGTCGACAGTTACCACTGGGCGCCGAAAAGCGATGGCCTGTTTTTCCTCAGCAACGACCAGGTTTATCTGTATTCGCTCGCCGACGGCAGGATTCGTCAGCTCACTCACGAAGCCGGAGAGAAACGCGATCCCAAACTGTCCCCGGACGGGCAGTGGGTCAGCTATGTGACCGACGGCGATGTCAGGATTGTTTCGGTAAAAGGTGGGCCAGTCCATGTCGTCGTGCCGCATCATCAAAATGGGATTCTCAACGGCGAGCTGGATTGGGTGTACACGGAAGAACTCAATCTGCGCTCGGCTTACGCCTGGTCCCCGGACAGCCGTTATATCGCGTTCCTGCAATTCGACGAGCGGCCGGTGGTTGATTTTCCGCTGGTCAATTACACCGAGCAGCAGCCGGGTGTTTATCCGCAGAAATATCCGCAGGCCGGCGCGCCGAATCCCGTTGTGCGGCTCGGTGTCTTCAGCGTAACCCACGGCGACGTGAACTGGATGAAACTTGCCGGGACGGACGACACCTACCTCGCGCGGTTCGGCTGGCTGCCCGAGCGCGACCAGGTGTACGCCGAGGTACTGGACCGCTCCCAGACGCATCTCACGCTCTCGAGTGCCGATCCACAGAGTGGCGCAACCCAGACACTCGTGTCGCTCAGCGATCCCGACTGGATTGATGTGCGCGGCAAGCCGCATTTTCTGAAATCGGGCGGATTCGTCTGGAGCACGGCCGAAGACGGCTGGCAGCACCTGTATCTGTATAGCGATCGCGGGCATCAGGTGCGGCGCCTGACTGACGGTGATTACAACGTTCTGAAACTCGAGGGTGTGGACGAAGCGACGGGGCAAGTCTATTTCACGCGTTACACCCGGGGTCCGCTCAACACCGAACTGTATCGCGTGCCGATTCTGGGCGGCGACCCGAAAGCGGTGACCCAAACGTCGGGAACGCACGACATCGACATGGGGCCGAAGTCGCAACATTACCTCGACACCTGGTCCAATGCGGCGACTCCACCCTCCTGGACATTGGTCGGGCTGCGCGACCCAACGCGCCATGTGCTTCATGCATCCGCCAAACTCGACTTCCCCTTGTCGAAAACCCGTTTCATCACCATTCCGGCCGGCGACGGACACACTCCGCTTTATGCACGCATGATTTTTCCGCCGGACTTCGATGCGAGCAAGACTTACCCGGTCATCATGTATCAGTACGGCGGACCGGACGTGCCGCCTGCGGTGCGTGACGCATGGGGCGGCAATCGCGCGCTGTTTGATCAGTTACTGGCCCACGATGGTTTCATCCTGTTCGCGACCGATAATCGCGCCGCGACCTATTTCAGTCATCGCGATCAGGCCTTGATCAAACATCATCTGGGCGAACTTGCACTTCAGGATCAGCTGGCCGCAGTCAAATGGCTGAAAGCGCAAAACTACGTTGACCCGAACCGGATCGGCATCTGGGGCTGGAGTTACGGCGGTTACATGACGACGTACGCCTTGACGCGTGCGCCGGGCATCTGGCGCGCCGGCATTGCCGTGGCACCGGTGACGCGCTGGGAAGATTACGATTCCATTTATACGGAACGGTACATGGGAACCCCGCAGCAAAACCCGCAGGGCTATGCAGCGAGCTCGTCGGTGGCGTCAGCGGCCAATCTTTCGGATCCGCTGTTGCTCGTCGCCGGCACCGGCGATAACAACGTGCATTGGCAGAATACGATGCAGTTCATCGAGGCGCTGATTGAAGCAGGAAAGCCCTACCAATTGCTGATCTATCCCAACAAGCTGCATGGTATTTCAGGCGTCAAAGCGAGCACGCATCTGTATACGGCAATGGAGCAGTTCTGGCTGCACCAGCTCAAGCCAGACGTGCAGGCTGTTACAGGCGGGCGGAGCGATTGATTTTCCGGCTGCAAAAAAAAACCGCGGCCGTAAGGCCGCGGTTCGAGTCGTTGCAGCAACAGCAGGAGCGTCTCAGTCCGCCGTTGCGCTGTCGTAGAACCGGGCCAGATCGGCCTTGAGCTTTTTCAGTGCCGGCGTATGGATATAGAGCATGTGGCCGTCGTCATAATGACCAAACGTAATGTTCTTCTGCAGTGACGGATCAAGTCCCATGTGATTGAGTTCATATTCTGTCTTGAAGAACGGCGTCGCCAGATCAAAGTAACCGTTGCCGGAAAACACCTTGAGATGCGGATTCTGGGTCATTGCTTCGCGCAGGTCCGGCAGGGTGTCGGGAACCGGGAACTTCCGCCCGTCTATGCTGTGATGCCAGTCCCAGGCACGGTTGACCTTGTAACTCAGGAACTCGTAATCCGCCGTACTCTTGTCGTTGAGGTCGTTCTGCAGGTAGTTGTGGAACGTCGCGACCACCGCCGGAAACATGGCGGTGCCCGACGGGTCGTAGTCCATGTATTCACCGGCCGAATCGTAATCAATGCCTTCGTAGCGTGCATCATAACGGCCAACGGTGCGTGCTTCGTCGCGCAGCAACTCTTTCATGAAGCGTCCCGGGCTGACGCGCAGTTTGGCTTCCCTCAGATAGGTCTCGCTGAGACCGGTGTACGCGTGGAGCTTGGCGATGACGGCTGTTTCCTGGGCCGCGCTGATGTTGTCACCGGCTTGCAGTGCATTGGCGTAGTCGCCCAGCGCGAACTCGCGCACCTGTTGCAGGAACGCCGGCAAATCCGCGGGTTTGTTCGGCAGTTTGTTGTGATACCACGCGATCGCCGCATAGCTCGGCAGATACAGTTCATAGGACAGGTCGTTCGAGCCCGGCGGCTGGAACCAGAACTCGTCGTTGAAGTTCAGGATGCTGGACAACAGAATCACGCCGTTGAGCGCCACGCCTTTGTCCTGCAGCCAGTTCGCCAGCATCGCCGAACGCGGTGTGCCGTAGCTTTCACCCAGAATGAATTTGGGTGAATTCCAGCGGTTGTTCTCACCGATATAGCGTTCGATGAATTTGCCGAAGGCGTCAACATCCTGATCGGCGCCGTAGAAATCCTTGGGTTCCGATTTGCCGAGCAATTTGCTGAACCCCGTGCCGACGGCATCAATGAAAACCAGATCCGTCTTGTCGAGCAGACTGTACGGGTTGGATTCGAGTGTGTACGGCGCCGGCGGGGTGGGAGCGGCATCGGTGGTCTTGACGCGCATGGGTCCGAAGCCGCCCAGATTCACCAGCACCGATGAGCCGCCGGGCCCACCGTTATAGGCGAATGTCACGGGACGTTTGCCTGCGTTGGCGCCGTCTTCCGTGTAGGCGATATAGAACATGCTGGCAGTCTGATCGCCCTTGTCGTTAGTGAGCACAAGATTGCCGGCGGTTGCGGTGTAGTGGATGGTTTTGCCACCGATCTCGACACTGTGATGCGTGACGATTCTGTCTTCCTGGGTTTTGGTCGCAGGTTTTGCCGCTTCGGTCTTCTGCGGCGCATCGGCTGCGAACGCCGGCGTGACGGCAAATGCGGCCAGTACCAGCAGCAGGGGTAACGAGCGTTTCATTGTGTGGTCTCCTTTACGGGGTGCAGATCAAGTGCCGCTGGCACTGTCGTAGAATTTCGCGACATCGGCCTTGTAGGCCTTCAGCGCGGGGACGTTCAGATAGATCATGTGACCGGACTGGTAATACCCGTAGCTGATGTTTTTCATCAATGACGGATCCAGTCCCATGTGATTGAGGTCATATTCGGTTTCGAAAAACGGCGTCGCAAAATCGAAATAGCCGTTGGCGGAAAATACCTTCAGGTGCGGATTTTCCGTCATCGCCTGACGGAGATTTTCCTCGACGTCCATCAAGGGGAATTTCTGGCCGTCGATCCGCTGGCCGTTGTCCCAGTCGCGATTGACTTCGCCGTAGTTCTCGACCTTGTAGGTCGTGTCGCTTGTGTAATGCAATTCATTGGCGAGATACCAGTTGAACGCCGCCGTGTAAGCCGGGCCGATCGCCGTCCCGGAGGGATCGTATTCCGGATATTCGCCTGCGGAATCCTGGTCGATACCGGGGAACCGGCTGTCGAGACGGCCGATGGTGCGGGCATCACCGCGCAGCAATTCCTTCTCGAAGCGCGACGGATTGATGCGCAACTTGGCTTCCAGAATGTATTTCACCGGCAGCCCCGTGAAGTCATGCAGCTTTTGCGCAATGGCCTGCGTGTCAGCGGCGCTGAGCTGGCTGCCCTGATCCAGCGCGCGGGCATAGTCGCCCAGCGCAAATTCGCGCGCCTGTTGCACGAATGCGGCGAGCCCCGCGGCAGTGTGCGGCACCTTGTCGTGATACCAGGCAGTCGCCGCCATGGTCGGCACATACAGTTCGTAGGACAGGTCCAGCGCGTACGCCGGCCCCGGAAAATCCACGAAACCATTGAGCCATGATGATTGCAGAACCACGCCGTTGAAGGCCATGCCCTGATTCTGCAACCAGTCCACCAATCCGGCGGCGCGCGTGGTGCCGTAACTTTCGCCGAGCAGGAACTTCGGAGAATTCCAGCGATTGTTGAGGGTCACATAGCGTTCGATGATTTTGCCGAACGACGCGATGTCGGCATCGGTGCCGTAGAAATCCTTCGACGTACCCTTGCCGACGATGTGCGAGAAGCCGGTTCCCATGGCGTCTATGAACACCAGATCACTCTTGTCGAGCAGCGAATACTGGTTCGGGACGATCCTGTAGGGTGCGGGCGGCGTGACGCCGGCATTGGTGGTTTCGACCCGCACCGGCCCGAAGCTGCCCATGTGCAGCCAGATTGACGATGAACCCGGGCCGCCATTGAACAGGAAGGTCAGCGGGCGTTGCCGCGGATCCTTGATGCCGTCCCGGGTGTAGGCGACGTAGAAAAAACTGCCGATGGCATCGCCCTTGTCGTTATCAATTACCAGGTTGCCGGCGGTTGCGGTGTAATCCACGGTTTTGCCGTCGATGACCACGTGATGATGCGTGACCGAACTGGTTTCTTTCGGTACCGGCAGAGTCTGCTGTGCGGCGGTGCCGCCGGTTTTCGCCGGTGCATCGTCCGCAAGCGCGGAGCTGCCGGCGACGAGCAGCAGACACACGGAAAGGGCGGAAAGCAGTTTCTTCACAATGGCTTCCTCGGATTGGTGTGAAAAAACCCGCGGCGGTTGCCGCGGGTTGTGGTTCTGGATATCAGTGATGCAGCGTCTGGTCGTAGAACCGTACCAGATTGTCGTGCAGCTGTTTCAGTGCCGGTACATGCACGTACATCATGTGGCCCGCATCGTAATAGTTGAGCGAAATGTTGTCGCGCAGGTTTTTCGGCAGCCCCATGTGCTCGACCGTATACTCGGTGGCAAAGAACGGCGTGGCGAGATCGTAGTAGCCGTTCTCGAACTGCACCTTGAGATGCGGGTTGTAGCGGATCGCGTCGGCGAGGTCTACAGCAACGTTGGTGTAGCCGGGCCAGCCGAAATCCAGGAAGCCGTGTTTGTGCTTCCAGTTCCAGCTCTCGTTGACCTTGCCGCTCATCGGCAGATACGTCATGTCCTGACCGAACTTGAGCGTATCGCGAACATATTGATTCAGCGCCGCAACAAACGCGCCGCTGATGGCATCGCTCTGCGGATCGTTGAAGGCCCATTCCGCGAGTTGATCGGATGCCGACCCTGAGAAACGCGAATCGAGGCGGCCGGTCACGAGGTCACGGCTGCGCTGCAACTCGGCCATGAACTGAAACAGGGAAACGCGCAGGCGCGCTTTTTTCAGGTAATCCTGCGACAGCCCTGTGTATTGGGCGAGCTTGCCGAGTACCGCCGCCTCATCCTGTGCCGAGAGCCTGTCCCCTGCCATCAGCGCAGCGGCATACGGACCGGTAGCGAATTCGCGTACCTGCTGCAGATAGCCCGGCAGGTCCGCCGGGCATTGCACCACCTTGTGATAGCAGGCGGTGGCGGCATATGTGGGCAGATACAGGATGTAAGGCTCATCGTTGCCCGGATTGAAACTGGCGGTCTGGAAATCAAGAATCGAGGACACCAGGATCACACCGTTGAAGTCCATGCTGTCGTGTTCTTCGAGGTAGTCAACCAGCGCAGCCGAGCGGGTTGTGCCGTAACTCTCGCCCATCAGAAACTTGGGCGAATTCCAGCGGTCGTTGCGGCTTACGTAGTCATAGATGAACTGCGCGAAGGCCTTGGCATCCTCATCCACACCGTAGAAATCCTTGCCGGTCCCGGCGCCGCCTTCGTCCTTGCCAATGATTTTGCTGAAACCGGTGCCCATGGCATCAATGAACACAAGATCGGTCTTGCCCAGCATCGAATTCTGGTTGCTGACGACCTTGTACGGCGCAGGCGGCGTGTAGCCGGCGTCGGCGGTTTCGACCCGTACCGGACCGACGGAACCCATGTGCAGCCAGAGCGATGAAGAGCCCGGGCCGCCGTTATACAGGAACGTCACCGGGCGGGTTGCGGGGTCGGCGACGCCGTCTTTGGTGTAGGCCACGTAAAACATGCTGCCGATGGGTTTGTGCGCATCGTTTTTCAGGATGAGAGTGCCCGCGGTGGCGGTGTAGCGGATCGTTTCGCCATCCACCTTGACGCTGCCATGGGTCACGGAGGTTTCGGCCTTGGGCGGCGTGGCGGTTGCCGTGGGCGCGTTGCCGGTTTCCGGGTGCGCGGGGGCGTCAGCGGCTGCCGCAGTGGCACCGAGGGCCAATAACAGGGTGATGAATGCAACGGGATGCTTCACGTGGGACTCCTCCCTCATTGTTGTACGGGCCCCGTCAGCGACGGGCAGACGGTGTAATCAGACTCCCGAATCGCCCTGGCGTTCCGGAGGGGGCGGGGTATTTTGCACGCATTGGCGGTCCCGGGAGACTTGCCGGGACCATCGGGACGGGGTCAAAAAAAGGGGCCCCGTCGGGGGCCCCTCGAAGTACCGTTCGCAGACGGCGATCAATGCCGGTAATTGGCCTCGATGAATTTTGCCGCCGCGTCATGCAGCGCCTTATGGGCTTCCGGATTGAGATAGACCATATGCCCCGACGGGAAGAAGTGGTAGCTGATGTTCTTCGTCAGGTCCGGCGTCAGGGTCAACTGGTGCATTTCGTATTCGGCCGCATAGAACGGCGTGCCGAGATCGAAATAGCCACCCGCCAGCATCACCTTGAGGTTGGGATCGTGCTTCATCGCCGACGCCAGATCCGGCATCACGTTCGGCGTGAACGGCAGCGCGAACGGTGCGCCCGGTGGCTGGTGCTTGAAGTCCCACATCGGGAACACGTTGATCTCCGGCTTGTAGGTCATGTCCTTGCCGAATTTCAGCGTATCGCGCACGTACTTGTTGAACATCGCAACGGTCGGTGCGTCGATCGAGGAATCGAGCGGATCGTAATCGGCGGATTCACCCAGCGGGTCCATGGTGGGTCCGCTGTAGCGTGAATCGAGCCGGCCGGTGATGTAGTCGCTGTCGTTCAGCAGTTCATGTGCGAATTGCCCGCCCGTGATTCGCAGGTTGCCTTTGAGGATATAGTCCACCGGCAGGCCGGTATATTCATGCATTTTCTCGGCGACCTGCTGCCTCGTTGCCGCGCTGATCTCGTCGCCCTGTTCCAGTGCGCGCAGGTATTCGCCGGTCGAGAATTGTTCGACCTGCTTCAGGAACGCCTGCAGGTCCTGCGGCTGCTGCGGCAGTTTGTGATGGTAATAGGCGGTGGCAGCATAACTCGGCAGCCCCAGCGCGTAGGAGATGTTGATGCCCGGATCTATTTCCGGGAAGTCCACGCTGATGTTCCAGTTGAGGATCGACGACAGCAGAATCACGCCGTTCAGGCTCACGCTGTCATCGGTTTCCAGCATGTTGGCGAGCACCGCGGAACGGGTGGTGCCATAGCTTTCACCGAACAGGAACTTGGGCGAATTCCAGCGGTTGTTCTCGGTGATGTAGCGGGTGATGAACTGGGCAAACGAACGCGCATCTTCGTCAATGCCGTACACGTCTTTCGGCGTGCCGGCGCCGCCGTCGTCCTTGCCGAGCACGCGGCCGAAACCCGTGCCGGGCGCGTCAATGAATACCAGATCGCTGGCGTCGAGCAGGCTGTCGGGGTTGTTGACGAAGGTATAGGGCGCATGCGGCGTCAATGTGCCGTTGCCGACTTTCACGTACTTGGGCCCGAAGGCGAGCATGTGCAGCCAGATGGTCGAGGAACCAGGGCCGCCGTTATACAGAAACGTGATCGGGCGGGTGTCCGGATCGGATACGCCGTCCTTGGTGTAGGCGACATACGACATGCTGGCGATCGGCTTTTCGTCCTTGTTCTTGAGGATGAGCGTGCCGGCCGTCGCCGTGTAGCGGATGGTTTCGCCGTTTACGGTGACGCTGCCGTGGGTGACAGACGTCTCGGCTTTGGGCGCCGCCGATCCCGGGGCCGCATTTTTGCCGCCCCCTTGTGGAGCGGCATTCGCCGCCATGGCGCCGGTCGCGCCCAGCGCGAACAGCAGTAATAGGAAGACTGACAGGCGTTTCACAGGGGGTGTCCTCTTGTTGCTTTGGGGAATGGGAACCTGATCGGGTTATGAGACTCCCTCGGAGGCGGGGCGTTCCGCCCGGGAGGGGCGATTTTCGCATGGCCGGGGCCGGCAGGACTGGCGAAAAATTAAGCAGATTGTGCATAAACAAGGCCTCCGCCGGCCGAGACCGGCGGAGGCTTCGAGCGGATGGCCGGGCGTTCAGTCGACGCTGTCGTAGAACTTTGCCAGGTCGCCTTTGAGTTGCTCAAGTGACGGCACATTCAAGTAGATCATGTGACCGGACGGGTAGTAATGGAAGTGCACGTTGCGGTTGATGTCCGCCGGCAGGTCCAGCTGGTCAATGTCGAACTCGGTCTTGAAAAACGGCGTGGCGAGATCGTAGTAGCCGTTGGCCGAAAAGACCTGCAGATGCGGATTCTGGCGCAACGCCTCGCCCAGGTTCGCGGCTACATCCGGGAGCCGCGGCACGCGGAACATGCGACGGCCCGGCAGCGGGTGTTTCCAGTCCCAGCTGCGGATGATCTGGAAGTTGGTGACTTTGTAGGGTTTATCGGACGGGTATTTCAATTCGTTGGTCAGATACCAGTGAAACGCCGCCGTGAAGGCGGGACCGATCGCGCTGTCAGACGGATCGTAGTCGGGCGTTTCTTCCGCATTATCAATGTTGATGCCTTCAAAGCGCGCATCGTAGCGGCCGATGGTCCGGCCCTCATCGCGCAGGAGTTCCGCGCGGAAGCGCGACGGGTTCACCCGCAGGTTGGCATCTTTCAGATATTGTTCCGGCAGGCCGGTGAACTGATGCAGTTTCGCCAGCACGTCGTTGTATTCGGCCTGCGGCAGGCGCGCGCCCATGAACAGCGCCCGCTGGTATTCACCCATGGCAAATTCGCGCGCCTGTTGCACGAACGCGGCGAGGTCCGCGGGCTTGTTCGGAAGCTTGTCGTGTTCCCAGGCAATCGCGGCGTAGCTCGGCAGGTAAGTGACGTACTCGAGATCGGTGCCGGGCATGGTGTCGCCGTAGTTCAGTACTGAAGACACCAGGATCACGCCGTTGCACGCCACCCCGTTTTGCTGCAGCCAGTCGGCCAGATTGGCGGAGCGCGTGGTGCCGTAACTTTCACCGAGCAGGAACTTGGGCGAATTCCAGCGGTTATTGACGGTGATGTAGCGCTGGATGAATTTGCCGAACGCGGCCACGTCCTGGTCCACGCCCCAGAAATCCTTGCCCTCATGTTTGCCGACCGGTTCGCTGAAACCGGTGCCGACGGCATCGATGAATACCAGGTCGGTTTTATCGAGCAATGAGTACTGGTTGTTGACGAGATCATACGGCGGTGGTGGCGTCGGCTTGGCGTTGCTGGTGACCACGCGCATGGGGCCGAAGGCACCCATGTGCAACCAGATCGTCGAAGAACCGGGGCCGCCGTTATAAAGGAACGTCACGGGCCGCTTGTTCCTGTCCTTGATGCCGTCGCGGGTGTAGGCCACGTAGAACACACTGGCACTCGGCTCGCCCTTGTCGTCGCGGATCAGCAGGGTGCCGGCGGTGGCGGTGTAGTCAATCGAATGGCCATTGATCGTGACACTGTGATGCGTGACGGTTTCGGTTTCCCTGGGGATCGGCTTTTCGGCGGCGGCAGCCTGTTTTGGAGCCGCGTTGTCGGCCGCCAACAGCGGTGCCTGCAACGTCAGCAGTCCCACCAGCGGGATCAGCAGGAATCGTTTCATGGTCTCGCTCCCTTGCATGGGTCAAACGGATCGTTCAGTTCGCTTTATGACCGTCATTATCCTGCGATGGTTCCGGTCCGGATCAATGATGCAATTTGCGGAACGCATCGCGAGTCAGGTTCTCCGGTCCCGTCGTGCGTGCCACCACGTTGTCCTCGATGCGGATGCCGCCGTATTTGCGGAATTCATCCACTTTGGGCCAGTTGATGTGTGGGCTCTGCGCGCCCGCCTTGAGTTTGGCGAGCAGAGACGGAATGAAGTACAAACCGGGTTCGATGGTGACCGCAAAGTTTTCACCCAGCGTGCGGGTGGTACGCAGATAAGGATGTCCGTCAGGACGCGGAATCTCGCCGCCTTCCGGGCCCGCCTGGCGGCCACCCACATCGTGAACCTGCAAACCGAGCAAGTGTCCGAGCCCGTGCGGGAAAAACGCGGAACTGATTCCGCGCGCCACGATATCGGCTGGCGAAAGTTTCACGAAATCGAAATCGTGCAGGAGCCTTGCGATGACCTGATGGGCTTCGAGGTGCAGCGCGGCGTAATCGAGCCCCGGCCGCACGTTTGCCGCGAGCTTCTGCTGTTCGCCATCAAGGGCGTCGATCAACGCCTGGAACTCATCTGCCTTGGCCGACCAGGTGCGCGTGACATCGGCGGCATAGCCGTGAACCTGGGCGGCGGCATCAATCAGAAACGCGTGGTGCTGCGACGGTCTGGCGGTGTTCCAGAATTGGTAATGCAGTGTGGCCGCATGCTCGTTCAGGGCGATGATGGCGTGATAGGGGAGTTCGTCGTCGGTCTGGCCGGCCGCCTGGCAAAAGGCGGTGTGAATCTCGAATTCACTGGCGCCGGCACGAAACGCCTTTTCCGCGGCACGGTGTGCCTTGGCGGAGCGGACGTTCGCGGCGCGCATGCATTCGATTTCGTATTCGGTTTTGGCAGCGCGCGCATAATGCAGACGCTGAATCAATGCGTCGGGGTTGACGGCCGCGAATCCCCAGTCGCCGAAACGTTCCTGCCATTCACCTACGTAGGCGCATTTCGGTGCGATTCCCAGCGCGGCCCTGGCGTCATCCGGCTGCTTGATGATACGAATCTCGAAATGCTCCACCCAGTAACCGGCAGGCGCCTGCGGCGGCAGGTACCAGTAGTCGTCGGGCTGGTAATAGACAAGTACCGGTTTTTTGCCGGGTGTGAACACGATGAAGGAATTATGCGCATGCTGCAGCGGCAGCCAGTATTTGAATTGCGGATTGACCTTGAACGGATATTCGTAGTCGTCCAGGAACGCCACATGATGACTGCCCGCAAAAATTGCGACCTGTTCGAAACCCGTGGCTTCGAGCGAGGTGCCAAAGGACTTGCTGACGGCCGCAAGGTGCGCGGGATAATGGCGGGCAAGGCTGTCGGTCATGGCGCATCCTGTACAAAGTGAAATGTGCGGCTATTGTAGACCGTGGGGACCGTAATTCCAGACCGGATCCGTCACGTGTGCACGCGCTAGAATGGCACCCAACCTGATCGTTGGAGAGCATCATGGAATATCGCCGGCTGGGAAAGTGGGGCCTGAAGCTCAGCGCACTGTCATTCGGTTCCTGGGTCACGTTCCGGAACCAGATTGATACCCGGCTCGCCGAACAATGCATCGGAACGGCCTACGATGCGGGCGTCAACTTTTTTGACAATGCCGAAACCTACGCCAACGGCGAATCCGAACGCATCATGGGGCAGGCGCTGCGCAATCTCGGGCTGTCGCGCGATTCGTTCTGCGTGTCCAGCAAGGTGTTCTTCGGCAGCCACAGCGAACCCAGGCCAACCCAACGCGGCCTTTCCCGCAAACACATTGTCGAGGCCTGCCATCAGGCACTCACACGTCTGCAGGTGGAGTATCTCGATCTGTATTTCTGCCACCGTCCCGATCCGGACGTACCGATGGAAGAAATCGTGTCAACGATGCACCACCTTGTGCAGCAGGGCAAGATTCTTTACTGGGGCACGTCGGAATGGTCCGCCGATGAAATCCGCTCGGCACACGCCGTCGCCCGTGCCGCGAATCTCACGCCACCGTCGATGGAGCAGCCCCAATACAATCTGTTCGTGCGCAGCCGCGTGGAACAGGAATATGCACCGCTTTACGCGGAATACGGCATGGGTACCACCATCTGGTCGCCGCTGGCATCCGGTCTGCTCACCGGCAAATACAACGACGGTATTCCCGCCGATTCACGCATGACGCTGCCGGGCTACGAATGGCTGAAAGACCGGCTGCAAAGCGAAGAAGGCCGCCAACGGCTTGCAAAAGTAAGACAGCTCGCACCGATCGCCCGCGACCTGAACATGAGTCTGGCGCAGCTTGCGATTGCCTGGTGCCTCCGGAATCCGCACGTGAGCACCGTGATTCTCGGCGCGTCGCGGGTCGAACAATTGCGCGAAACGCTGACGGCGGTCGGGGAGGCCGCTAAACTGACGCCGGAAACCATGGCACGCATAACCAGGGTAATTGATTCATGATGGATCCCGCATCCGGCCCGGCGGCCGAACTCAATCGGCTCATGAGTGAGGCGGCCGCGCGTTATAACAGCGGCGACGCATCGGCCGCGGAACAGTACTGCCGCAAGGCGCTGGCGCTGCATGCCGATTTTCCCCAGGCGCTGCATCTGTTCGGCTTGTGTCAATGGCAGCGTGGCGAATTGGCCGGCGCTGCCGGTGCGATCATCCGCGCGCTGCAACTGGCGCCTCAGGATGCACAGATGTTTCACGATCTGGGCAACGTGTTTTCCGGCATGGGCGAGTGGGCGGATGCGGCGCGTGCCTATCTGCACGCGATCGAGCTGCGCCCCGATTACGCCGACAGCTACACCAACCTGGGTGCTGTCTACGAGAACTTCGGCGAACACGAGAATGCCGAGCGCGCCTATCGCAGGGCGCTGGAGCTAAATTCGCACTCTGCCACCGCGGCCGGCAGCCTTGCATCACTGGCCGAACGCGCAAATCGCCTGGACGAGGCGGAACAGCTGGTGACCGCCGCGCTGAATCTTGATCCGCACGACAACGTTTCGAACCTGACCCGTGCGCAACTCGATTTTCGCGCCGCCCGCTACGAGGCGGTCGTGCAGCGGCTGGAGCCGCTTCTGGAGCAGCCCATGCGCCCGCGCAACCGGTCGCTGGCCCTGGCGCAACTCGGTGCAGCGTATGAAATGACCGGCAAGTACGATGAAGCCTTTGCGGCATTCCGTGACTCGAAAGAGAGCATGGGCAGCGGTCAGGTGATGGCGCAGCAGCCGGACATCTATTCGCTGGCCGCCGTGGAACGCATGGCCGGCCATCTGCCGGACATTTTTGCGGCACGCCCGGAACAGCGCGCAATTGAAGGCGACTCCCCGGTGTTTCTGGTGGGCTTCCCGCGTTCCGGCACCACCCTGCTCGATCAGATGCTGTCGTCTCACCCGGGGCTTATCGTTCTGGAAGAAAAGGAAAACCTGCGGGATGTCCTGCAGGATTTTGCCACCAACGATGCCGGTCTTGATCGTTTTGCCGGACTCACCAGTGAAGAACTGCAGCGCTACCGGCAGCAATACTGGGTCCGCGTGGCTGAAGCCATGCCGGAGCGGCCCGCGAACCGTCAGTTCATCGACAAACTGCCGCTCAACACGATCTACATGCCGCTGATCGCACGTCTATTTCCCCAGGCACGCTTTGCTTTTGCGGTGCGCGATCCGCGCGATGTGGTGCTGTCATGCTTCATGCGCGCATTTGGTCTGAATGAGGCGATGCGGAATTTCCTGTCCCTGGAAGGGACTGCACGTTATTACGCTGCCGTGATGAACGTCGGACTGGCATCCATGCAGCAACTGGGGAAGTCCGTGCATCTGATTCGCTATGAAACACTGATAGAAGATGTCGAAGGCGAAGCCCGCCGACTGTGCGGGCTTTTCGGATTGCCCTGGGATGACGCCATGTTGAGATTTCAGGAAACTGCGCGCAACCGGCGCATCAATACGCCCAGCTATCATCAGGTGGTGCAACCCATCTACAAATCGGCACGCGAACGCTGGCGCAATTACGAACAGTATCTGCAACCGGTATTGCCGATGCTGCAACCATTTCTTGACCGGTTTGGCTACAGGTAAAAAAACCGCGGCCCTTGCGGGCCGCGGTCTCTCGCGTTGAGCGATTTAGGTCGATCTCAGAACTTGACTGAAATACGTCCGTAGATGAAACGTCCCGGCACGTCATACAGCGTCGGATCGAAGCTGTTCAGCTGCTGCTGCGTGGACGAGGGCGGATTCTTGTCGAACAGGTTTCTGATACCGAAGGTAAATGTCATCTTGGCCGGATCGTAGTTGTAGTTGGCCTGAACGTCGTGATACACGGTCTGGCCAAGATGGTTGGTGGACAGGCTGTTGTTGGTGTAGTTCGGGTTCGAGCACAGGCCCATGTTCGTCAGACTGAGCGCCGTGCCGTCCAGGAAGTCGGAACACGGCTCCGTCATCGCGCTGATGTAACGGATATCCCATTCCACGCGCCAGTTGCTGTAGTTCCAGATCAGGTTGCCGCGAGCCTTCCAGCGTGGCACACCGAACGGGAACACGGTACCGCCGCGTTCTGCGCCGGCGAGTTCCGTCACCGTTGCGCCACCGGTGCTGGCATTCGGGAAGATCTGTTCATAGCGACGGATGTAGGTGGCATCCAGTCCCACTTTGAACTGACCGGCCGCCATGCTCGGCAACTCATACGTTGCGCCAATATCGATGCCATCCGTGATCGTGCCGCCGATATTGGTGATGCTGTCGTTCAGAACCGTGATGGCGCCGGACGGGCCACGGACGATGCGGCTGCAATCCGCCAGATTGCCGGCGACGTAACACCCATCCATGATGTTCTGGCCGCCATTGGGCTGCAGGGCCTTTTCGAGATCAATCTTGTAGTAATCCATGTTCAGATTGAATCCCTGCAACCAGTTGGGGCTGTAAACGAAGCCCACTGTCTTCGAGATCGAGGTTTCCGGCTGCACGCTTGTATTGCCGCT
>DASSOA010000103.1:0-2797 GCA_035701115.1 Gammaproteobacteria bacterium
ACGTGGATCGTCTTGCCGTCGCGGCCAATGTCCACGTGGTAAGTGCGCGACACGAATCCGTGAAATTGGCTTTTTCCACTCGTGACGTTCATGCCCTGTTTCGATTCATGTCGCCACAGAGTGCGGATGTCTCCCTGCCTGAATGCCGCAATCTCAATCGAATCGTGCACGCAGCGATCGGTTTCGCGGTCAACGTATTCCAGCATGACGGTTTGCCCGAATCCGGGCAGCGTCGGCCCGGCGCCGAGTTTGCCGATCGCGCCGTGGGACATCGCCGCGACCGGGTTGCCGTCGCAACCGACCGCAAACAATGCGCCTGAAACCGGCGACAGCCAGGCGAGTCCGATCCAGGTGAGCGGCGGTGAGGCCGTGCGCAGTGTTGCGACGGGGTGATAGATGGCGGAATTCTTCGGATCGTAATGCAGCGGCGGTCGGCGATGCGTGTTGCGATACCAGTTGATCAGGGTCTGCGGCGCAGGCGTATGACACAGTTCCGCGGCCGCGGCGCGGTGAGCGCACTGCATTCCGATCCCGCACAGGACGATGCCGAGCGCGAAAACGCGTGCTGATTTCATTTCTCGAAACAATTATGCGGTCAGGCGCCGTTTGGCTTCCTGATATTTCTCCGCTGTTTTCGCAATCACGTCCGCCGGCAGGTGCGGGCCGGGTGCTTTTTTGTTCCAGTCGAGCGTTTCGAGGTAATCGCGCACGTACTGCTTGTCGAACGACGGCGGGCTGATGCCGGGTCGGTAGGTGTCCGCCGGCCAGAAGCGCGACGAATCCGGCGTCAGTACTTCGTCAATCAGCACCAGCTTGTTGTCTTTATCCAGGCCGAATTCGAACTTGGTGTCGGCAATGATGATGCCGCGCTTGAGCGCGTAGTCGGCAGCGAACCGGTAGATGGCGATGGCCTTGTCGCGTACCTGTGCCGCCAGTTCGTTACCCAGCAGTTTGCAGGTTTCCTCAAATGAAATGTTCTCGTCGTGCTGGCCCTTGGGCGCTTTGGTGGCCGGCGTGAAAATCGGTTCCGGGAGGCGGTCGGCAAGTTGCAGATTCGCGGGCAGCGCGATGCCGCAGACCGCGCCGGTTTTCTGATAATCCTTCCAGCCCGAGCCGATCAGGTAACCGCGTACCACGGCTTCGATCGGCAACGCCTTGAGTTTTTTCACGATGATGGCGCGCTCGGCGAGTAGGGCCTGTTCGGCCGGATCCTTGACGAAGTCCGACACCGGAATGTCGGTCAACTGGTTGGACAGGATGTGCGTGGTGCGCTCGAACCAGAAGCGCGAGATGGCGTTGAGCACCGCACCTTTGCCGGGAATCGGATCCGGCATGACCACGTCGAACGCCGAGAGCCGGTCGCTGGTGACGATCAGCATGTAATCCGGACCGGCATCGTAGATATCGCGCACCTTGCCGCGGTGAATGAGTTTGAGGCCCTTCAGATTGGTCTCGAAAACGGGAGCGGATTGGCCGGGCATGCGTGCGCGTCCTTGAAACAACGGGTACGGGGGCGCATATCTTCCGCGACGCGTGCCTGGCTGTCCAGCCGGAACCGTTCAAGCAGTTAAAATGTCGGTTTTTGGCGGCAGGAGATTCCATGGGCTGGTGGGGCACGATCATTGGTGGCGCGCTGGGTTGGGTGCTGGGCGGGCCGCTCGGCGCACTGCTGGGTGCCGCGCTGGGCCACAGCCTGTCGGGTGGCGCGATACCGATGCCGGGTGCCGGTGCAGGCGCATCGGAGCGTGCCCAGGCCGCGTTCTTTACCGCCACGTTTTCGGTGATGGGCCACATCGCCAAGGCCGATGGGCGGGTCACCGAAAACGAGATTCGTGCCGCGCGCGCCATCATGGCGCACATGAATCTCTCGCCCGATCAGCAGCAGGCCGCGATCGCGCTGTTCAATCAGGGCAAGCAGCCGGATTTTCCACTCGAATCGGTGTTGCACCAGTTCCGCACCGAATGCGGCCGGCAGCCGGCGCTGTTCCGGATGTTCCTGCAGATCCAGCTGCAGGCGGCGTACGCAGACGGCGTGCTGCATCCCGCCGAACAGGCGATTTTCAACCGCATCTGCATGATGCTTTATATTTCGCAGGCGGAACTGCACATGTATGCCGAGTCGGTGCGTGCCCAGTACGGTGCCGGCGGCCGCGAGCGCACCAAAGCGGCGCCGCAGGACACGCTCGCCGACGCCTATCGCACGCTCGGTGTGTCGGCCGAGATGGATGATGCGGCGATCAAGCGTGCCTACCGGCGGCTCATGACGCAGAATCATCCGGACAAACTGGTTGCCAAAGGTCTGCCCGAAGAAATGATCCGGCTCGCGCAGGAAAAGGTGCAACGGATCAACGCGGCCTACGATGAAGTCAAGTCAGCGCGCGGCATCAAATAGCGCGAGTGGCTTCAGCTGAAAAACGAAAATGTTCCAGTCATGGCAATCACGATGACGATCACCCCCAGCGTCAGGTTGACAGCGATCAGTTTGCGGATCTGATTCATGCTTTTTTTCGCGGCTTCTTCGTTGCCGTCTGTCACCGAGCGTTGCAGGCGCCGGTACGGCGCAAAAAAGACGTGCGCAAACAGCAGCATCATCACGATGCCAAGGCCCAGCATGAGATGGACAAACATCGGGGCCTGGGCGAAGCCGCCGAGGTTGACCAGAATCATGTAGAAGCCGGACAGCAGCAGGACGACGACGCAGGCCCACACCCACGGAAAAAAACGCCGGAAAACGTCGACCCAGATACGGGCGCGCGCCAGCGCTTCGTGCCCGGCGATGGCCGGCCGCAGCGCCAGG
>DASSOA010000104.1:0-3433 GCA_035701115.1 Gammaproteobacteria bacterium
TGGAACGTATCGCCGTCCTTGAACAGACGGTCGAACTGGCTGCCGTCGACCGGCAGCTCTGCTTCGATGTTGAACAGCTTCGCGAATACGGTTTGTACTTTCCTGATTCCTTCGCCGATGGCGACGGTGCCGCCCAGCGCCTGCTTGAAATACGGTGCCGCGCTCAGATGATCGGCGTGCGCGTGGGTTTCCAGGATCCAGTCCAGGGCGAGACCGGTCTTCTGCATGTAATCAACGATCGCCTGCGCCGATGCAGTATCGGCACGCCCGGCTGCCGCGTCGTAATCGAGGACGGGATCAATAACGGCACTTCGGCGCGTCGCCGGATCCGATACCACATAGGAAAAAGTCGAGGTGGCGGCGTGGAAGAACGGTACGATTTCCGCAGGCATGGCAAGGCCCCGTCAGGTACGTGGCGCCTATTCTATATACTGTGGTGCAACAGCGCATGACCTGAGAGATATTGATGCTTTACGCCCTCATTGGCGCCATCCTGATCGGGCTCACGCTGGGCCTGCTGGGTTCCGGCGGCTCCATCCTCACGGTGCCGGTGCTGTTGTATCTGGTGCACATGCCGGACAAGCTCGCGATCGCGAGCTCGCTCGGCATCGTCGGCGGCATCAGTCTTGCCGGCGCCATCCCTTATGCCTTGCATCGGCTGGTGCGGTGGCGCTTTGTGCTGCTGTTCGGCATTCCCGACATGCTGGGCGCCTGGGTCGGCGCATGGATCGGCAGCTATCTGCCCGGCGCCGTGCAATTGCTGATTTTTGCAATCGTAATGCTGGCCGCGGCAACGGTCATGCTGCGCGGGCCGGTACTGCATGAAACCCGGGAACCGCATGCCGCCTGGAAAATCGTCCTGATCGGGCTCGCAGTCGGGGTGGTCGTCGGCATCGTCGGCGTCGGCGGAGGATTCCTGGTTGTGCCGTCACTGGTGATCTTCGGGCGACTCATGATGCGGGAAGCCATCGGCACCAGTCTCGTGAATATCATGCTGGCTTCATTTACCGGTTTCACACGCTATTTCGTTTCCCTGTCCGCGCAGGGACTGCATGTGGACTGGGGTATCATGGGATTGTTCATTCTGGTGGGCGCGTTGGGAAGTTTTGCCGGCCATCAGATCGCCGGACGCATGCCGCAACATCGGTTGCGCCAGCTGTTCGGCGTGTTTCTGGTGTTGATGGGAATCTATATTGTCTGGCGCACGCTCCCGCGCGTGCTGTAATACGTTGTTTCCTGATATCCATTCTTAGGAGTCTGCTCACATGACGACCGCCGCCGATCTTGTCAGCCGCGCGAAAACCATGATTCGCGAAATTACGCCGCAGGAACTCTCCTCGCAGCTTGGCAAGGTGACCGTGATTGACGTACGCGAACCGGAAGAATATATGGCCGGGCATCTTCCGGGTGCGATCAACATTCCGCGCGGCCTGCTCGAATTCCGCGTGGACAATCATCCCGTGGCCTGCGACCGCGACTGCACCATTGCCCTGCAATGCCAGAGCGGCGGCCGTTCCGCGCTTGCCACCGTCGCCATGCAGGAACTCGGATACAAAAATGTCACCAACCTCGCCGGCGGATTTGCCGCGTGGAGTGCAGCGGGTTTGCCGGTCGAACGTGACTGATTGATGCACGATCACACGCATCCGCATACGACACACCACCCACACCGTGGTGTCTTCCTGCCGGCGCTCGTCATCACGCTGGGATTTGCGCTGATCGAAGCCCTGGGTGGTCTCTGGGCGCATTCACTTGCACTTCTCGGCGACGCCGGCCACATGACGACCGACGGCGTGGCACTCGGCATGGCGGGCGTTGCCGCCTGGCTGGCACGGCGTCCCGCATCCATCCATCACACGTTCGGCTTCGGCCGGATGGAAGTCATCGCCGCGCTGGTCAACACCCTGTTCATGCTTGCGATCGTCGCCGGCCTCAGCATCGAGGCCGTCTCACGCCTGCTGCATCCGGCCACGGTACACGCCGGTCCGGTGATCGTGATTGGCGCCCTGGGGCTCGCTGCAAACGTACTCATTTACAAGGTGCTGGAACACGGCGAGCAGTCGCTCAACACGCGTGCTGCGTTGCTGCACGTGCTGAGCGACATGCTGGGCTCGGTCGCCGCCCTGGCGGCAGGCATCGTGATCTGGTTCACCGGCTGGATGCCGATTGATCCGCTACTGTCGCTGTTTATCGGCGTTCTGATTCTCATTTCCAGCATTCGCCTGCTGCGCGATGCGGGTCATGTGCTGCTCGAAGGCGTACCCGCCGGACTCGATCTCGCGGATATCGGCCGCAGCATGGCCGCGCTCGCCGGGGTGAAGTCCGTTCACGATCTGCATATCTGGTCGCTCTCGTCGAGCGAAGTCTCCCTGTCGGCGCATATCGTCATTGACGAAATGCGCGACTGGCAGGAAATACTGGGACGGCTCGAATCGCACCTGAGTGAGCGTTATCACATTGAACACACGACGCTGCAACCAGAATCCGGTGTCATTGCACGCATTCCGATCGAATCACTCACACGCCAGAAATAGTTCCCCAAGGGTAGACACACAGACTCGAGATGTTAGAATCGGGTCACCGCTATGAAATAGCGGATTTTATGTCAATAAATGGATCAACCATTCAGGGGAAACAACATGAAGAAGATCGTTATTCCGGCAATGCTTGCCGCTTCCGTATTCGCGTTCGCCCAGACTGCATCTGCGGCTACGGCGGCCAAGCCGATGTCCGCGCAGCAGTCGAAATTCGCAGCTTGCGCGCACAAATCCAAAGGCATGAAGGGCGCCGCCCACAAAAAATTTATGCACGATTGCCTGAAAGGCAAGGACACGCCCGCCAAACCGGCGCCCAAGAGCGACAAGGGCAAAGGTTAAAAGACTGAAAAATCCCGTGCAGAAAGGCACGGTGCTTGCGCACCGTGCCTTTCCTTATCCCGCTAGTTACTTGAGATCAGAACCGGTAGGTGATACCAACCGAGATCACGTTGATATTGGCTTCACCGGTCTTGTTCTGATTGCCGATGTTGAGATACTGGTCAATTGCAGCGCGCGCTGACCAGTTCGGATGGAAGAACCACTCCACGCCTGCACCATACGTGACCTTCCAGTCGGTGCTTGATTGATTCCCGGCGAACGCCGCCAGACTTCCGGTACCGCTCCAGTCTGCTTCCTTGTGACCGAGGATGCCGCCTAAACGCGCAAACACCGACCATTGATCCGTGAACGGATAGGCACCGGTACCCAACAGAAAGAAACCATGGGCCTTGATCTTCGCGCTCGCCGTACCGGCTGGAGACGTGCTGCTGAGATCCACTTCGCCGGAGCCGAAGTCAGCCCAGCCGGCCTCGACACCCCAGTACCTGTTGAACTGGTAACCGCCGCTGATCCGGTAGCTGTTGTCGTTGTCGCTGGTATGACTGGTGACACCCGCC
>DASSOA010000105.1:0-22800 GCA_035701115.1 Gammaproteobacteria bacterium
CGGTGAGCGCTCGTTAAACCCAGGATGATTGCGCGATGCATGTATTTAGCTTAATTATGGATTCTGCGGTATGCGTATCCGTCAACCAACCGGGATCAGAAACCGCAACAAAGCAAGGTAAGTAATGCCTTGCTCCGCGAGGCGCGCCGCTCCGCCGAAAGGGCGGACCCGAAACCACTATACACCCTTCCCGGCGTGTTGCTGCTGCCCACCTGAATGTCGTGACAGACTGGCCCGGCTGTTCCCGTCCGGACTGCCGCACTTCAGACTGCGCGCATCGTGCGCTACGGGTGTTGGGATGTGACCGGCCGCCAGAACGGCCTGTCATCCACGAGGTCCAGATCCTGCGGGCAGGTTTGTATCAGCTTCTTCATATCAAGAATCCTGACATGACGGTGTCTGATGGCGGCAATGTTGGCGGCTTCCAGCTTGGTGAATATCCGGCTCACCGTCTCGGCCGCCAATCGCAACATGCTCGCAATATCCGAATTCGGCATCGGCAGCAGAAATTCCTGGGGCGCGTATCCCCGCTCGGCAAACCGGTGCGACATGGTCAGGAGCAATGTCGCCACCTTTTCAAGCGCCGACATCTCCGCCGCAAGAAACCTCGCTTTCATGAGCTCGAGGCTGAGTAGCCGGTACATGTGATGATCAAGCTTTGGATAATGGACCACGAGCTTCTGGTAATCCGCATACGGAATGAAGCAGGCAAGTCCTGTGTTCAGGGCCACGACGTTAAATGGGTGAGCGCCGGAATAAATGGCGTGGAGACCGAGTATTTCCCCGGGGAAGTAGATTCCGGCGACCTGCTCGGTGCCATTCTCGGTGACACTGAATTTCTTGAAAAAGCCGCTGTACACCGCGTACAAACCCTCAAACTGCTTGCCGATCCGATATAGGTAATCCCCTTTATGCAGCACTCGAGTCCGGCTAATGATTTTCGCGAATTCGGGAATCTCGGTCTCGGAGAGTGGGCCAGGCAAACAGATATCCCGGACTGCACAGCTTTCACAGTTGCGCTGCTCCAATTTCGGTCCATGGCTATCCTTCTCCAATGACTCGCCCCGTCGTCCATCGGAGTTACATACTCTCACATACTGGACCGCCCTGCATGCATTGTTATTATGTCAATTTCTTGACATGCCGGTAACATTGGGTTGGCCCCAACGCCCCGGCACCGGCTAACCACGCTGCAGCGCGGTTGCTGACGGTGCCGGCTGGCTGTTACATCCGGAAGTGATCGCCGCCACCGTCGAGATAATTTTCCACCTCGCTCTTCGAAGTATCCATCGCTGCCTGCTCACGCAGCTCGCGTTCCACTTTCGTTAATGCCCTCGAACGCCGCGCTGCCGGTTGCTTCGCTTTCGTCTGCCGATTGCCCGATTTGACACGTTTGGTTGCCATGGTAAACCTCCTGCTTGTGCTGGTTTCGAACTGCCGGTTTCAACGGCAACAAGACAATACCGCCCCTGTCCCGAATTGGCATTGATTCGCGTCAACCCGCTCAAATGGATTCTCGGAGGCACGCGGCGACACACCCTGTTCCCCGGTCACGTGGTCACGTGTTTGCCGGCCGGTCGCGGTCGCGCTCGCACCCACTGTCTATTTGGCTGTCTTCGACCGACGCCATTGCCCCGAGTCAAGTTCGGCGTTAATCAGGCTTTCCAGATATTCCAGATACCGGTCGAGCGGATTCCGGTCGCCATCGTTTTCAAGCAACCAGGGATTCATCAGCGTATTCCGCAGCAGGAACAGATTGTCGGCCTGGATTTCCGGATTTTCGACCGATGCCATGAAGGTATCGGGATCAATGCCAAGTTCGGTGAGCACCCGAGACAGATCTTCCGCGCCCAGCATGTTGCGCTCCACCCGCGTATGGGAACTGAAAAACTCGCGCGAGGTCGCCGCACGTCCCGGCCCCGTGTCGAGATGCGAATAGATGCGCTCGCCGAATCGGTTCATCGCCGCAAGATCACGGTTCCCCTCTGGATTGATCGCCATGCAAATCAGATTGGTATCGGGCTCAAACGGCACCACGATCCGCGCGCGCCCCTTGAGACGCTGCGCAAGCTGCGGCAATTGATCGTAGAGATATTCGCATGCATGAATCGTATGACGCTGCAGACGCCCAAGATGTTCCCGGTCCAGCGGAAGCACGCGATGCGCGACCCAGGCCGCTGCCGCCGCAGCACCCGGCTTTGAGCCTTCGAGGATGTATTGCCCGAGTTGCAGTGAATACGCCCCGGAATGTTTCGCGTCACGCTCATCGAAAACGTAGGGCGCCTTCTCACCTACGAAATCCCGGACGCGGCTGTCACGCCAGACGATGCCGCCGATTCCATACGGCAGATAACCGAGCTTGTGTGGATCCACGGTGACGGAATCCGCAAACTTCAGTGCACCGAAACTTTCATATACGGTTGACGACGGGAAATAGTGAAACCCCTTGCGGGCCGCCGCGTGGCTCACCAGGCTGCCGTCGGAATTGCGGAAGATGCTGGCAAGATAACCGCCCCATGCCGCGTCTACGTGCAGCGCGAATTCCAGACCTTGCTTCCGGAAACGCTCACGCAAATCCACAATCTGCTGCAACGGGTCCAGTGTCCCGAATTCGGTGGTGCCCAGAACCGCAACGACAGCGAGCACCGGCGTTTTTTCCTTGAGACAGGTTTCGAGTTGCCGCTCCAGTGCTACAACCGACATGCGCATATGGCTGTCCACTGCGACGGGCAGCAATTGGGCACGGCCGAAGCCCAGTACTTTCGCCGCCTTGCGCCACGAGTAATGCGCCGTGACCGGTGCCAGGATGCGCGGCGCGCCACACTCCGGATGGCGTCTGAAAAATTCCACCAGCCCGGTCTGCTCTATTCTCCGGTCGGCCAATGCCCGGGAGAATGCACGCGACTCGGAAACATCCGCGGACTGTTGCAGAACCGCCGCCACGCGCGTGGGCAATGCCATCACGTCATCGAGCAGCAGATTGAAAAGCGCCCAATCGTCCAGATCGGTGAGCAGTTGCCCGTCCGCGATCGTCAATGGCAACGAACGTCCGGTAGCCAGCAGTGCGGCTTTCAGTGCCAGCGGATAGCTGCGCAGTGCCCGCAGGTTGACCAGACTTTCGAAATTGGCGAGCGTGCCGCCGGAGGTCAAATGCCCCCATGCGCACGGAGTCTGCGTTGGATCGGTTGCAAAGCCGAGCATGCGTGCGAGCTGCTCGCCTACTTTCAATTCCAGTTCCAGCGTGACCGGTGCCGCTTCCGGACTCACGTTATTCGGGTTGTAGAGCGTGGTCACCAGTTGCGCGAGCAGACCCGGCAGCAAGGTATCCGATACCATGTGCCCAAGATAGCGGGGATTGAAAAACGGCACCGAGCGCTTGAGCGCCGCGGTGAGCGAATTGAGTTCGGTACGCATGCGGTCCATGAACTCGATGTACTCGGGCTGGTGTACGGCGAGCATGGGAATGGGCGGCGTGTCTTCGGGATGAAAGTTGCGCCGCCAGTAGATGTGGTCACGCACCAGATCCAGCAGCACCCGCTCGAATATTTCGCTGTTTTCCCCACTGGACCCCAGAAAACACGGATTCAGGAAGGCCAGATCCGCGTTTCCGGCGGCTGTGGACGAATGAAACAGATTCCTGGGCGTCGCAGCCATTGATGTGAATCTCCCCTCGGTCTCGTGCCGGCTACTATCGCCGGTCCCGGAGGGTGCCGCGTTGACCTGGGTCAAGTGAATTCTGCTGCCGCCCGGCTTGGCTGCCTGCTGTCTGCTGTCTGCGCAGGTTCAGAGCGGCCCGCCCAGGCAAATCAATCATCGTCGCCTATACTACATTTATCGGATACCGCCACAGGGCCCGCCGCCGACCCGACCGATCGGCTCCAGCCCGCCTGTTTTGAAACTCATGGACGATGCCAATTCCGGCCTGCGCGATTCAGGAGGGCAAGTTCATGAAAATTGGTGTAGTAATAGATGCGGCATGCGACCTTCCGCGCTCGTTCATTGATCAGCATGGCATCGAAGTGCTGCCGATCCGCGTGCACTTCGGCGACCGTGAGTTCGTTGATGTACGCGACGCCAGAGCCACCATGGATTTCTACGAATACTATCTCGCCCACAAGGACATCGTTGCCGAAACGGAACCATTGAGTGTGGAGGAAATCCGCGACGTATTTCTGGACCGCTACGTTCTGAAATACGACCACGTCCTGGTGATTACGGTCGCGAGCTCGCGCAGTCCCATTTACGAAAACGCCACCAAGGCATCCTTTGCGATTCTGAGCGGCTACAAGGAGCGCCGCAAACAGGCCAACGTCGAAGGGCCTTTCTCGTTGCGCGTGATAGACAGCAAAACGCTGTTTACCGGCCAGGGCGTGCTGGTATACGAATCGCTGCGGCTGCTCGAGGAGGGACAGCTCAGCTTCGATCAGTTGCGCCCTGCAGTGGAAGACTTTACGCAGTATTTGCACGCGTATCTGGTGCCGGAGGATCTGATCTACGTGCGCACCCGCGCCCGCGCCCACGGCGACCGCAGTGTCAGCTGGCTCGGCTACCGGCTCGGCACGCTGCTGGACATCAAACCGATTCTGCAGGCTTATCGCGGCCAGACCGGCCCGGTTGCAAAGGTGCACGGCTTCGATGCCGCCATTTCACAGATGTTCGACATGGCTATCACGGAAATCAAACGTGGTTTGCGCGTGAACGTGGTGTGCATGAGTTATGCCGGCAACCCCGAGGTGGTCAAACAGCATCCGGCCTATGCAAAATTCGCCAAGGTTGCGGAAACCCATGGGGTGGAACTTCTTCTGACGGTGATGAGCATTACGGCCGGAATCAATATGGGGCCCGGCTCGTTTGCGATCGGTTACGCCGCACAGGAATGAGACTGTCGCGATACGGCGCCGCTTATTGCCGTGCGGTGTTGTACACAAAACCGATAAACAGCAAACGACTGCCGGAGCGGTCAACGAGCGGACTGTTGCGAATTGCCGAGGCGTAGCGTGTGTACTGAAGCCGGCTGAAAAAACGCCAATGCCCGCCGAGCGACTTTGACAAACCGATTCCAATGTAGGGATTGAGCGCCGCACCCGGTGAATAGGCCGGACGTCCCGGAATCGCTTCTGCTGCGCTGACACCGTAGTAATAGCCGGTAAGCGACGCGTTTTGCCACTGCGCACCCAGTTCCGGCGTCACGGTCCAGGTTTGCAGGCGCACCGGGTACCGGTAACCGGCGGTAAGCTCGGTGCCATTGTTGCGGTTGAGCAGATCGTGTGACACACCCGTTGCCAACTGTCCCCAGCCGCCGAACAGATCAAGATTTGCGCCACCGTCCATTGACCAGCGTCGGCTCTGAATCCCGACCAGCTGCGGGGAATCGCTGGCGCTCAGCCGGTTGATTCGCGGTTTCACGACAAGAGAGAATCGGTAGTGACGGCCATGCGATGCCATGTAACCGGCACTGAACCCGGCAAAGAAAAAGCGGCCTCGGTGATAGAAAATCAGCGGAATCGGTGTGATTTCGCGCTGGTACCCGACGTATCCGCGATCCGCCGCCACCAGACCGCCGCCCAACATCCAGGACGATCCGCCGCGGGTTGCCGCCTGCGCCAACTGATCCTGGGGCGCGTCGCCTGCTTCCGCCTGCACGCCGCTCGCGCACATGCAGGCAACCAGCATCAGCAACGCCGTCAGGAATTTACGCTCGGAAGATTGACGCAAGGTGATATCCGGCATGTTACTGCCCGGCCATTCCCGCTTCACGCATCTGCATGGCGAGGCGCAGCTGCAGACCGGTTCCCGTCCGACTGTCAAAACTATTTATTGAACAGCGTTTCTTCAGCCACAATCGCTGAAACATCAATGTTGAATTTCTTCGGATCCACCACCGTCTGAATCGTCCATTTCTCATTGGTGGCCTTGTCATCAGGCAACAGCGCAAGATTCATGATGGTACGGGGTTTGATGTCCTGGCCGTTCTCGTTGCGCACCATCAGCAGCATGGGCTTGAGACGCGCACTCGGGTTGGATGCCATCACGATCCCCAGCGCACCCGAGGCAACCTGCACCAGACTGCCAACCGGATAAATGCCCAGACACTTGATGAACTCCTGAACCAGATCGGCGCCGTATTCGTCGGCACCTTCGGTACGCAACGCCCGCAACGCATCGGCTGGCGGCATGGCGGCACGGAAGGGATAATCCCCCGTCATCATGTCATAGGCATCGGCCAGTGCGACGATGCGGGCCAGTCGCGGTACCGCGTCACCCTGCAAGCCGTCCGGGTAGCCTTTGCCGTCCACGCGCTCGTGGTGCGAACGCACAATCGCGAGCGCCTGATCGGGAACGTTACGCGCGAGCTTGAGAACGTTGTAACCGTCCGCGGCGTGCGTTTTCAACTTGGCGTATTCTTCATCCGTCAGTTTGCCGGGCTTGTCCAGGAGCTCTTTCGGAATCCGCATCTTGCCGACATCATGCAGCACCGCACCGAGACCCAGCAGATTGAGATCCTCATCCGAAAGCTGCAGATGACGTCCGAATGCAATGGCGAGAATCGAGACATTAAGACAGTGCTGCGCGGTATGTTCACTTTTCTGGTGCAGGTTGGTCAGCCACAGCATGGAACTCGGATTGGTGGACACGTGCTTGACCAGATGCTGGACCACAGCCTTGGATTCCTGGGTGTCGATGCTCTTGCCCATGCGCATGTCGTCAAGCGTGCGCACGATGGTCATGTGCGCGACGGCCAGCGTCTTGGTCAGTACCCGGATATCGCTGTGGTGAGACATCGGCCCCCTGTTATCGGGAGCGCCGCGCGACGTGACCGTAACGGTGCTGGATGGCGCGGATCCCGATGGCGAAGCCGCCGGTTTGCTGGTAACTGGCACCGAGGATTTTTCATCTTCCACAAAGACGTACTGACAATGCTCGCGCAGTTTCTCGAGGTCCTCGTCCGATTCGATGACGAATCCCTGAAACAGGAACGGGCTTCCCACCCAGGGCCGGTCCAGCTCTGCTACGTACATCCCCATTGTCAATTTGGCGACTTCGATCTTGTGCCGCATCGGCGCACCCCGGCGTAACGAATGAGATTTATAAGGTTGGATTTCAGGTTTCTTTGTCCCGATTCTACATAACTGCGGGCCGCACCGGAACCGGTCCGGCGACCTCCCGTCGGGCTGCACCCCGCATTCATCCGCGAATCCGGCAGCAACCGCCGGACTGGACCCATTCCAGAACCCGGCGGCCGTGGGCGCCGTCAGCGCCTTTGATACTGCGCGTTGCCAAACAGGTTTTCCCGGGCCTGTTCGGACATCGTCGCACTGCGTTTTTCCTCAAGCACGGCCATCCCCTTTCTCACCGCGGGGCGGGCGCCGATGCGCTCGAACCAGGTCTTGAGAGCCGGGAAGTCATTCAGATCCTGTCCCTGCCGCTCGTGCGAGACGATCCAGGGATAGATGGCCATGTCGGCAATGGAATAATCGCCCGCGACATGGTTCACTCCGGTCAGACGCCGGTTCAGAACTCCGTAAAGCCGGCTTGCCTCCTTGGTATAGCGCTCGATGGCGTACGGGATTTGCTCCGGCGCATAACCGCGGAAATGATGCGCCTGGCCAAGCATCGGTCCGATACTCGCCATCTGGAACATCAGCCATTCGATCACCTCGTAGCGTTCCCGCACCGCCGGTGGCATGAACTTGCCGGTTTTTTCCGCGAGATACATCAGGATGGCGCCGGACTCGAATAGGGCCAGCGGTTCTCCATCCGGTCCGTCAGGATCAACAATGGCCGGCATCTTGTTATTGGGGCTGATCCGGAGGAATTCCGGCTTGAACTGGTCGCCGTTACCGATGTCCACCGGATGAATCCGGTAAGGCAATCCCGATTCCTCGAGAAAGATCGTGATCTTGCGGCCGTTCGGAGTCGGCCAATAATAAAGTTCTATCGGGTTACTCATAATTGCCTCCTCGCAATCTCACAACCAGCGCCGCGCCGCCCAGCCGATCAATTCCAGAGCGCGCGAAAACAGCGCACGGTGTGCCCAGCGCGCTGCTGCAATCTGTTCCGACTGGGCCAGATCCTGCCGATACTGCGCTTCGAGCTGCGCAGCAAGACCCGTTTGCATGCTCACCAGATTGATCTCGTAATTCACGAAAAAACTGCGGTAATCGAGATTCGCGCTGCCGATCGTGCTCCACTCGCTGTCAATGACCGTGGTCTTGGCATGCAGCATGCGCGGCAGATACTCGTATATCTTGACTCCCGCGTGCAACAAAGGTTCATAGGCGGCGTTGGCGGCCCATTGCGCGATGCGCACATCGTTCTTGCGGGGCACCAGCACTCTTACATCAACGCCGCGACGGGCCGCCCGCATCAGGGCGTGCTGAGTGCGGTAGTCCGGCACGAAATACGGCGTGCTCAGCCAGATGCGATGTTTCGCGGTGGCAAATTTGACGCCATACAGGCGGCGCAGGAACAACCGGCCGCGGAGCGAGTAATTGCTGATCAGCGCGTCGCCGTTTTGCGCCAGTATGAACGGATAGCGGCGCGCCCGCCTGCGCCAGAAGGCATCGAACAGCGTCTGCAATCCGCCTGCCAGCTCGCCCGTCACGCAGACGTGGGTATCGCGCCAGCGCGCATCGCCGAACACCGCGCGGGAATTTTCCCGATGAATGTTGAAACCGCCGAGAAAACCGACGCGTCCGTCAATCACCAGCAACTTGCGATGATTGCGCTGGTTATAGCGCCATGGCTGCCGCCAGCTCCAGCGGTGAAACCAGCGGACTGCCACGCCGTGATGTTTCAGTCTTCGTTCCAGGCTCCGCGATGACCAGAACAGCGATCCGGCGGCGTCAAGGTGCATCAGCACCTGAACGCCACGGGCGGCGCAGTCCATCAGTGCCTGCGCAAAACGCCGGCCTATCTCGTCGTCGGCAAAAATGTAACTTTCGAGCTTCACCGAATGCCGCGCCGATGCAATCGCGGACAGCATGGCATCGAACAACTCGTCGCCTTCGATGTAAACCCGCAGCGCGTCGAGCTGAAAGGCCCCGGCTGGTTGTGACGGCTGAGCGTATGTCATGGCGATTCGACCATCACCCTGCAGGTGTCTCGATCCTGCCTGTCCCGGTGGGCACACAAAGCCGGCGCTGCGGGGTCCATATATTCATGTACTTTCCTGAACGCGACGTACCTGGCATCCGCGTATCGCGGAACAGCGCTCCGGGACCGGCAGGCGAACCTGTTATAGTGTACGCGATACCCACGCACAGGGCCCCGGCATCCGGATTCATGAGGTTGCTGCTGTACAACATCCGCTACGCCACCGGCACCGGCCCCGGGTTTCATTTTCCGTTGCCAGGCATCGGTTACCTGCGCAATACATCCCGCAATCTTTCGCGCATCACCGACTTCATTCGCGCCATGTCGCCCGACATCGTGGGCCTGATCGAAGTGGACATGGGCTCGCTGCGATCCTCCACCGTGAATCAGGCCGAGGCCATTGCCCAGGCGATCGGTCATGCACCACGCTATCAGAGCAAATACGGGGCGACGTCCATCAACCGCCTGCTCCCCATCGTCAGCAAACAGGGCAACGCATTCCTGACGTCGCAGTCCAACGCAGTGCAGCGCTTTCATTATTTCGAGCTCGGCATCAAACGCCTCATCATGGAGCTGGAACTCGAGGACGTGTGCCTGTTCCTGGTCCATCTCTCGCTGCATTACCGGCACCGGCACCAGCAGATGCATCACCTGTTTTCACTGGTGCGCAGCGCGCACAAACCTGTTATCGTCGCCGGCGATTTCAACACCCTGTGGGGCAATTACGAAATCGAATTGTTTGCCGCGGCGGCAGGCCTGAAGAATGCAAACATGCGCAACTCGCCTTCCTGGCCGAGTCGCCGCCCTTCCCGCCAGCTTGATTTCATCCTGTACGGCCCGGGCATCAATGTGACTCATTTCGAGCTGCCGCGCGTCACGCTTTCCGATCATCTGCCGCTGGTATGTGATTTCGAGGTCAACCGGGAGGCCATGCCGTGATACCGGCCGTCGTAATCGTGCTGTTGGCCGCTGCCCTGTTCATCGCCGTGCAGCTGCATCGCCGTCGTGTGCATCGGGTGGTTCGGGGACGTGCGGTAAGCATGGAACGGTTATGGCACTCATGGAATGCAATGAACGATATTCCTGCCACAGAGCGCTCGGCACGCGAGGCATTACTGGCTGCCATTGATTCGGGCGATCGCGAAGCGGTGCTTCAGAGCCTGCTCGACTTTGAGGCCACATTGAGCAAAGCCGCTGAACCCATGATCGCACTGCGCAAGGAACTCATGGACAGCGTGGATCGCCGCCTGCTCAATCTCGAGATATTGCAGTTGCCGGACGAAGTCAAAAGCCGCTTGCGGCAACAAAGCAGCGAGATGCTGCAATCCGATCCGCAGGCGCGGGCCTATATCGCCGCCAACGATCTGCGCATGGCGGTATTGCGCGAATACGCGGCGCAGCGATTCGGCGACCGTACCGACGGTGACTGGTTCGATGTTTATCTGAAAGCATCCCGGCTCAAGCAGAAAGGCGCGCGCAATTTCATTCAGCGTACGCTGAGCGGCAGCCAGAGCAGCGCGGACGATGCGCGCTATCAGACCATGACAATCGTGGACGGTGAAATCCGTGCCCGTCTGCTGAAAATGCCGGCCGGCATCCCGTTTCCAGGATTCGCTTCCGGTACGGATACCAAATCCGGCAGCTGACGGCACCGGTTGCGGGCGCCGCGGGCGCTACCTATCATTAGCGCTCTTTTTCCCGGCGTTCCAGGTATCGCCTGGCGTCTGCCAACCGGAGCAATGCAATGTCAGAATCCACCTCTCAAGCCAACTGGCGAATCGAACGCGATGCCGACGGGATCGCCTGGCTGTGTTTCGACAAGGCGGGCGCCAGCACCAACGTGCTTGCCGGGAACATCATGGTGGAGCTTGGCCAGCGGCTCAAGGAACTGAACAGCCAGCCGCCCAAGGGCGTGGTGATTTATTCAGCAAAGAAGAGCGGGTTCATCGCCGGCGCGGATATCAAGGAGTTCACCACCCTCCGGACGCCGGACGACGCCTTCAAGCTGATCCGCCAGGGGCAACTGGTGCTCGATCAGCTGGAACAGCTGCCCTGCCCCACGGTGGCACTGATTAACGGCTTCTGTCTCGGCGGCGGCATGGAACTCGCGCTTGCCTGCCGCTACCGCATTGGCATTGACGACGACCGGCTCAGCCTCGGCCTGCCCGAAGTGAAGCTCGGCATTCATCCCGGCTTCGGCGGTACCGTCCGTTCGACGCGGCTGGTGGGTGTGCTGCCCGCCATGAGCTTCATGCTGAACGGCCGTAACGTGCACGCCCGCGAAGCAGTCCGGATCGGTCTCCTCGACCGTGTTGCCAAGGCAGAAGACGCGCGAACGGTGGCGCGCGATATCGTGCTTAACGCGCCCCCGCCCAGATCCGCGCCCTTCCTGCAGAAGCTGCTGGCGCTGGCACCCGTGCGTCCGCTGATTGCCAACCTGCTGAACAAGCAGGTCGCGGCCAAGGTGCGGCGGGATCACTATCCGGCGCCCTACGCCATTATTGAATTGTGGAAAAAATACGCCGGACGCGAGGAAATGTATGTGCAGGAAGCACACTCCATTGCACGGCTGATGGTACACGACACGGCGCGCAACCTGGTGCGCGTATTCCTGCTGCAGGATCGCCTCAAGTCGCTGGGCAGGAAATCCGATCTCAATCTGCGCCATGTTCACGTTGTCGGCGCCGGCACCATGGGCGGCGACATTGCCGCCTGGTCCGCGTTGCGCGGCTACGAAGTCACTCTGCAGGACCGCGAAGAGAAATACGTGCAGCCGGCGCTCAAGCGGGCCCGCAAGCTGTTCGAGAAAAAACTCAAAGGCGCCGAGATCGAGAACGCCACCGCGCGCCTCAAGATGGACGTTGCCGGTGACGGCGCAAAAAGCGCCGACGTGGCGATTGAAGCCATTTTCGAGGATGTGGATGCCAAGCAGGCGTTGTACAAAACCCTCGATGCAAAGATGCCGGCCGATGCGGTCCTCGCGACCAACACGTCGAGCATCCGCCTTGAAACGCTGCGTACAGTACTAAAGGATCCGAAGCGGCTGGTAGGCCTGCACTTCTTCAATCCGGTCGCCAAGATGCCACTGGTTGAAGTCATTCACGCCGAAGACAGCGATCCGGAAATGGTCAAGAAGGCTCTCGCCTTCACCCGTCACATTGACAAACTTGCGGTTCCGGTGAAAAGCGCGCCGGGCTTCCTGGTCAACCGCATTCTGATGCCGTATCTGATGGAAGCCATGCTGGCGGCGGACGAAGGCATCGCGCTCGAAGCCATTGATCGCGCGGCGCTGGATTTCGGCATGCCCATGGGACCGGCGGAACTGACGGACACGGTGGGGCTCGATGTCAGCCTCTCGGTCTCCAAGGTTTTCGCGCGGGAATTCAACAAGAAGATTCCCGAGAGCCTGACCAAACTGGTCGCGGCCGGCAAGCTTGGCCGCAAAACCGGCGAAGGTTTCTACCGCTATGTAGACGGCAAACCGGTGAAAGACAAATCGAAAGCCCGGAACCTGCCGCCCGACCTTCAGGATCGCTTGATTCTGCCGATGCTCAACGAAGCGGTGGCGGTCCTGCGTGAGGGCATCGTGGCCGATGCGGACCTGCTGGACGCCGGTGTCATTTTCGGCACCGGTTTTGCGCCGTTCCGGGGCGGCCCGATCAACTATATTCGCGCGACCGGCGTTACCAATCTCAAGGCCCGGCTGGACAAGCTGGCCGCGGCGCACGGCGAGCGGTTCAAACCGGATGCCGGCTGGAGTCTGCCGGCACTGACGGAGCCCAAGGCATGACGTTCGACCAGATGCCGAAGGACCGCGAGGCCACCGTCCGCACCCTCGCCATGCCCAAGGACACCAACGGGCTGGGCGACATTTTCGGCGGCTGGATCATGTCGCACGCCGACATCGGCGGGGCGATTCTCGCGTTCCGCGAGGCCGGCGGGCGGGTCGTGACGGTCGCTGTCAACGATTTCGTCTTCGTCAGCCCGGTCTATGTCGGCGATGTGGTCAGTTTCTATACCGATGTGGCACGCCGCGGCAACACCTCCATCGCCATTGACGTTACCGTGTTCTCGCAACGCAACGACGGTGAAACCGAGACCTGTGTGAAGGTGGCGACCGCGCAGATGACGTACGTGCGGGTGGGCGCCAACCGCCGCCCGGTCCCGATCGCCAAACACGGTAATTAATACCTAATTCAAATAGATAGAGTGATTTTCTAGATTATTTCCAACATGGCGCCGCGCACGCTGCCGGTATGAACCGACGCTGCATGGCGTGATGAGGGAGAGGCTTATGCTAGACTGCGATGCAACCGGACCTCTTACCCGAGAAGGGGTTACGCAGTCACTCAGAACAACAACCCCCCAAGGTTTCTAAGGCATGGCGACCAGACCACTCGACCGCGAAATCGTCAAGAATTTCTCACCGCTGAGCGGCCTCAAACCCGAAAACCAGGCGGATATCGCCAGCAAAAGCCAGCTCCAGGATCTGGGTGCCGGCCGCTACCTGTTCAAACAGGGCGACAGCGACAAGCGCACGGTGTACCTCGTCAAGGGAGAAGTGGAACTGCGATCCGGCGACAAGGTCATCAAGGTAATTGTGGCGGGCAGCGACGAAGCCCGGCATCCCCTGGCACCGCAGATTCCACGCCATCTGTCGGCCCGTGCCAAAACCGATATCGAATTCTTTGCCGTTGACAGCGACCTGCTCGACATCATGCTGACCTGGGACCAGACCGGTGCGTTCGAGGTTGGCGAACTGCAGGCCCAGGAAGAAACGCCGGCCGATGACTGGATGACCACCATCCTGCAGACCAAGGCGTTTCACCGGATTCCACCGGCCAACATCCAGGCCATGTTCATGCGCATGGAGCACATCAACCGCAAAGCCGGGGACGTCATCATCAAACAGGGCGACGAAGGCGATTACTTCTACATCATCGCGTCCGGACGCTGCGTGGTTACGCGCGAAACACCCACCAACAAGGCCGGCATCAAACTGGCCGAACTCGGGGTCGGCGACAGTTTTGGCGAAGAAGCGCTGATCTCGGATGCCAAGCGCAATGCCACCATCACCATGCTCACGGACGGTTCTCTCGTTCGGCTGGCCAAGGAAGATTTCAAGACCCTGCTCAACGAGCCGCTGCAGAAATGGGTCAACTACGCGGAAGCCAAAAAGATCGTCACCGACGGCGGACAGTGGCTCGACGTGCGCCTGCCCAGCGAGTTTGAAAACCAGCACCAGGACGGCGCGATCAATATTCCGCTCTACTTCATCCGGCTCAAACTCGATACCCTCGACCCGAAGCGCAAGTACGTGGTGTGCTGCGATACCGGCCGCCGCAGTTCGGCGGGCGCCTATATTCTCAGCGAACGCGGCTTTGACGCCTACGTGTTGAAAGGCGGACTGTCGTCGGTCTCTGCCTGATCCCCAGCCGTTTCCACCCAACAAAAAAAGCCGGCTCCAAGCCGGCTTTTTTGTTCTGATCCCGTGGTCCGCTTACATGGTGTGAGTCGGACGATCCGCCTGCAACGCGCCGCCGAGATAACTCTCGATCTTGCGCTGAGCATTGCCGCCATCCTGGTCGCTGAACTGGACGCCGATGCCCGCGGCGCGCTTGCCCTGCGACCCGCGCGGCGTCACCCAGACGACCTTGGCCGCCACCGGCAGACGTTCCGGCGATTCCATCAGTTGCAGAAGAATGAACACCTCATCGCCAAGAAGGTAGGGTTTGTTGGTCGGAATGAACAAACCGCCGTTTCTGATGAACGGCATGTAGGCGCTGTAAAGCGCGCTCTTGTCCTTGATGGCAAGGTTCAGAATGCCCTGCTGACGCGGTGCGCTCATCGGTATTCATCCTCCGCGGGCGGCAAGCGGTGCCGCGTCCAGTGTCTTCAATCCGTCTGCCCAGTCGGCGAGCAGGCTCTCAAGCAACAGCTGCCGGTTCACGCTGGTTGCCGCCAGGGCCACGGCTTCATTCAGCCGACCCAGCATACCGTGCAGGCCACGCAAGTGTATGCCTTGAGCGGCGCTTTGCAACAGTGACCGCGCGTCCTGATTGACGATGGCGTCTACCGCCTCCGTCTTCATCGCAATGAGGTCCATGACCCACGACTGCAACAGCCGCAGCGTGAGCAACAGATCGGTATCCTTGCCGCTCCAGTCCCGCGCGCACAGCACCGGATTGCGCCGCCCCGCGCGAACCTCCTGCAGTGCCTTGAACAGCTCAAGGCGGGACCCGAATTGCGGCGAGTCCGATAGCGAAAGCGCAGCCAGCGGCCCGCCACCCGCCAGTCCCAGCAGCACCGGCCAATCGGTGCGCGCCGCTTGCGAGTCCAACCAGTTGAGGGCGTCGGCTTGCGCCGGCGGCTGCATCCTGAGCTGCTGACAGCGACTGCGGATGGTAGGGGCAAGCCGTGAGGGCCGTGCCGTCACCAGAATCAGCAGGGTTCCGGGACCGGGTTCTTCCAGGGTCTTGAGCAGTGCGTTGGCAGACGCGGCATTCATCGCATCGGCCGGCACAATCAGCGCCACCCGGCGGCCGCCGTGCTGACTGGTCAATCCGAGGTCGGCGATCAATTCGCGTATCTGCGCTACCGCAATGACAGTCTTGTCTTCGGGTATGGTCACAAAGCGGTAATCCGGATGACTGCCCGCCCGGAACTGGGTGCAGGCGCTGCAGGCCCCGCACGGCTGCCCGGCGTCGGGTGCCTGACACAGCGCCAGCTGTGCAAGACGGGTTGCGAACAGCCGCTTGCCGGTCCCGGCGATGCCGGAAATCAGCAGCGCATGCGGCAGCTTGTCCTCACGCATCCGCGCGTACAGCTGCGCCCCTGCCGCGGTCTGCCAGGGTAACGGCACCGCAAAGTTCGCGTCTGCCAGTTCGATGTTCACAGCCAACGCCTCAGGCGCGCATCGAGAATGTGCGCGACCTGCTGCTGGACGTCCTGGATGTTACCGTCCGCGGTCACCACCTGGATCCGTCGCGGTTCGCGTCTGGCGCGCGCCAGATAGGTGCGCCTCACTCGGGCGAAAAACGCGGCCTGTTCCTGTTCAAAGCGATCGCGGGCGCCGCGCTTCGTCATGCGGGTCAGGCCCACGTCAACCGGCGCATCGAGCAGCAGCGTGAGGTCCGGTTTGAGCCCTTTGAGCACCCAGCGTTCGAGCACCGCGATCCGTTGCGCCGGAATACCGCGACCGCCGCCCTGATACGCGTAACTGGCATCCACGAAGCGGTCGCATACCACCCAGCGCCCCGCCTTCAGCGCCGGACGGATCACGTTCTCGACATGCAAGGCACGTGCTGCAAACATCAACAGCAGTTCTGCGTCAGGCGAAATTACTTCGCCGCCGGCGTCGAGCAGCAATTCGCGCACCCGTTCCGCGCCGGGCGTACCTCCAGGTTCGCGTGTCATCAGAACATCAATGCCGCGCGTCACAAGCTGGTCGCGAATGAATCCGAGGTGAGTGGATTTTCCGACCCCCTCGATCCCTTCAACCGTGATGAAACGCGCCTTGCTCATGGCTCATGCTTCTTGTGATGCGGAATCTGGTACTTTTGCACTGCCGCATTCTGTTCCGCCAGCGTAGCAGAGAACTGGTGCGTTCCGTCTCCCCGGGCAACAAAGTAAAGGGCGTCACCCGGCGCAGGATGCAACGCGGCTTCGATCGAAGCCAGTGCCGGCATGCAGATCGGCGTCGGCGGCAATCCGTAGCGGGTATAACTGTTGTACGGCGTGTCGGTCCGCAAATCCTTGAACGTGATGTCGCCGTTATAGGCGTCTCCCAGTCCGTAGATAACGGTCGGGTCGGATTGCAGCTTCATGCCCTTCTGCAGACGCCGCACGAACACTCCGGCGATTTCATTGCGCTCCCGGGGTTGCGCAGTCTCTTTCTCGATCACGGATGCCATGATCAGCGCATCGTAAGGCGTCCGGTACGGCAGACCGGATTGCCGCGTTACCCAGGCCGCGTTCAGTTTGTCCCGCATCGTCTGATAGGCACGCTGCAAAAATGCCACGTCCGTGGTTCCGCGCGAAAAGTTGTAGGTGTCAGGGTAAAACAGGCCTTCCGGGTACTGACCCGGATGCCCGAGACGCTGCATGACCTGTTGCGGGCTCAGGCCTTGCAGCGTATGCACGAGATCCGGATCCTGTTCCACCGCCGAAAACATCTGCTTGAACGTCCAGCCATCAACGACAGTGAGCGAATGCATCAGCACGCGTCCGCTGACCAGCTGGCCGAGCAGACCGGCAACCGTGGTGCCCGGTTCAATGCGATACTCACCGGCGCGCAGGGAACCCGATTCTCCCTTCAGGCGTGCCAGCACGACCAGGCTGAGTGGATGCGGCAGCACGCCGCGTTGCTTCAGCTCACGCGCCACCACGCGCAACGGCTTGCCGGGTGCAATCTCCACGGTGACGGCCTGCTGTCCACTTAATACCGGCTGCCGATAGCATGTGTAATGGAACCATGCACCCGCAAGCACCACACCGCCCGCGATCAGCAGCAGCAAAATACGCAGGGACTTGATTGAACGCGTCATGCCTGTTCCGCCCATCCTTGCATCGTGCGTGTCATCTCGCCCACCGGAAATTCATGTTGGTCAACCCTCCGCACCGGCCATACGCCGATTACCGAATTGCATACAAACAGTTCCTTCGCGTTATGGATGTCGTCAAGTGTCATTCGGCCAACCTGCACCGGAACGCCGTCCCGGCCCGCACGTTCAATGAGGTAATGGCGCATGACGCCGGCAACGCCGCAACTGTCGAGCTGCGGCGTGATGAACGTGCCATCGGTGCCCACTGCAAAAACGTTCGTCATTGTACCTTCGATGACGGCGCCGCCGGCATCCAGCATCAGACCTTCCTGAATGTCGTCCGCATCCTGCCATTCGGCGCGGGCCATGACCTGTTCAAGCCGATTCAGGTGCTTCAGACCGGCGAATGCCGGATTTGCGCCCAGCACCGTCTCGCAGACGCGCAGCCGGATTCCGTCATGCCACCAACGCCCGGGATACGTCGGCCAGTCGTGCAGCGTGACGATCCAGTTCGGCTGGGCGTCAACGGGCGGCCGGTAACCACGGCCTCCCCGGCCGCGTGTCACGATCAATTTCAGGATCGCGCGATCCTGCGAATGCGCAATGGCATTCAGGTGCTGACGCACGGTTTGCAGTGGCGGCGGCGCGAACCGCAAGCGTTGACAGCCGGACTCGAGACGCTGCAAATGTGCATCCAGCAGCGTGATCCGCCCTGCGCGCACGGACATGGTCTCGAACAGGCCGTCCCCGTACTGCAGCCCCCGGTCGTCCGCCGCAATGTACGTCGCCGTCTCGCCATTGATCCAGCAGCGCGAATTCAATACGCCACTCCCAGTGCCCGCGCCATGCCGCGCGCCTTGGCACGCGTTTCATCGAGCTCGCGTTCCGGAATCGAGTCCGCAACAATCCCTGCGCCGGCGCGAAACTCGAGACGTGTGCCGTCCTGAATCAACGTCCGGATCAGGATGTTCAGATCCATGTCGCCGTCACGGTTCAGATAACCCATGGAGCCCGTATAGGCTTCGCGCGGCGTCTGTTCCAGTTCCGAGATGATTTCCATGCACCGCACTTTGGGACAACCGGTGATGGTGCCGCCGGGGAACACGGCCCGGATCACCTGCCCCGGCGTCGCGTCCGGCCGCAGTTCCGCGCAGACGTTCGAAACAATATGATGAACGTGGCTATAGGATTCGACCACCATCAATTCATCCACCCGCACACTGCCGGTGCGCGCGACGCGGCCGAGATCGTTGCGCTCCAGATCCAGGAGCATCACGTGCTCGGCGCGCTCCTTCGGGTGTTCAATCAGCTCGCGGATCAGCGCCGCATCCGCCGCGGCGTCGGCATGACGCGGGCGGGTTCCCGCGATCGGGCGCGCATCAATGCGTCCATTGCGGACGGATACCAGCCGTTCGGGTGAAGAACTGATCACGGCGGCGTCCTGATGCAGGGCAAGACCGGCAAACGGCGCGGGATTGGCTTTTCGCAGCTGTTGATAAACACGCAGCGGAGCGGTGTCCGGATCCAGACTCGTGCGCCAGCGGCGCGACAGATTGGCCTGAAAAATATCACCGTCGAGAATATAGCGGCGTGCACGCTCGACGGCATCGAGATACGGTTCGGGGTCGTCTTCCTGAAGCGTGGAAGCAAGCGTGACCGGCGGCAGCGACTTCGTCGCGTGCGCGTCTGTCCTCGACAGATCCGATTGCATCTCATCCAGCAGTTCAGCGCGGTCGGATTCGACAACCAGCGTCGTGGTTGCCAGTCGGTGATCAATGACCACTGCCGCCGGAATACGCGTCGCCCAGGCAACCGGCAATCTGTTGCCGGAAGCGAGCTTCAGACCGCGCTCTATCTGATTCGCCAGTTCATAACCGAGATACAGGAACCAGCCGCCGCGGAACGGCGGTGCGTCAGCATCAAGTGGTGTTTCCGAACGCGAATCACTCCAGCATGTATCGAGCGCGCTCAGAAAATCGGTGCCACGGACGATGCCTTGCTCATTGACGCAGCTGCCGTCGACATTCAGGCGAAGTTGCGCGCCCGGAAATGCAAACAGGATGTCATAGCGGCTCTGCGGCGTGCCGTGCGCCACGCTCTGCAAAAGATAGGGATAGCGTGAGGCGTTGCACTGCTGCAAGGCCAACGGGTCAATGACCCGCGGCATTGCGCGCGTCACGAAAGACGCCGTGCGAGCGGTGAACATGCCGTTACGCCGCGCGGGAAGCCGGGAACTCAGCCCAGACGTCGAAACACCAGTGTGCCGTTGGTGCCGCCGAAGCCGAACGAATTTGAGAGCACCGTATCGAGTTTCATCTTGCGCGCGGCATTGGGCACGTAATCGAGATCACAGCCTTCGTCCGGGTGATCCAGATTGATGGTCGGCGGCACGATCTGATCGCGCAGTGCCAGCAGGCTGAAGACCGCTTCGACGCCGCCTGCCGCACCCAGCAGGTGACCGGTCATTGATTTGGTGGAACTGACGGCCAGTTTGCCAGCGTGGTCGCCGAACGCGCGCTTGATGGCAATCGTTTCACCCTTGTCGCCCACCTGCGTGGAAGTGCCGTGCGCGTTGATGTACTGCACCGCGGACGCCGCGATACCGGCATCCGCCAGCGCATTCACCATGCACTGCCGCGCGCCCTCGCCGTCTTCCGGTGGCGCGGTCATGTGATAGGCGTCGCCACTCATGCCGAAACCGATCAGTTCGGCATAAATCTTCGCGCCGCGCTTTTTCGCGTGTTCGTATTCTTCCAGCATCAGCACACCGGCGCCTTCGCCAAGTACGAAGCCGTCACGGTCCCTGTCCCAGGGACGGCTGGCTTTCTGCGGCTCGTCGTTACGGGTGGACAGCGCGCGCGCCGCGCAGAACCCGCCCACGCCGAGCGGCGTGGTCGCCATTTCGGCGCCGCCGGCCACCATGGCATCCGCATCGCCGTACTGGATCATGCGCATGGCGATGCCGATGTTGTGATTGGCGGTCGTGCAGGCAGTGACCACGGCCACGTTCGGCCCCTTCAGGCCGTACATGATGGACAGGTTGCCGGAAATCATGTTGATGATGCTGGACGGCACGAAGAACGGCGAGACCTTCCGCGGGCCGCCGGTCTCGATGATTGAAGCGTGCGCCTTTTCGATATTGGTAAGGCCGCCGATACCGGCGCCTACCGCCACCCCGATACGGGCGGCATTGGCTTCCGTGACTTCAAGACCGGAATCCTTCAGCGCCTGAATGGATGCCGCGACCCCGTAGTGAACGAACGGGTCCATTTTCTTGATGTCTTTGGGCGGGATGTACTCGGCCGGGTCGAAATTCTTCACTTCCGCCGCGATGCGCGTCGGATAATTGCCGGCATCGAAATGGGTGATCTGGCCGATACCGCTCTTGCCGGCGGTTATGGATGCCCACGCTTCGGCAACGCTGTTGCCGACCGGTGAGATGATGCCAAGACCTGTTACGACGACGCGGCGTTTCGACACGGTTGCCATCCTCAAAGGCTGTTCAAACGTTCAGGGTACAAGAAAAGACAAGGCCGTTGCTACCTTCCGATAGCAACGGCACTTCATCGTGGAATCAATGCCTTACGCGTTTGGCAGATGTTCCTTGATGTAGTCGACGGCCTGCCCGACGGTGGTGATTTTCTCAGCCTCTTCGTCGGGAATCTCGCACTCGAATTCTTCCTCGAGCGCCATGACCAGTTCGACCGTGTCCAGCGAGTCAGCACCCAGATCGTCCACAAAGGAAGCCTGGGAAGTGACCTGCTCTTCTTTCACGCCCAGCTGTTCAATGACGATCTTCTTCACGCGTTCTTCGATGCTACTCATGATTGATGGGACCTCCCAAAAGTGACAAAACCAGTCTCGACGGCAAAGGCCGGCCGGACTGGGGGCGGTATTGTAGTGAAAAGCCCCGCCCCGTGCCAGCCATCGCCGCTACCCGGAAAATGGCCGTTTCAGGCCATGTGCATGCCCCCGTTGACGTGCAGGGTTTCCCCTGTCACGTAGGCGGCCGCCGGCGATGCCAGGAACAGCACCGCCTGGGCGATATCGTCGGGCTGTCCAAGGCGGCCCAGCGGCACCTGATTGATCAGGGCGGTACGCTGCTCGTCGCCCAGCGCCCGGGTCATGTCGGTATCAATGAATCCGGGCGCAACCGCATTGACGGTAATGTTGCGCGAACCGACTTCGCGGGCCAGCGACTTGGTAAAGCCGAGAATCCCGGCCTTGGCCGCGCAGTAGTTCGCCTGGCCGGGGTTGCCGGTGGCGCCCACCACCGACGAAATATTGATGATGCGGCCGTGCCGGGCCTTCATCATGCCGCGCAAACAGGCCTTGGAAAGCCGGAACACCGAGGTCAGGTCCGTATCCAGCACCACCTGCCAGTCTTCGTCTTTCATGCGCATCAGCAGCGTGTCGCGTGTCACCCCGGCGTTGTTCACGAGCACGGTGATGTCGCCGAATTGGCCACTCACCGATTTGATCGCCTCCTCGATGGAGGCGGGACTGCTCACGTCCAGCACCAGGCCATGGCCCTTGATGCCGGCCGCCTGCAGAAAGGCGCTGATACTCTGCGCACCGTCCGGCCGGGTCGCTGTGCCGATGACGGTAGCGCCCGCGCCACCCAGGGCCAGGGCGATGGCCTTGCCAATGCCGCGGGTGGCGCCGGTAACCAGGGCAATATCGTTTTTCAGCGTCGTCATGCGATTTTTACCGCCTCCAGGGCGGCCTCCAGGCTTGGCTGATCGTTGACGGAACAGGCTTCGACATTCTTATCAATGCGTTTGGCCAGACCGGACAGCACCTTGCCGGGCCCAAGTTCCACCAGCTGATTCACGCCCTGGTCGGCCAGACGTCGAATGGTTTCGACCCAACGCACCGGGCTGTGCAGCTGCGCCTTGAGCGCGGCCCGGATGGCCTCGGCATCGGCATGCGGCGCGACGTCCACGTTGTGAACCACCGGTATGGCCGGGTGGCTGAACGGAACCGTCGCCAGCTGCTCCGCCAGACGCTCGGCCGCCGGCAGCATCAGGGCGCAATGCGAGGGCGCACTGACCGGCAGCGGCAAGGCGCGCTTGGCGCCACGTGCTTTGCAGGCGTCGCCGGCCCGCGCCACGGCCGCTGCGTTGCCGGCAATCACCACCTGGCCCGGCGCGTTGAAATT
>DASSOA010000106.1:0-9173 GCA_035701115.1 Gammaproteobacteria bacterium
CAGATCCGGCTGTTCCCCGAGATGGTAACGCGCATGTGTTCCGGCCGAATCCACCCGCAGTTTCAAGTCGGGAACATGCCGCTTCTGAATTGCATGCAACACACCTTCGGCGGTTGGCGAGCGGCAGATATTGCCCATGCAGACAAAGGGCACCGAATGGCCGGATGCGGGGAGGTTTGCTGTCATGACATCACATCCGTATCAGGTCCGCATCAGCGCCGCAACGCGCCTCAGATCCTCTTCCGTGTCCACGCTCGGTCCGGGAATTTCTCCAGCTTCTTCCACCGCGATATGCATTCCGATCCACAGGGCGCGCAGTTGTTCCAGCTTCTCGATCGTTTCGAGTTCGCTCGCAGGCGTGTGCGAAAGTGTCTGCAACGCCGACGCCCGGTAGGCATACAACCCGATATGCCGCTTCGCGTTTTGCCAATTCTGTTGTGACCCGGCTCCCGCCGGAGCCCCATCCCGACTCCATGGTATCGGTGCGCGGCTGAAGTACATGGCCCGACCCGCGTGATCAGATACCACTTTTACGATATTGGGGTTGAGAAAGTCCGCAAGCGTACTGATCGGCGTGCAAAGCGTCGCCATCTGTGCTGCGCGATCTGCAGCCAGCAGTGCTGCAACCTGCCGGATGGTCGCACCTGGCATCATGGGTTCGTCGCCCTGCAGATTGACAATGATCTCGTCCCCATCCCACCCGAGACGTTCAGCGACTTCCGCAATTCGATCGGTACCCGAAACATGGTCGCTGCGCGTCATCTGCACTTCTACTCCGGCGACGCTGCAAACATCGCGTATGCGTGCGTCGTCGGTAGCAACAATGACCCGGTCTGCGCCGCTTTCGCGGGCGCGTTCACAGACGTGAAGTATCAACGCCTTGCCGTGCAAATCGGCCAGTGGTTTGCCGGGAAGGCGCTGAGATCCATGCCGGGCCGGAATGACGACATTGAAATGCATTCACACTTCCTCGCCGGGCTTCAATTCGCGCGCTTCATCTTCCAGCATGACGGGAATTCCATCGCGCACCGGATACGCCAGCCGATCGGCCTTGCAGACCAGCTCCTGTTCCGATTTACGATATACCAGCCGGCCCTTGCAGACCGGGCAAACCAGGATTTCAAGCAATTTGTGATCCATAACGCCACACTCCTAAATCATCGCTCTGATCAGGCATTGCTGCAGACCGGACAGGATTCGCGTATCGTCACGGCCATCGAACCGCGCCGTCGCCGGAACAAACCATGTGTTTTCCGTTTGCAAATGCGCACATTTTACGGCGTCTTTTTCTGTCATCAGCACCGGCAAGTCGTCGCCGAACGCAATATCAGACTTCTCAAGCTCCGCATGATCAGGTAATGTCCTGCCGTCAACCTGCAATCCGGCGGCGCGCAGTGCGGCAAAGAACTGTTCAGGATCCGCAATAGCCGCCACGGCGTGCACCCGCTTTCCGGCAAACTCGCTCAGCGGGCAACGTGAACCGTCAGCAAGTGAAACCGCTTCGACCAACTCGAGAGTCATCAGGCAGGCGCCTGCCGGGATGTTTGAAGGAACGCCAGCGCCGGCCTTCACCACAACAAATTGCGCGCTGCGCAGGCGCCTGACCGATTCACGCAAGGGGCCCGCCGGCAGACGCCAGCCGTTTCCGAGACCCCGGCTGCCGTCAAGCATGATCACTTCTGCAGCACGAGGCAAACGATAATGCTGCAGACCGTCATCGCTTAGAATCAGATTCACCCGCCACTTTTCCACCAGCAACCGGGCCGCGGCGACACGATCCGGTCCTGCTGCGACCGGGAGCCCACTGCGACGTGCCAGCAACACCGCCTCGTCGCCGACTTCATGTGCGTCGCCATCCGCGGTTACAAGCCGCGGCCACGACTTTGCATGGCCACCGTAACCACGGGTAATCATCCCTGGATGGTATCCTGCAGCTGCGAACTTTTCTGCAAGCCACAGCGTGCATGGCGTCTTGCCGCTGCCCCCGACGCTCAGATTGCCCACCACAATGACCGGTGCAGGCACCACGTCGGGAAGCAGAATACCGGTGCGATACAGCGCACGCCGAAATGCGGTCAGTAAAATGAACAGCCAGCTCAGCGGAACAAGAATCCAGACCGGCCACCTGCCATACCAGCGCCGCAACAACCAGCCATGCAGCCAGCGTTTCATGATGCCGAATCAGTGTCCATTACTGTCCCGGAACTGCATGCGATGCAACATCGCATACTGACCGTTCTGCGCAAGCAATTCGGCGTGCCGGCCGCTCTCGACGATGCGGCCCTGATCCAGCACCAGAATGCGATCGGCCCGCTCGACGGTCGAAAGCCGATGCGCGATCACCAGCGTAGTACGTTCCCGCATCAGCTGTTCCAGTGCCGCCTGGATGTGGCGTTCGGACTCGCTGTCCAGCGCAGAAGTTGCTTCATCGAGGATCAGGAGTGGCGCATTCTTGAGCAAGGCCCTTGCGATCGCAATGCGCTGCCGCTGACCACCTGAGAGCAAGACGCCGCGATCGCCGATCTGCGTATCGAATCCCTGCGGCAATGCCTGAATGAATTCCAGCGCGTGCGCGGCCTGCGCGGCCGCCGTGACATCCGCATCGCCGCGATCCGCCAGCGTCCCGTAGGCAATGTTGTTGCGGATACTGTCATTGAACAGGATGACATCCTGACTCACCATTGCGATCTGTTCCCGCAGGTCGTGCAGGCGGTAATCGGACAAAGGAAACCCGTCGAGCAGAATCTCGCCGGAGTCGGGATCATAGAATCGCGCCACCAGTCCAACCAGCGTTGATTTCCCGCTACCCGAACGTCCGACCAGCGCAACGGTTGTGCCGGGTTCAACCTTGAACGAGATGTCGCGCAGTACTTCGCCCTTTTCCGCTGCATACGAAAAATTCAGGGCCCTGAACTCAAGTGCACCGGTGGCGCGCCTCAGTTCGCGGCTCCCGCCGCGCGTCTCGACTTCCTCATCAAGCAGTTCGAAGATGCTTTGTCCCGCCGCGATACCCTTCTGCAGCGGGGCGTTGATGTCGGTCATGTGTTTGAGCGGCGCCATTACCAGGAGCATCGCAGACAGGAATGATGCGAAGGTACCGACCGACACGACGTTCAGCATGGATGGCAGGGTTGCCACGTAGATCACCAGTGCCATGCCGACGCCGGCGATCAGCTGGATGATCGGACTGGAACCGGCATTGACCAGCACCAGCTTCATGTTCAGATACCGGTTGCGCTCATTGACAGTCTCGAACTGGTGCCGCTCCTGCTGCTCGCCGCCGAACAATTTGACGATGCGGTGCCCCGTCACGACTTCCTCGGCCACCTTGGTCACGTCACCCATCGAATCCTGGATTCGAGTGCTGTAACGCCTGAAGCGCTCGCTGACGTAGCGGACCAGCAATGCAATGATCGGGCCCACGATCAGAATAAAAAACGACAGTTTCCAGCTCAGATAGAACATCAGACCAATCAGACCCACGATGGTCAGCCCGTCGCGAATCAGTACGGTAATCGCGTTGGTCGTCGCTTCCGCAACCTGTTCGATGTTGTATGTCAATTTGGATATCAGTACGCCTGACGACGTCACGTCATAGTACCGGGTCGGCAATCGCAACAACTGGCCGAATGCCTGGGCGCGCAGCGTCTTGATGACACTTCGGCCGACCCAGCTTATGAAGTATGCGGACAGAAACCCGGACAGGCCGCGCAACACAAACAGACCAATGACAAGCGGTGGAATCAACCGGATGCTGTGCGGATCATGCGCAACAAAACTCTTGTCCATGAGTGGCTTGATAAGCGCCGCGAATGCCGGCTGGGTAAGCGCATAGATCACCATGCCCAGAATTGCGAGCAGAAACATCTTCCAGAACGGTTTCACGTAAGCCAGCAGGCGCCGGTAGACCCGCATCACGCTGCGATCGACATGCAATGCGGTCATCGAAGTCACTCTGTCCGGGGTTTGGTGGTGAGTATCTGCAATTGCGTGAAGCCGAGCGCCCCGGCCACATCCATCACCGTCACCACCGACTGATTGGTGGAACGTGCGTCGGCACGCAGAATGATCGGAATATCCCGCCGATCCCCGGCGGCCGCCAGCAGCGCCTCGCGCACGGCATCGGGACTGGTGCCCGCAACCGGTTTCTGGTTGACGTAATAATGTCCGGCCTCATCAACCGTTACGTCGATGCCGGTGATGCGCTCTTTGGATGGCCCGACACTCGCGGTCGGCAACTGCACATGCAGGCTGGTGTTCTGGATGAAATGCGTGCTCATCATGAAAAACACCAGCAACATCAGCACCACATCCACCAGCGAGATGAGGTTGAGTTCCGGATCTTCGTCGTGTCTGGATCCGATCTTCAATGCGGGGCTCCGCGCACGGCGTTCATCAGACGCATGGTTTCACGTTCCATGCGTACCACGAGATCCTGCACTTTGCCGCGCAGATAACGATGTGCGATGTACGCCGGGATCGCCACGGTCAATCCGGCCACGGTCGTAATCAACGCTTCCGAAATGCCGCCCGCCAGGACCGCGGGATTGCCGAGTCCGTTGCTGGAAATGGCAGCGAATACACGCATGATCCCGATTACCGTTCCCAACAGGCCGAGCAGCGGCGAAATGGTGGCGATGGTACCGAGCGTGATCAGATAGCGGTCGAGCTCGTGCACGACGTGCCTGCCGGTATCCTCGATAGCCTCGTTCATTACCTCGCGTTCGTTATCGCGATTGACGAGTCCTGCGGCAAGAATCCGGCCCAGCGGCGATCCCGCGCGCAGTGCCTGCAGGTGATCGTCATCCAGCTCGCCGGCCTTGAACCAGTTCCATACCTGCGCCGCAAGATGTTCAGGCGCAACGCGCCGGGTCTGCAGCGTCCAGAAACGTTCTGCAACGATCGCTACGACAATGATCGAACACAGAATAAGCGGGGCCATGAGCCAGCCGCCGGCTTTGATGATCTCGAACATGAAACTTGCATATCCGGTTGGGAATCTGGCGCATGATACTGGATTTTCCCGGATGCGCGAATCTCAGCGCATGGTCCAGAAGCGCGCCGCATCCTTGCGCCAGCGGCCGGTGATGACCGGCGCCCTGCCCTGCCTGAAACTCAATTCGATCGCCCCGTCGTGGACCGTGTCGGCAAGCAACGCACCGGACGCGCGATAGCGGGCGATCACGGCCGGTTTGGGAAAATGCCAGCGATTGCGATAGCCCACCGGAAACAGCACGTATTTGGGGGCCACTGCGTCGACAAATGATCGGCTCGACGATGAATTGCTGCCGTGATGCGGCGCCACCAGCACCTCTGCGGACAATTCATGCGGGTGCAACGCAATCAGCCGCTCTTCGCCCGCTTTCATCAGATCCCCAACCAGCAGGGCGCGGCCGCCGGCGCCGCTGATCTTCAATACACAGGCCGCGTTGTTGCCGTGACTGGGCGCGGCGGAATTCGGATACAGGACCTCGAAGCGAACGCCGTCCCAGCGCCAGTGCTGCCCCGCTACACACAGCCAGACGTTGGCGAACTTCCCGACCGCTCCCGACAAAACCGGCATCCCGGGAAAATGCCGGCGCAGACGCGGCAAACCACCGGCATGGTCATTGTCCTCATGGCTGATAACCGTCATGTCCGGCCGGGCGATGCCCTGAGACTGCAGCCAGGGTAGCAGCACCAGCTTCACCGTATCCGAATCCGGGGAAAACGCGGGACCGGTGTCGTAAATCAAGGTGTGATGCGCGGTCCGCACCACCGCCGACAGGCCCTGCCCGACGTCGAGCAAGGTCAGGTCAAAATCACCCGGCGAAATTCCCTGACGGACCGAAACCACGAGGGGCAGCAACAGCACCGCGCCCATCCACCGGGCAGGCAGCCCACGTGGCGCCAGCAGCCAAATCACGCCGACCCCGGCGGCGGCCAGGGTAAGGAGCCCCGGAGCGGTCGCAGCAAGCTGTCCATGTGGCAGATTTGCCAGTCGCTCAAGCACCGGCCAGCTGATCGCCATGACCCCGGCGGCGGACTTGAGCAACGCGGCGCCACCCCAATGCCAGCATGGCAGAAGCAGCGTGCCCGACAGCACCAGCGGCACGACGAGGAAGCTGTACAGCGGCACGGCAAAGAGATTGGCAAGCGGTGCAATCAGGGCTGCGCGATGAAAAAAGAAAATCAGCAGCGGTAACAGGCCGATCCCCACCGCCCACTGGGTGCGCAGCAGCTCGCGCCACCAGCCGCTTTTGCGCCCGGACCAGCCGCTGACGGCATAAAGAATGGATGCCACCGCGCCAAACGACAACCAGAAACCGATACTGCATATCGAGAGGGGATCCAGTAACAGGACCACGATCAGCGAGAGCCCCAGCACATCCTGCCAGCGCTCGCGGCGCCGCAAAACGACGCAGCCCGCCGCGACCGCCAGCATGACCAGCGCGCGTTGGGTCGGCACGGAAAATCCGGCCATTGCCGCATAGGCCGTCGCGCCGGCGAGCGCCGCAATCCATGACGCAATGGGCACCGGAACCCGCTCGCACAACCAGGCATTGCGGCGCCAGATCAGACCAGTGAAGAGCAGCATCAGCCCGGCCAGAAGGCCGATGTGCAAACCGGAAATCGCCACCAGATGTGCGGTGCCTGTGCTGCGAAATACCTGCCATTGTTGCGGCGTAATCGCCGTGGTATCGCCTACCGCCAGCGCCGCCGCAATGCCCCCGAATTGACTGTCGCCAATTGCGTTCCGGATGGACCGTGATACCGCCGCACGCAGGCGCAGCAGCGGATTATGCAACGGCCCACCCAGTCGTCCGGCCTGTTCATGCCTGACGTAGCCGGTGGCGCCGATGCCCTGACGAAACAACCAGCCTTCGTAATCAAACCCGCCCGGGTTCATGAATCCGCGCGGCCGTTTGAGCCGCACGGCAAAACGCCAGTGCTGCCCTGGTGCCAGATCCGGGTGCGCACCTGACCAGGTGAGCCGTATCTCTTCCGGCGTACCGGCCCCCGGCGCTCGACTATCCAGGCGTTCCACCCGAAATCGGAAGCGGACGTATTCCGCTTCCGGCTGGGGGATGGAGGTGACCCAGCCGCTGACGGTCACGGTCTTGCCTTCCAACTGCGGCGCCAGGCGCTCGATCAGCTGGTGCTGGACGCACCACCAGAACCAGACAAAGCCGAATACACCGAACAGCAGAACGCGTGTTTCGCGGCGAATGCTCAACAGGATTGTGAGCATCATCCCGGCCAACACGACCGTCCACGCCGGGGGAAGAATCGAGAATGCAAGCAGCGCCAGCATTCCTGTTAACATCGCCATCCCTGCGCGAGCCATATTCCGTTCTCATCTCCGGACGGTAATAATGCGTAGCGGATTGTCCGGAACTGGCATTCCGCTCAGGTGGGCCGCACGTCAGCCGCTGGTTCGATGCGCGCTGATCGCATCCGCGCCGACAATGGTTTGCGATGTGCCTTGCCCGCTTGTGATCTGTTTACGAGTGTACACATTGAGACACAGGACTGACCAGCCATGCAGTGCCGAACTATCTGCCGGTCAGCACGCCACGGAGCGCATGTGAATTAATGCCGCGTAAATTGCTTAACAAACTGATGCCTGACCACGATGCTCTGCACGCCAAATTGCACGGCAAATGGTACATGCGTCCGTTTCAGGCGCTGCTTCACGATCCTGCGCTCTGGCACATCAACCGGCGCGGCAGTTGCGGCGCTTTTGCGCTCGGCCTTTTCATCTGCTGCCTGCCGATTCCCGGTCACATGCTGCTCGCCGTGCTCGGCGCACTGTACTGGCGCCTCAACATGCCGATCGCCGTCGTTTCGGTGTGGGCAAACAATCCGCTTACGATTGGCCCAATCTACTACTTCAGCTACAAACTCGGAACCTTCATTCTGCGGGTAGCCCCGCATCCTTTTCCGGAGCACATGTCGCTTGGCTGGTTGATATCCGAATTCAAGGACATCTGGGCACCGCTGTGGCTCGGCTGCATTCTGCTGGGGATGGTGTTCGCGGTGGCCGGTTACGCTGGCTTGCGATTTGCCTGGTTCGTATCCATTCGCGGACGCTGGATGAGAAGGCGCCACGCACGACGCGATCGCCAATAATCCTCTAGCGTTGTCGCAGCAAACCGTCTTCCAGATGCAGGATCCGATCCATACGCGCTGCCAGCCGCTCGTCATGCGTGACCAGAACCAGGCTGGTATTCATATCCCGGTTAAGTTCCAGCATCAACTCGTAAACCTGTTCGCCGGTATGCGCGTCGAGATTGCCTGTCGGCTCGTCGGCCAGCACGACTGCCGGCCGGTGAATCAGCGCACGCGCCACTGCGGCACGTTGCCGTTCACCACCCGACAACTGGCCCGGCTTGTGGCCGATGCGCTCGCCCAGGCCCACCCTTCCGAGCAACACTTGCGCTTCCTGCGCCGCCCGTTGCGGCTCCGCACCGGCAATCAACAAGGGCAACGCCACGTTTTCCAGCGCGGTAAATTCCGGAAGCAGATGGTGAAACTGATAGACGAACCCGATTGCGCGATTGCGCAGCAAGCCACGCTCTGCATCGCTCAGCCGGTTGATTGCCTGCCCGTTGACTCTCACTTCCCCGGCGTTGGGGATATCGAGCCCGCCGAGCAGATGCAGCAACGTGCTTTTGCCGGAGCCGGAAGCCCCGACGATTGCGATGCGCTCACCCGGCACAACGCTCAGGCTGACGCCGTTCAGCACCCGCACGATGTCTCCGGCGTCGGTAAAGTGCTTCACAAGCCCTTCACATTGCAGCACCGGTTCCGTGCGAATTGCCGCAGCAGCGTTACTCATAGCGCAACGCCTCCGCCGGCTGGGTGCGCGCCGCGCGCCAGGCGGGATAGATTGTCGACAGAATCGTCAGCACAAACGTTGATAACGTGATCTTGAGCACGTCGCTGACATAGATATCCGAAGGGAGATCGTTGATGTAATAGACGCTGGCCGGGAAAATCTGCGCATTGAATGTGTGCCGCGCAAACTCGAGAAGGTTGTTGACGTTGTGCGCCAGCAGCACACCCAGCACCAGCCCGAGCAGCGTTCCCAGGAATCCGATCAGCGCACCCTGCACGATGAATATACCCATGACACCGCGCGGCGTGACGCCCAGCGTGCGCAGGATGGCGATGTCGGCCTGCTTGTCAAT
>DASSOA010000107.1:0-2040 GCA_035701115.1 Gammaproteobacteria bacterium
GCGGCGCCGCGAACTGGTGCATGCGCCGTATCATGCAAAGCTGCTCGAACTGCTGCAGACGAAGATCGCCCGTTTCGGACACGCGGTGCTGATTGACGCGCACAGCGTCGCCTCGCGCGCCAACCAGGTGCATGCGGCGCTCAAGGACGACATCTATCTCGGCGATCGCGACGGTACCAGCAACAGTGGCTGGCTGACGGACATCGTCGAACGGTCATTCCGCGAACAACAACTGAAAGTTGTCCGCAACAATCCCTACAAGGGCGGCTATATCACGCAGCATTACGGGCGCATGGAAGAGGTGGACGCGTTGCAGATCGAAATGCGCTGGGGGTTGTACATGGACGAAGAAAATCCGGCGGGCGCGCTGCAGCATCCTAACTTCACCAGAATGAAATCCGTGCTTAAACACGTCTGCGGCGCGGTCGTGACCGCCGCGCGGGCGCAGTTAAAATTCTGATGACCTATATAAAGTAACGGGTGACTGCTGCCAGCCACCCGTCATGATTTTGCGTAACGCCGTGTCAGGGTTTGACGAACCTGATCGTCATGCGGTCGGATTCGCCGATCGCTTTCATCTTCGCGTGTTCGCTGTCGGGGCCGGCCAGATCCGGTGGCAGCCGGTGCACGTTGATGTCTTCAGGATCCTTCGGGTTCGCATTGATTTCCGAGACACCGTCAAGACGGAATCCGGTCTTCAATCCCAGTTCGATCATGTAATCCTCGGGAATCCGGTGCAGCGCCTTGGAGCTGGTTTCGGCGTCGGCAAATGGTTTCGCGCGATGCTCCACCACGCCGAACACGCCTCCGTGTTTCAGAATCTTGAACGCAGCCTCGAACACTTTGGCGAGCGTCTGCGGATCGTTGTTCAGCCAGTCATGCGCATTGCGAAACGTCAGGACCATGTCTGCCGAGCCGTCGGGTCCCAGCGCCACCTGGTCAGGCGGTGCGAACGGAGCCAGTTTCACTTTGCCGAACACGGCGGGGTCGGCCTTCAGTTTGTCGTCAAACCGGGTTGCCATGCGGCGCATGAAAGAGCTGCTGCTGTCGAGCGGGGGTGCAGCCTCGATCAGCTGGCCGTGATCGCGCAGCACCGGCGCGAGAATCTCGGTGTACCAGCCGCCGCCGGGCGAAAGCTCGACGACTGTCATGTCGGGTTTCAGCCCGAAAAATTCCAGCGTCTGAATCGGATGACGGTACGTATCCCGGGCCTTGTTTGCGGCGGAACGCCAGCTGCCGGCGACCGCTTCGTGGAGCAGCGTATCAACGCCGGGTGCCGCGGCAGCATTGGCGGCAACGGGCAGAAGCGTGCTGCCGAGCAGCAGACAGAAGATTGCAAGTGAGCGTTTGAACATGGGCCACCTCCTGGCAGACGGGCTATTACTATAGCGCGTCCGGCGCAGACTCGGCGGGAGGCCCGAATTGTGGTAAAAAGTGCGCCTTTGCCCGCCGTCAGGCGGCCTGCGGACCCCATCGCGAATTTCCATGAGCCACGAAAAATTCAAATTTGTCCTGCAATCGAGCCGCATGGTGACGCCACGCGTGCGCCAACTGAGTTTCAAGCGCGCGGACGGCGCGCCGCTGCCGTATGTTCCCGGCCAGTTCATCACGCTGCACCTGCCGTGGCAGGACATGGAATTGCGCCGCAGCTACAGCATCGCGACGATTCCGGACAGCGCGGATGAAATCCAGATCGCCGCGACGTACGTGGAAGGCGGTCGCGCAACCGGGATGCTGTTCAACATGTTGCCGGGTGCCGAAGTGGAAGCGACCGGCCCGTTCGGCCGTTTTGTGCTGCGTGGTGATCCCCCTGCACGCTACTTGTTGATCGCCACCGGCACCGGCGTCTCGCCCTATCGCGCCATGCTGCCGCAACTGCGCGAGAAACTGGACGGCACGAACTATCAGGCGACCTTGCTGCTCGGCGTGCGCGGACCGGACGAACTGCTGTTCGGCGACGACTTTCTCGCGATGGCGCGCGACAATCCCGCCTTTCGGTTCATCGCCAGTTACAGCCGCACGCTGTCCGATCCGCCGCAG
>DASSOA010000108.1:0-14641 GCA_035701115.1 Gammaproteobacteria bacterium
CCGATTCGATGATTGCTTCGGCCTGTTCGGGTTCGGTGATCAAGCCGACGGCGATGGCCGGCATGCCGGTTTCGCGTTGGATGCGTTCGGCAAACGGCACCTGATAGTTCGGTTGCACCGGGATTTTCTGTAATGGCGACAGTCCGCCGCTCGAAACATGAATGTAGGCGCAACCGCGTGATTTGAGCGCCTTGGCGAATGCCACGCTTTGTTCGATGTCCCAGCCGCCGTCCACCCAGTCGGTTGCGGAAATGCGGATACCGGCCGGCATGTCGTCCGGCACGGCGGCACGAATTGCATCGAACACTTCCAGCGGAAAGCGCATGCGGTTGTCAAGCGAGCCGCCGTATTCATCGTCGCGCTGATTGGAAAGCGGCGACAGAAACTGATGCAGCAGATAACCGTGAGCCGAATGCACTTCGATGAGATCGAGGCCCAGGCGATGCGCGCGCTTCGCCGCATTCGCAAACGCCTGCTTCACGCGTGTGAGCCCCATCTTGTCGAGTGCGTGCGGCGCCACTTCGCCCTCTGCGAACGGCAAAGGCGAGGGCGCAACCGGCTGCCAGCCGTGTGGTTCATCCGGTTTGACCTGCCCGCCGCCTTCCCATGGGACGCGGGTTGATGCCTTGCGGCCGGCGTGCGCGAGCTGCACGCCGAACCGGATCGCGGAATATTTGCGGACGGCTTTGATCACACGTGCAAGCGCGGCTTCGGTCTCGTCGGAATAAAGACCGAGGTCGTCCGGTGAGATGCGGCCGTCGGGCTCGACGGCCGTCGCTTCGGTGAGCATCACGCCCGCACCCGACAGCGCCAGATGCCCGAGGTGAATCATGTGCCAGTCAGTGGCGCAGCCGTCATCCGCGGAATACTGGCACATCGGCGCGACCATGATGCGGTTGCGCAGTTCGAGTTTGCCGAGATTCACGGGGGAAAACAGAGTGCTCATGCGAAGGACTCCTTGCGGCAGGGCAACCGGCGCAAATAACCCGGCGGATCAGGCTTGGCTTGATGGAAATCCGCTTGCGATCCGATTTCCGTCGTGCGGACGCGCAGGCGGCACCGCCCCGGTTCAGACTGGCAACTGCGACCCCAACAGCGCCTGTGCACGCGCACGCACATCCTGCAACGACGACGAGGAGCCGGTCGCGAGTTCGTGCAACAGCCGCTGTTGTTCCTGAAGCTCAAGGGTGTGCAGTGCGACGCCCACTTCGTGCGCAACGTGCGCAAAGAGTTTGCGTTCATCTGCCGTGTACTGTTCGGCGGGCCGCGGGCCACACACGGTCACGCCGATCAGCCGGTTGCGCATCATCATCGGAAACGCAAAGCCATCGCTGCCAAACGCGGTTACCACCTGGTGCAGGTTGATGTCGGTGTCGCCGGCGCGCAGCCGCACCAGGGCAAGGTCGTCGGTTTCCACGATTGCAGCCAGCGGCACGCCGCGCGATTCGATGCGCTGCGCCGCGGACGATGCCGGGTTGATCAGGTAGACCGCAACCGATTCCGCGCCGCTGTGCCGGTAGAGTTCATCTGCAGTCAATTTCAGCAGATTCTCCGGCTTGTCCACGTAGGCGCAGGTGCGCGCGAAATGATTCAGCGCAGCGTCGGCGCGGTAACGGCGGCGGAAGAACCATTTGTTGATCCATTCATCCACGTAGTTTTTGACGGAATGCAGGGTGATGCCGAGCAGCAAGGGCACCAGCAGTTCGAGCAGGCGGTTGGTACCTTCGCTCAACGCGTTGCGCTCCACCAGTGCCGTCAATACCGTAAACACGCCCACCACCAGGGATGTCACCACGCCATAGGCCAGCGCGCGGTTCACGACCAGACGCAGCGAAACCAGTTGATGCCGCAGCACCGCGTAGGTGAAGCCGCACAGGGCGAGTCCGGTGAACAGCATTTGCAGAAAGGCGAACGTGAGCGGTGAATGCTGCACCAATTGCGGCAGGATACTCATGAGGTAGGCAACGACGATGCCGAGCATGCTGGCGAGAAACCAGCGGATACGGGCGCGATTCGCATCGGCAATGCGCGGATAGGAAAACAGCATCATCAGAATTGGCAGTGCGAACGCCGCAAGGTGAATTGAAATGATGAGCGGCTGCAGCCTGAGCGGAATCAGGATTGCGCCGGTCAGGGCGATGAAATTGTCCAACGCCAGGACCATCGCGAGATAGACCATCAGCAAGGTGGCGAATGCAGGCCGGTGCCAGCGCCACCAGCGGCTGGTCGCATCGCTGCGCGCGAGCCCTTCGGCGACCAGCAGCAGGCCAATGAGGGTGCCGGCACTGTTCAGAATGTTGCCGGCCGAATTCAAAACACAGGACACGGGTATCGGAAATGGCAATATGCCGGCGATGCCATAAATGGCCCCACTCAGACACCACACGGCGACGCCGGCTGCGGCCTTGTGTCGTCCGCGCCAAAGCAGCAACAAGCCCAGCGCGGCTTGCAGCCAGACGAGCGCGTCGGAGATCAGCACCATGAGCCGGTTGGTGAGCGTACCCGGCAATTTTGCGATTGAGACGGAAACATGCTGGACTTTTCCATCGCGCTCGATTGCAAGTCCGAGGGTGCTGCCGGGCGGCGGATTGCCGGGGCCGTTCATGAACGGCAGACGTTCCTCCGGCGTCATGTGATCAAAGCGCAAGAGATCGCCGGACCGCAGTTCCGCAGGCATCGGCAGACCCTGCACGCTGGGAACGATCTCGAACTGATCGTGGTGAAGATTGATGCCGAACGGGATGGCGCTGATGGGAAAAAACGGCAATGCCAGACTGCAGGCAATCAGGACGGCGGAAAAGACGAACGTCAGCCAGAATCGCGAGTTCATTGGCACCTGCTCCGTAATGCCATCGTTCCGGTGCGGCATTGGCGCAAAACCCTACACGCGCTTTCCGGACGGGACAAGCCCCTCGCAACGGCGTTTGGCGGGTTCCGGTTCGCGGCCGTTGCGCGACAGCCGCGTCAGGTCAGTCGGTTCCGGCCTTTGCCGCTGCTCTTGCCCGATAGCGTGCAAACAGCGTTTCCAGTGAAATCTCTCTGGTTTCCTCGAACTGCCGCGCTTGCGGCGTGAGGGTCCGGATGCGGTCAACGCGGAAGTTGCGATAATCGTTGCGCGCCTCGCACCAGGCGGCGAGCGTCCAGACATTGCCCCAGAAGAACAGGCCGAGCGGGCGGATGCAGCGCGTTGACGGTTCCCCGTCTTCGCGGATGTACGCAATTTCCAGCACGCGCCGGTCGTTGATGGCGTTGCGCAGATTGTCGAGTTGCGGCGTGTGCTGTGCATACGCATGAAAACCCGGTGCGAACAGCCGTGTGTCACCGATTTTCTGTTTGAGCCTTGGCGGCAGAGCGTGTTCGATCTTGACGAGTGCCTGCTCGGCGGCATCGGCCAGTTTGTTGCCGGCCCAGGCCTTGACCAGACGCGCGCCGGTAACCAGCGCTTCCGTTTCCTCGGGCGAGAACATCAGCGGCGGAAGATGGAAGCCGGCGTGCAGCATGTAGCCGACGCCGGCTTCGCCATCAATGGGGACGCCGGACAACACCAGATCCTGCACGTCGCGGTACACCGTGCGTTCCGAAACCTGCAAGCGTTCCGCAAGCTGTCTGGCGGTAACAAGTTTGCGGCCTTGCAGGAGTTGAACGATCTGGAACAGGCGGTCGGCTCTTCTCACCCTGTGTTGTCCTTCTGCCGTGTCAGACCAGCGAGTGTAATCCGATCCGGTTACCCTCGGTATCGCAGATCACCGCAAAGTGTCCCATGTCTTCACCGAGTCTGGTCTTCGGCGTCATGACGTGGCCGCCGGCCGCTGCGACGCGCGCCAGGGCATTGTCGAGTTCGTCTTCCACCAGCAGGAATACATTGTTGCCGTCGAGACTGGGTTGCAGATATTCCGCCTGCGTGACGGCGCCGCCGACACCGTGCTGCTCGTACGGGAAAATCGCCATGCGTTCGCCGAGCATGGTCTCTTCGCGCAACGGTTTCTGCAGCACGCTGGCATAGAATTTCACGGCGCGGCTGAAATCGACCGCCGGAACCTGAAACCAGCTGATGGCATTGGTGAGTTTGCTCATGATGAATCTCCGTTCGGGTTGATGACGGAGTGCAGTGTGGACGGGGGCTCCTGACAGCGTTCTGTCAGGAGCGTTGCAATCTATATTCAAGGTGACATTTTTCTGCCGAAAGCCGGTAGCCTTATGTCATTTCACGCTCTCAGTACCCGGGTATGCCGTGATATGTGCGTTCCAGCTGGCCAGAAATTGATCAATCGGAAAAAAATGGCCCGCGACGGGTGCATAATCGGGCACCTTCCCTCATGTCATACCCCGGCTTTCATCCAGCAGGAGGTTGAGTCATGCAACGTGTTTCCCCCTTGTTCAGGATTCCCGTGTTGGTGTTCGGACTGCTGGCGACGGCGGCATTGAGCGCCGTTGCCGCGTCGTCTTCGAATGCCCCCAACACTTCACCGGACAGCAAACTCGAATGGCGCAGCGTCGGTCCGTACATCGGCGGACGCGTGGTGGCGGTCACCGGCGTTCCGGGCGAGCGCAATCTGTTCTACATGGGTGCCGTGGACGGCGGCGTGTGGAAGAGCACCAACTACGGCGTGAGCTGGACCAACATTTCGGACAAGACATTGCCGGGATCGAGCAACAGCATCGGCGCCATTGCGGTGGCGCCGTCGAACTACAACATCATTTATGTCGGCACCGGCGAAAGCGACATTCGCGGCGACGTCATTACCGGCGACGGCGTGTTCCGTTCCGACGACGCCGGCAAGACCTGGCATGACGCCGGCCTCGCCGACACGCACACCATCAGCGCGCTGGTGGTTGATCCGCAGAATTCCGACATCGTGTACGCGTCGTCCATGGGGCACGTGTTCAAGGGCAACGACGAGCGCGGCGTGTTCAAGTCCACCGACGGCGGCAAGACCTGGAACAAGGTGCTGTTCGTCAACGCCGACACCGGCGCGATTGATCTGGTAATGGACCCGAAGAATCCGCAGGTGCTGTACGCGGCAATGTGGCAGGCGTATCGCACGCCGTGGAAACTTGAAGACGGCGGCCCGGGCAGCGGCCTTTACAAAACCACCGACGGCGGCGCGCACTGGACCAAAGTTTCAGCGAATCCGGGTTATCCGCAGGGCATCCTCGGCCGCATCGGCGTCTCGGTCGTGGCCAGCAAGCCGAACGTGGTGTACAGCATCGTGCAGGCGAAAGACGGCGGCGTGTTCCGTTCCGACGACGGCGGCGCGCACTGGACGCGCGTGAACGACAACTGGAGCCTGCGCCAGCGCGCGTTCTATTACATGAGCATCTACGCCGATCCCACCAATGCGGATGTGGTGTACGTGCCGGAAGTGGATGCGCTGTGGGTGTCGCGCGATGGCGGCAGGAATTTCTCGAAACTGCACACGCCGCACGGCGACAATCACATCGTGTGGGTCAATCCCGATCATCCGGAGATTCTGCTCGAAGGCAACGATGGCGGCGCGACCGTTTCAACCGACGGCGGCAAGACCTGGAGCACGGAACACAACCAGCCGACCGGGCAGTTCTATCACGTCGCGCTCGACGATCAGTTCCCGTTCCATATATACGGTGCGCAGCAGGACGAAGGTTCGTTCGAGGGTCCGAGCGCGACACCGGACGGCCTGATTCCGCTCGGTGACTGGAAAGATGTGGCCTATGGCGAAAGCACGTTTGTCGCGCCGAAACCGGGCGAACCGAACGTGACGTTCGGCAGCGGTTACTTCAGCATCATGATGCGCTACGACAGCAAGACCGGCGAATACCGCGGTGTCAGTCCATGGCCGGATTACCAGGAAGGGGCGTCGTCCGGTGAACAGAAATACCGCTTCGGCTGGACCCACCCGGTCCTGTTCTCGGCGGTGAACAGGAAGGAATTGCTGATCGCGTCGCAATACATTTTCAAGAGCACGGATGAAGGCGCGCACTGGACGCGCATCAGCCCGGATCTGACGCGCAACGATCCCAGCACGCAGTTGCCGAGCGGCGGACCGGTGGATCTGGATCAGTCCGGCGCGGAGGTTTTTCCCGATGTGTCCACGCTGGCGGTGTCGCCGCTCGACGGCAATGAAATGTGGGCGGGTTCCGCCGACGGCCTGGTGCACATCACCACCGATGGCGGCAAGCATTGGCACAACATTACGCTGCAAGGTTTGCCGCAGTGGGCGCAGATCACGTCCATCGAACCGTCGCATGTGGCGAAGGACACCGCGTATCTGACGGCCTCGCGTTACATGTGGGATGACTTCCACCCCTACGTGTTCGAAACCAGCGATTACGGCAAGCACTGGGAACCGCTCAGCACCGGCGTGCCCGACGACGACTACGCATTCGTGGTGCGTCAGGATCCCAATGATCCCAGCCTGCTGTTCCTCGGCACCAAGAACACCGTGTTCGTGAGTTACAACGGCGGCGCGCACTGGCAGCCCTTGTCGCTGAATCTGCCCAAGGTGCAGGTGCGCGATCTCCAGATCAATGCCCGTCAGGGCGATCTGGTGGCGGCAACGCACGGCCGGGCGTTCTGGGTGCTCGACAACCTGTCGTTGCTGGAACAGATCAGCAAGGAAGCGACGCCGGCGCGCGACGTGGCGCGGGTGTACGCGCCGCAGACGGCATGGCTGAGTCATGCCTACGGTGCGAGCGGCTACGTGAAGCGCCTGCATGATGCCGGCAGCAACCCGCCGTTCGGCGCGACGGTGTTCTTCCATATTCCGGCCGGCTACGACGGCAAGACGCCGGTGAGCCTGACGTTCCTTGACGACAAGGGCAGGGAAGTGCGCAGTTTCGCGCTGCATCTCAAGGTCAAGAAGCCGAAACTGGAACCTACCGTGAAAGACAATCTCATGCCGACGCAGCTCAAGGCGATGGCGGAGGAAAAACTCACCGCAATTCAGCCGGGCATGAACCGCTTCCAGTGGAATCTGCGTTATCCGGATGCGGTTGAAGTGAAGGGTTTCGAGGCACCGATTGCAGCGGGCGGTGAAGAAGACACGGTGGACGGACCGGAAGCCGTGCCGGGCCGTTACCGCGTCGTGTTGAACTATGGCGGTCAAAAGTCCGAACAGTCGTTCGAGATCGCACTCGACCCGAGACTGCATCCGGGGCGCGGCGAGCTCGAAAAACGCTTTGCGCTGGAGATGGATATCCACAATGCACTCGATTCGCTCGACCAGACACTCAATCAGGCGATTGACGTTCGCGACCGGCTGAGTGCAGCAATGCAGAATCATACGGTCTCGGGCGCACAAGCCGACAAGGCGCTGGCGGATCTGAACCAGACCATTGGCGATCTGGTGCAGCTTAAGATCCAGTCAAGCGAAGGCGATCTGCTGCACACCCCCAGGTTGCGCAGCCACCTCGCCTATCTGGCTTCGGATGTGGGACTCGCGTATCAGCAACCGACCGTGGCGCAATATGAGGTGTTCCGCGAACTGGACGCCAAGGCGAAAGCGGGCGTTGCGAGATTGCACAACGCGATCGCCGAAGGTAACAAAGCGCTGTAATGTGCGCACGCGTTGATTGATATCTGACTGACAGGAAACGGCGCCGGCTGAGGTTCCGTTTCCTGCCTCCCGGGCCGCGCCGGTTTGAATGACCGGCGCGGCTTTTTCATTGACCGGCTTTTTTCCGTATGCATTATCAGGGCGGGTTGTGCCCTATTACCCGCCTAGACTCGTGCGCCAGTTGGATTGGCTGGCGATTTCCCTGGATGCCGCGTTCGAAATCTGGTCGAACCGTTTTGTTGTAACTGGCACTTCAGACTGTACCAGAAAATTCGCAGAATACCCGCCGCCACGCAACGCTTCGAGACCACGGGAGGTTGAATCCATGATTGCACGACTCTGGCGCGGATGGGCGCGCGGCGATGCGGCGCGGTCCTATTCCGAACTGCTCCGCAAACACGTGTTGCCCGAATTCAAACGGATCAAGGGCTTTCTTGGCGCATATGTGTTCCGGCAGGCAGCGCCCGGTTCCGAAACCGAATTCACGGTGCTGACGCTGTTCAGCGACATTGATGCGGTGAGCGCGATGACAGGCGAGGAATGCGAACCTGTGTTCGTGCCGCCGGAAGCGCAGAACCTGCTCAGCCATTACGAACCGTGCGCCAGCCACTACGAAATCGTAACCACACCGGCTCAGTTGCAGCGCGATGCCTGGTTGCAGCGCATGCCGCATCACCGTATCGAATGGCATTGGTGAAGTCATGCGCAGATATCCGTACAGCGTGTTGTACGCGTTTGTGCTGCTGGCCGGTTTTGCCGCTGTAGCACACGCTGAAACGCCGAACCTCGTTACTGGTGACATTCAGTTCATGACGAACTACGTCGGACGCGGCTTGGCGCAGAGTGTCGGGCAACCGTCGGCGAGCGCGGAACTGGATATCGGTGCGGGTGACGGTGCGTACGGCGGAATTGATGTCACCGGCATCAACTGGATTGATCAGCTTTATCCCGGCGACAGCGTCAGCGTGGAAGTGGACGGCTGGGCGGGATACCGCATGCATTTTTCACCGGACTGGATCGGCAAGGCCGGCGTGCTGCGTCTGCAGTTTCCCGGACGTTACATCGAACAGGCGCCGCCGGCCGCGCGACCCGACACCACCGAATTCTTTGCGCGCGTCGGCTGGAACGACGTGAGTGCGCAACTCAATTATTCGCTGAGCGATTCCTTTGGCACGCCGGATTCGAAAGGGTCGTGGTACCTGGACCTTTCGGCATCGCAGGCGGTGTATCCCGGTTGGACGCTGGCGGCGCATGTCGGCCGCAAGCACGCAACCGGCCACGACCCAGTGAGCGGAGCCGCGCACCGCCTGAATGATTACACCGATTACAAATTCTCCGTTGCATGGGCGCTCGCGGACAATCTGCAGCTGACGCTGGCGCACACCTGGACCAACGCCGATCCGGGGCGCTATACCCTCAACGGCTACAACGTCGGCGGTCACCACACCTGGTTGCTGCTGGAACGGGACTTCTGAACGTGCATTCATTGACAAGGTAAACGTTTCCCAAATTTCCGCGGTCATTTCCTTTCCGGAACCAAACGCCGGCGTGTTTTGTGGGTGAAAAATCCCAGCACCTGTTCGGGAATTTTTCCTGGACTATACTTGGTGCCTGCGTTCTGCAGTGTGCCGTTCGGGCTGCCGAGGGATATTCAATCAAGGACATGTGCTGCAAAGGAGTGTGCGTTCATGATGAATCCGTTCGTTTTTCCGGATCGCGCTGCCGCAGGCCGCCTGCTGGCGCGGCGCCTGCAGGATTATGCAGGCCGCGAGGATGTCCTGGTACTCGCCATTCCGCCGGGAGGCGTGCCGGTGGGACGCGAGGTGTCGCTAAGCCTCAAGCTCGCACTGGATGTGCTGCTGATCCGCAATCTGGTCATGCCCGGGCATTCGGAAACGCCCGTGGGTGTGGTGATTTCAGGTGGCGGGCGTTATCTGAACAAGGAGGTCATTCGTCGCCTGAACATCAGTCGCTCACAGTTTGATGTGGTGTTCAACGCCGAGATCATCGAACTCCAACGGCGGCAACGTCTTTATGCCGCCCATCCTGTAGCCGCTGCGGTTGCCGGGCGCGTTGTCATCGTGGTAGATGACGGCAGCACGCCCTGCGATACGCTGGATGCGGCGATGCAGGCGTTGCGCGCGGAACGTCCCGCCAGCATCGTGCTGGCGCTGCCGGTTGCCTCGCAGGAAACCTGCAGCCGGCTCGAGGCCGCCGTTGACGAGCTGGAATGCGTTTATCGTTCGCCCGACTTCAGAGCCGCGCCGGAATTTTACGAAGTGTTCGAAGCAATATCGGAGCAAACCGCCCGCGAGCTGTTGGCGCCGAAACAATCCGCTGACCGGGTCACACCCCTGCACTATTGATCGCTGTCACCGTGAAGATCCGGCTGTGTCCGGCTCCGCGAGTTCAGGTGCACGGGTACACAGCAGCGTGTCTCCGAGTTGCAGCGCCTTGCCGTCCACGCCGCGTTCGTAGGTGATGCGCAGTTTGTCCGGCGCCTGCCTGACAAACATGAACGCTTCACGGATCGAACCTGCGTCCGCCGACTCCAGCCGCGTCGTGACGCTGTTGATGTTTGTCGCATAGAAGTTCCGCAGTCCGCCGCTGTTGTCGTGAATCACGACGCTGAATTTCCCGTGCTCTGCATCCGGTCCCCAGATTGAATACGCCGAATAGCGGTGCGGCGGATTGTCTTGGTGAATTTCCAGCAGCCATTTGCCATCCAGTATCGGCTTGAATGTTTCGACCGAAGAGATGCTTTTGCCGTTGGCAAAGTGACCGTCGCATTGCCAATGCCCGGTGAGGTAGCTGGCAAGTTGGTCGAGTGATGGCGTCTCCGGGGCGGACTGCGCGATCGGCGTCAATGCAGACAGGGCCACCAATGCTGTCGCAAGCATGTAAGGGCGGGCGATCGCATTCGATTTCATCGTCGGGCTCCCGGATTGATTGCAAGGTTGTGTAATGCGCCGGAGGTTCGACAGGATATCACCGGTGCGGTTCACCTGGTCTTGCATTATGTTTCGTTGCCGCGCGTGATGCGCGGCGCGATACTCAAGACTGACCGTTCGGCCGGCGTCGCATGCGCAGGAGCAAGCCATGAATCGCATTCGCGGAATCGTACAAAACGAGAAACTTCCTCATATCGCCCACTGGATCAACGGAGGTGCACGTCAGCCGTTGCGCGGCGAGTCGGCGCCGGTGTTCGATCCGGCGACCGGCAAGCCGGTCCACGCAGTCGGGTTTGCCGACGCCGGGATTTTGCAGGAAGCCGTCAGCAGTGCCGTTCGCGCATTTCCGGCCTGGGCCGCGACGCCGGCGCCCAGGCGCGCGGATATCCTGTTTCGCTATCGCGAATTGCTGCGCGGACGGCGCGACCAGCTGGCTGACATCATCACGCAGGAAAACGGCAAGACACTGGCTGAATCGAGGGCCGAGCTTGACCGCGGTATGCAGGTCGTGGAGTTTGCAGCCGGCATTCCGCATCTCATGAAAGGTGAGTTCCTGAACGATATTGCATCCGGGCTGGACGGTTACAGCGTGTGTGAACCGGTGGGTGTGTGCCTGGGTATTACGCCGTTCAACTTTCCCGCCATGGTGCCGATGTGGATGTTCCCGGTGGCGATCGCCGCGGGAAACACTTTCATTCTCAAGCCGTCGGAAAAAGCGCCGACCTGCGCAACGCGGCTGGCGGCGCTGTTCGAGGAGGCCGGGTTGCCGCCGGGAGTGTTCAATATTGTGCACGGTGCGCGGGAAACGGTGGAGAAGCTGATCTCGGCCCCCGAGGTGGCAGCAGTCAGTTTTGTGGGCTCCACACCGGTGGCGCGCGCGGTCTATCGGGCTGCGTCGGATGCCGGCAAACGCGCGCAGTGTCTCGGTGGTGCCAAAAATCATCTCATTGTGATGGCCGACGCCGACATGGATGCTGCGTGTGCGGCACTGACCGGTGCCGCGTACGGCTGCGCCGGTGAACGCTGCATGGCGATTTCGGTTGCGGTGGCGGTCGGCAAGGCGGGCGATCAGCTGGTATCGAAACTCGCGACGCGCGCGCGGGCGCTGAAACTCGGTTCGGGCAGCGATCCTGCAACGGATGTAGGGCCGCTTGTTACCGAAGAACATCGTCTGCGCGTGACGCAATATCTCGACACGGGCGTGGGTGAAGGCGCACGCCTGGTGGTGGATGGACGGCGTCACACGGCTGGCGCGGCGCATGGAGGGTTTTTTCTCGGACCAAGCCTGTTCGATCATGTGACGCCGGACATGAAAATCTACCGGGATGAAATCTTCGGACCCGTGCTGTGTGTGGTGAGGGCCGCGGATCTCGATGAAGCGATTGCAATCGCGAACGGCCATGAGTATGCCAACGGCGCGGCGATTTTTACCGCCGACGGGGCGCACGCGCGGCGATTCGTGCGCGATATTGAGGCCGGCATGATCGGCGTCAACGTGCCGGTTCCGGCTCCCACCGCCTATTTCGGATTCGGCGGGCACAAGCAATCGCTGTTCGGCCCGCTGCACGTGCATGGCACTGACGGCGTGCGTTTCTACACGCGCGTGAAATCCGTCACCAGCCGCTGGCCGGAGCACTCGGAAAAACGCGAAGGGCCATCGGGATTCTGATGCGGTTCAGGCGGCCTGGGCGGCGGAGGTTTCCGCGCTCTGGAACCCGGACACCAACCGGTCGAACAACAAACCGTAAGCGAGCGTGAGCGGAATCGCCACAATGGCATCCGCCGCCATCAGCGCCTGCCAGAAGAACACATCGCCGCGCACCAGTTGGGTCGGTACGCCGACACTGAGCGGCATTGCCGATGCCGAAGTGACGAAGGTGGCTGCATAAATGTAGTCGCTGAGCTGCAGCGAGAACGCAAACACGATGCAGGCGCCGATGCCGGGCAGGGCGAGCGGCAGCGAAATCCGCAGGAACGCGCCGAAGCGGCTGCAGCCGTCGATCATCGCCGCTTCATCGAGATCGCCCGGCATGGATTTGAAAAACCCCAGCAGCAGCCAGGTACAGAACGGTATGGTGATGGTCGGATACACGACCACCAGTGCCCAGATGGTATCGGCCAGACCGAGCATCGTCACCAATTGATACATGGGCAGGAACAGCAATGTCGGCGGAATCAGATACACCAGGAACAGCACCATGCCGGACCGTTCGCCCCAGCGGCCGGTCAGCCGTGCCAGTGCATACGCCGCCGGCACCGCAAGCAGCAGTGTGATCGCGACGACGCACACGCCGATGAGCACGGAATTGAGTACGAAGGTCATGAAGTTCGTATCCGTGAACAGGTAAGTCAGATGCGAGAGCGTGGGGCCGGGGTGATACAGGAACGGATTTGCATTCGCGGTGTATAGATCCGAACTTTTTTTGAAGATGGTGATGACCGCCCAGATGCAGGGGAACACTGCGAACAGCGTCAGCACGAACAGCGCCGCATAGAACCCGAGTCCGCGCAGAAAGCGGCGCATGTCAGGCCTCCTGTGCGCGATAGGCGACGCGCAATGCAAGGATGGCCACCACCAGCAGGACCGGCAGCATGAACAGCGCGACTGCCGCGCCGCCGCCAAGATCGCCGCCGTCAATGCCTTTCAGGAACGCCCAATAGGGCAGAATCTGGCTGGCGGTTCCCGGTCCGCCGCGCGTAAGCAAGGCGACGATTGCCATGTCGCCGAACACCACGAGGCCGGTAAACAGCAGCGCGACGGTGAGCACCGGGACCAGCGCGGGGATCGTGATGCGGAACAGCACGCGGAAGAAGCCGGCGCCGTCAATCTGTGCCTGATCGAAAAGATCCTGTGGAATCGAAAGCCGGCCCGCGAGCACGATGATTGTGCCGAGCGGCAACAGCCGCCAGACGTTCACCGTGATCACCGATGCAATGGCGAGATTCTCCTTGCCGAGGTAATAGAGATGCAGGCCGGGCCCGAACAGGCCGCCCGGCCCGAGCACGTGAATTTGCCGGAAGATCCAGTCAACCGGACTGAACTGCGAATCGAGCAGCCACAACCAGGCAATTGCCGCCAGCGATACCGGCATCGCCCACGGCAGAATGATCAGCGTCTGCACCACCCGCTTGAAGGGGAAGTCGCGGGCCAGCAGCTCCGACAGAAGGGTGGCGAGCACGATCAGAATGACCAGCGTAAGAAACGTGATCAGCAGGCTGTTTTCCAGCGCGGTGCGAAACTGTGGCTGGTGCCACGCTGACACGAAATTATCGAAGCCGACCAGGTGATGGATGGTCGGATCGCCGACGGTGGCGTTGCTGAAACTCAGCAGCACTGCCAGCACAAACGGCGCGCCGATGAAAACCGCGATGTACAGCACGGCGGGTGAGAGCATCGCCCAGCCCAGGCGGTTGTCGTGATCGACAATTGCGCGGATATGTCCGGGTGAGGTCACGCGCGCTTTCCGTCAGGCGGTGGATGTGGACGCGGCCTCGGGCCGGGCAGACGCGCTTTCCAGCAGTTTGCCGCTGGTCTTGTCGAACAGTTTGACGTAGCGGGCATCCGCGAAAAATTCGATGACATCGCCCGTACTGGCAATGCGCCCGTGATCCGGCGACAACCGCGCCACGATCTGCACAGTTGGATCGCCACCCTCTTCCTTTCCGTAAGCCAGGTATTCCGCACCCAGATATTCAAGCTGTTCGATGCGCAGCTTCAGGCTGAACGCGGCTTCCTGCTTGATGTTTTCGCGTCTGCGTAGCAGGTGCTCTGGGCGCACGCCGATAATGCGATCGCCGCGCGGAATCAGGTTCATGGGCGGACTGCCGATGAAACTCGCGACGAATGTGTCCGCCGGACGCGTGTAGAGTTCCTCTGGCGTACCGATCTGCCGCACCTGTCCCTTGCTCATGACGGCGAGGCGATCCGCGAGTCCCAGCGCTTCGACCTGATCGTGCGTCACGTAAAGCGTGGTGATGCCGGTGCGTTTCTGAAGGTCGCGCAGTTCGGCGCGCGCGATATTGCGCACCTGCGCATCGAGTGCACTCAGGGGTTCGTCGAAGATGAACAGCTCCGGTTCACGCACCAGCGCACGCGCCAGCGCGACGCGCTGTTTCTCGCCGCCCGACAGGCGGGTGGGGCGGCGATCCAGCAGT
>DASSOA010000109.1:0-3430 GCA_035701115.1 Gammaproteobacteria bacterium
ACCCAGCATCAGGCTCGATTTTGTCAGCACATCGGGCTGAGTCCGTTTGGCGCCGGCAAGCACGTTGAGCGTCTGCGCGTAACCTGCGCGCGGATCGCGCACGGTGCCGGTAAGGCGTTCCACCGTTTCGAGATTCTGGGCATACACCTGAACACCCGCTGCGAGCACAGTCGCGACAGCGCGTTGATCGCCGCGGAAATCCGGGGTCAGGGCTTCCACCGCGGTTGCGGGCGAACGGGAATGGATCGCCCGGATGCAGGCGGCATAATGCCTGGCGCCGCCATCCGGCAGGTCGTCACGATCTACCGACGTCAGCACCACATATTTCAGCTGCATCAGGGTCACGGCCTCAGCGACCTGCTGCGGCTCTTCGGGATCGAGGCGTCCGCGCGGATTGCCGGTATCCACGGCACAGAATTTGCACGCACGGGTGCACACGGATCCCATCAGCATCAATGTAGCGGTGCCGCGTCCCCAGCACTCCGCAATGTTGGGACAGAGCGATTCTTCGCACACGGTATGCAGGCGATGCGTCTTGACGATGTCGCGAACCGTTTCGTAACGCTCACCGGCCGGCAGGCGCACCCGCAGCCATGACGGTTTGGGCACGGATTTGTCGGACGCGGGCCCGGAAGATGGCCTGGCGATCATGCCGTGTTTTACGGCATGCACCCCCTCTTCGGTTATGAATTTCTCGCCGCTGTGCACCACCCGCTCACGACCTGTGTTCGGCATCTGCCTTTCGCTCCTCACTGTCCGTATGCACCAGAGACTAGGCGTGTCACGGGTTATCGGCCTTGACATCCGTCAAGGCGCACCTTCACGCCCGAGCCTAGTGTGATGCCCCTTCAACAGGAGGCGAATCGCATGTCACAGTGGATAACAGCGGGCCGGGTGGGTGAAATCGCGGACCGAAAGTCAATTGTGGTCGAATTGAACGGCACCGACATTGCCGTGTTCAACCTGGATGGCGAGTATTTCGCAATCGAGGATGTCTGCACGCACGATGGCGGCGATCTGTCGGGTGGCTGGGTCGAGGGCAACCGTATCGTGTGCCCGCGGCATCTGGCCGAGTTTTCCATCCAGACCGGGGAAGCACTCAAAGCGCCCGCCTACGAAGGCGTTCACACGTTTCCGGTCCGGGTTCGCGACGGCCTGATCGAGATTCGCGACGATCGCGAAACCGAAACGGCATCCTGCGCCTGACGCCCGAAGCCTTGCGTATTTCAGACAGGCTGGTGTGAAACGCCTGACTGGTGCGCACGATCGGCGGCACGGTGACGGAGAAAGTCTATTTCCACATTTGGCTGGTGAATCGGCTGATCCGACGATTTCTCAACGGCCAGTACATAGATCGCGCCGCAATAGGGGCACTGCTCGCGCCCGGTTTCCTGTATCGGCAGATAGACTCTGGGGTGCGCATTCCACACGCTCATGGCCGGCGTCGGACATGACAGAGGAACATCCTTCCATTCGACGTAGTACACTTTTTCGACGCAGGGCTGCTTTAATGTCTTGTTCATGACATATCCCTCGAGTGATGCCGCTTCGCAAGCGGGATGACACGAAGCAGATTAGTCAATTCTGCCGGTGCCGCGCCTTGACAGACGTCAAGCGTGCCCGGCCCCCGCGATTATCGCCGTCTTCAATCAGGCCGCGTCCAATGCGTATTTCAACTCCTTACGGATATCGGCGGGAAGCTGCAAACGCAATTCCGCAAACAATCCCTGCTCCTCGCGTTCATGGTGATGTTCCAGAACATGTTTGAGCATCCTCTCCTCGTCCAGCAGTGCGATCAGTCCGGCGGGCGTCATGCCACGTTGCCTCGTCTGCGCCAGGTGCTGGATATTCCTTGCCAGCAATTGAGCAATACGTTCGTGTTCTGCCCGGTAGACTCTGGCCTGCCAGCGAATTGACGCCGAAACCGCGTCACAGTGTGGCAGCAAGAGACGCTGCTCGATCTCGATGTGCCGACTGAGGCGCGTGCTGTATTCTTCGAGCAGCGACGCCGCCTGTTGCCAATACCGGGTGACGAGCGCTTCCTGATGCCGGCCGTACAAACGCGCCAGTGCATCATGTTCCATTGCCAGGATATCCAGTGGATCAGCGTCTTGCATTCAGGAGTACGGAAATTGAAACAGCCTATACCGGGAAAATTAATGCATGCGGGGTTCGATGTGCCTTGATGAAGATCAAGGCCGGTTGGACCTCATCGGGTCTGGTCGCGTCGTCGGGCGTTGCCCGTGTTTCCGGACGCGTTCAGCGTTACCGCTGCGCGCACCAGCGCCCTGAAAGCCTTTTCGTTGAGCGTGTCGTGCTCATGGAAATCTATGGCGCGCCGGACCTTGCCTTCCAGGCTCGAATTGAAAAGCGTTGACGGATCAGGCAGCGCTGCGCCCCTGGCAAAGGTCAGCTTCACTTTGTCCTTATATACCTCGCCGGTGCAGATGATTCCGTCGTGCTCCCACACCGGAACGCCGAGCATCGAGTTCGACGGTTTCCTCCATTTCACCTCCTCTACCACATCGGGATCGGCTTCCTTGATCAAGCCGCGTAGGCGGGCGAGCAGCTTGCCGCGCCAGTCGTTCAGTTTGCTGATTCTCAGGTCAATCAGTTGAGAGGGTGATGCACTCTGTGTCATGCCTGCATTTTCCTGCAAAGAATCCGGAACGTCTGATCAGCTTCGGTCGCCTTTCGGCGGTCAACCCGGCGCTTCGACGCCGAACTGTCCGGCATCTTCGGCGGATGGGATCACGCGGGTCAATGCAGAATCAGGTATTGATTCGCCGCCATGAGGCAGTCATACAGATTGTCGTAGGTCTTGAGTGCACTGCCTTCGAATATCGGGTCCAGGTCGCTCCGCGCTTCACTGTTGACCTGCTGCCAGTCTTCCACGGCAAGCCACTTGATGGCTTGCGGAACGAAGTCGGTATCTTCCGTATGAATGTGGCTGTAATGTTCCCGGCAATACAAGGCCACGCTGTCCTTGACCTGTCGGTGTGCCAGCAGGTCACCTTGCCGCGCATGACGGACATGTCTCAGCATGGCCGATTCCAGATCGCCAAACAGCTGGTGTTGCTGCAGCAGGCGCTGGCAGAGTTCACTGCTGTCAGGCGCACGATATATCAGCCTCGAGAAGATAACCTCTTCAGTTGGATGATGAATTACGCCCGGAAAATTATGCATGTAGCCGATGGCGTTCTGCAGCAACATGAGCGCCGAGCCGTCCGCACCAGGTTGCATGGTGTCGGCCTGAAGTCGCATGAGCGTAAGTATGCGCTCCATGTTCCGGTGAGCGCTCGTTAAACCCAGGATGATTGCGCGATGCATGTATTTAGCTTAATTATGGATTCTGCGGTATGCGTATCCGTCAACCAACCGGGATCAGAAACCGCAACAAAGCAAGGTAAGTAATGCCTTGCTCCGCGAG
>DASSOA010000110.1:0-2549 GCA_035701115.1 Gammaproteobacteria bacterium
GCCTGCGTGCCTCATCAATGCAGAATTGCGTCAGCGCTTTGCCGATTCCCATGCCGCGCGTTGCAGGATTGACGGCCAACAGCCGGATGCCGGCTGCGTTGGGCACGGCACCCGCCGTACCGCCCGATCCGTAGTGCGTCATATCGTGAATGAAATCGACGCTGCCAAATAATTCGCCGGCTTCGCTGATCGTGGCATAAACACTGATCTCGGGATTGGCGGCACGCGCCGCAACATCGAGCAGTTTGTTGTAGTAATCGGGCTGTTCTTGCGGCGTCGGCATGCCGGGCAGAGCGGCATAGACGTCCACGATCATTTTACCGAGGGCGGCGTATTCTTCCGGTTTCGCGCTGCGAATCTGGTAGTTCCCGGTGACTGTCATGCTGGATTCCCGTTACTCCCGTTCCATTGCCGCTTCGGTTTCAAGATTCAATACATCGCGGAAGATTGTGGCTTGCGCCAGGCGCTTACCGTTTTTGAGATAGTCGACCGCACAATCGAGCTTTGCGGGATCGCCGTCAAGCGACAGCTGGTCCCAGCCTTCGGTGTGGCCGACATAATTGATCGCCACATCGTAATGCTGGCTCCAGAAAAACGGCACTGCCGTATAGCGCTCGCGGAATCCGAGCATGTTACGCGCTGCGGTTTGCCCCTGACGCTGTGCCACGGCCCAATGTTCGACACGAATCGGCATGCCGCTGCGGTGGTCGGGCCAGCGTGCGATGTCGCCGGCGGCATAAATGCCCGGCACGCTGGTTTCCAGGTGTTCGTTTACCAGTACGCCCTTGTCGGTTTTGAGTCCAGCCTGTTCGGCAAGTGCGGTGACAGGTCGCACTCCCACGCCGATGACGACGACATCTGCGGATAGCTTCCCGCCACTGCTCAGCGTGCACTGCGTGCGTTCGATCTGCGTCACGGTCTGGCCGAAGTGGAAATTGACGCCCCTCGATTCGTGCAGCGTGCGGACGAAATCGCCGAGTTGCGGGCCGAGTACGCGCTCCAGTGGACGCGCTTCGGGACCGACGACGTGAACTTCAAGTCCGCGGGTTCGCAACGACGCTGCGACTTCGAGTCCGATGAAACTGGCGCCGATGACCACGGCGCGTTTCGCTCCCGACTCGATGTCTTTGATGATGGCATTGCAGTCGGCGACGGTGCGCACGTAGTGCACATGTGGCAAGTCGGCGCCAGGTGTCGGCAGCTTCACCGGGTCCGCGCCGGTCGCGAGCAGCAACGCGCCGTAGCTGAATTCACGTCCGTCTTCGGCGCGCACTGATTTGGATTTGGTGTCGATTGCGGTAACGCGTGTGTTGCGCAATAAAGCGATTTGCTGTTTGCCGTAATATGCTTCATTGCGGATCGGCACCCATTCCACCGGCGCGGTGCCCGCGAGAAAATCTTTCGACAGATTGGGGCGATCCGGCGGCAGGCTGTCCTCGGTACTGAGGATCGTGATGGGCTTCTCATAGCCATGGAAGCGCAATGCCGTTGCGGCAGCTTCGCCTGCTGCACCACCGCCGATAATGACGACCGATTCGGGCTGTGCTGACGTGCTTTGTGATCTGCGAGTGGAACGTTTGAGAGCGGGTTGCTTGTCTTTTACAAACAGCTGGCTGTCCCGCTGTACAATTGCCCAGGTGGGCAGAGACGTCAACCCCGGTGCGCCGAGCAGTTCGCCGTTGCGCAGACTGAAGCAGGCGTGATGCCACGGACAGCGCACGGTTTCACCGACCACCAGGCCCTTGTCGAGCGGACCGTGGTAATGCGCGCACACGGCGCTGATGGCGCTGAATCCGTCTTTGAGTCTCACCAGCAGGACCGGGTCCTGTCCGACGTGGCCGAGCAGCGGTTTGCCTTCGACAACAGAGGCGGTTGGCACGCCGAGCGTGAGATCGGGTCCGGCAATTCTGGCCATACATCCTCCGGTTCAGGTGGGCGGTGCCTATATCATAGCGCGTCACAACGGCATAGCCGTTGTGACGCGAGTTGTGTGTACAAGATCGTTACTTCGGCCAGAGCCAGGCAAAGATTGCGCCGGTTACCAAACCATAGATGACACCGTCGATCACCGACTTGATGACCCCTTTCCACGGATAACCGCCCCAGATGCCGTTCGGGATCACGCCGATGGCAAACGACATCATCGCCGCGGTGCCGAGCACTCGAAACACCTGCGGCGCCGGGGTGCCCGCCAGCAGGGTGGAGGTGCCAAGGTAGGCGCAGAAATACGACACCAGCAGACAGAAGACAAACCACTGCAACAGGAAGGCACCCATGTTGACTGTCCCGCTGCGCCGCAGGATGACGGAACCAACCGGTCCCTGTTGGTACTTCTCGATCGTTTCCGGTTTTTTCATGTCTTCCATCTTGCAGAACGGAATCCCGTACACACCCGGCGCGGGATCGCCCTTGCGAATCGCGGCGGCAACTTCTGCCTCATTCGAAAAACCGTGATAGTCGGGTGAGTGCCAGAACTGCAGAACCATATGGATGATGCTGCTGACGACAAATACCGCCACCGCCGAAAGCAGGATTGGAAGCCAGAGCTG
>DASSOA010000111.1:0-4832 GCA_035701115.1 Gammaproteobacteria bacterium
CGTCGCAAAGCCGAAATCGCCGCGGCGGTGGAGCGGGTCCGCGCCAAGCGTGCGCAACAGGGAAACAGCAAACCATGAATCCGGAAAAGCGTGCGGCCATTTACGCACGTCTGAAAAAAGCCAATCCCAAACCAACTACCGAGCTGGTGTATCGCACGCCGTACGAATTGCTGGTTGCCGTTACATTATCGGCACAGGCGACCGACGTCAGCGTGAACAAGGCAACCGAACATCTGTTCCAGGTCGCCGACACGCCCGGAGCCATGCTCGAACTCGGCGAAGCCGGTCTCAAACGCTATATCAGGACCATCGGTCTCTACAACACCAAGGCCAAAAACATCATCGCCGCGGCAAAGTTGCTCATCGAACGGCATCACGGCCAGGTCCCGCGCGAGCGCGCCGCCCTCGAAGCGTTGCCCGGCGTGGGTCGTAAAACGGCAAACGTCATTCTCAATACTGCATTCGGCGAGCCGACCATCGCCGTGGACACGCATATTTTCCGCGTCGCCAACCGCACCGGCCTTGCACCCGGGAAAAATGTCCGTGAAGTCGAAAACCGGCTGCACAAATTTACTCCCGACAAATATAAACAGGATGCGCATCACTGGTTGATCCTGCACGGCCGCTATGTCTGCAAAGCCCGCAAACCGGAATGCTGGCACTGTGTGATTGCCGATCTGTGCGAATATCGTCCCAAGACGCAGGCGCCGACGACAGCAACGACCAGGCAATCGCACAAGTCCTGAAGACGCTTACAATTGACCCGGTGACCGTGTACTGTTAGGCCTCAGCAGACATAGAGGCGATCGAGAACCATCCATGCCTTCAACCGCCGACGCATCCGAAGCCAGACAGCATCAGCTCGTGGACCTGCTCCATGGCTGCGCCATGGGGCGCCAGCCTGCCTTCCAGAAGCTGTATCAGCTCACCTCACCGCAACTGTTTGCGGTTCTCGTGCGTATATTGAAACGAAGGGACCTGGCGGAGGAAGCCTTGCAGGACTCATTTCTCAATATCTGGCGCAACGCATCGAGCTACACGGCCGAGAAGGGCGCACCCATGACGTGGCTGATTTCGATATGCCGCTATCGTGCGCTGGACATGTTGCGGCGCGAGCGTCGCGAGGTCCATTTCGATCCATCGGACACCGAGAGCGAAGACAACGTACTCAACACCCTGACTGGCGATTCCGAAACCGGCGATCTGATCAGCCATGCGGAAGCACGGGCACTCAAGCACTGTCTGGATGGATTGAGCGAAGGCCAGCGCAGCAGCCTGAAGCTCGCCTACTTCGACGGGTGTTCGCATGAAGAGATTGCAGACACCCTCAAAACGCCGCTCGGTACCATCAAAAGCTGGGTCCGCCGCGGATTGCAGGGCCTCAAACAGTGCCTGGAAGCAATATGAAATACGACAGCCAGAACCTCCGCGTCCTGCTGGCCGGCAAATACGTGCTCGGTCTGTTGAAGTCACGCGTGCGCCAGCGCTTCGAGCGCCTGGCGGTCGAGGACGCGCGCTTGCGTGCCGAAGTGGCTGCATGGGAAGACAAATTTGCCGCCTGGACATTGATTCTCAAACCGCTGCAACCTCCCGCAGCGGTATGGCGCAAGCTGCAGGCCGCCTTGCGCGCCGACGCCGGTGAAAGCAGGACAGTTCGTCTGGTCGCCGCCTGGAACGCAGTCTGGAGCGGCGCGGCGCTAGCCGCTGCCGCGGCAGTCCTTGTGGTCGGCATCCTGGTCGGGCGCAGCCTGGTAACCACGACCCCGCCGCCAACGGCTGCGGCACCTGCCGCCTACCTGGCGGTGATGGCGGCGCCTCAGGGCCAGCCGCGCTGGCTGATTACCGTGCATGCGCAAAACCGTCGGGTGGACATGAACGCTCTGGCCGACAATACCCCGCCCCCCGGCAAGTCCTATCAATTGTGGATGCTGCCGAAGTCCGGCAAGCCCGTATCGCTGGGCCTGATGAACAGCACCGGCTCGGCGCATGAGACCCTGACCCCCGACATGCTGGCCGCGTTGACCAAGGCCAAAGGTCTGGCCATCTCAGTTGAGCCAGCCGGCGGTTCACCCACCGGAGAACCCACCGGACCGGTGGTGTTTACGGGCTCGATCATCAATTCCTAGTTTCAGTCCGATCACCTGACGTGCGACTCCCGTTGGCATTGCCAGCGGGAGTCGCCGTGTCCGTTCGACTCCGACTGCATCCATTCCGCCTGCAGGTTCGTATCTCTCCCGGGACCCTTACAGGCAGGCCGGTATGGAACAGACCAGACTACCTTCGACGCCCCGCGCCAGGATCTTGCAGCAGATTCGCGGCTGGGTTGACGCGAGCGTCGCGTTTGACGACGTCACGGAGCAATCCCGGCGCATTGACTGGCTGCGCGCCCTGCCGTTCATCGGCATGCATCTGGCCTGCCTCGGCGTGATCTGGGTCGGCGTATCCGGTATCGCGCTGACGGTTGCGGCATTCATGTACGCCATCCGCATGTTCGCGCTGACCGGTTTCTACCACCGCTATTTCGCGCACCGGGCGTTCCGCACCTCGCGCGCCGTGCAATTCATTTTTGCCGTGCTCGGCGCCGCCTGTGTGCAGCGCGGTCCGTTGTGGTGGGCGGCTCATCATCGCAAACACCATCGCCATGCCGATACGGAACTCGATCCACATTCGCCCGGCGTGTACGGGTTTCTGTGGAGCCACATGGGCTGGTTCCTGACGCCGCGCGCGTTCCGCACCGACGCCGAACGGATTCCCGATCTGATCAAATATCCCGAACTGCGCTGGCTCGACCGCTACGACACGCTGGTGCCCGTGTTGCTTGCCGCCACACTCTACGGGCTCGGTGTGTGGCTGCATCACCTTGCACCGCAACTTGGCACCGGCGGCGGTCAGATGCTGGTCTGGGGCTTTTTCATTTCCACTGTAATACTCTTCCATGCCACCGTTACCATCAATTCGCTGGCGCATCGCGTTGGTACCCGCCGTTTTGAAACAGGCGACGACAGCCGTAACAATGCGGTACTGGCCCTGCTGACGTTCGGCGAAGGCTGGCACAACAACCATCATTTCTATCCGGGCTCAGCGCGCCAGGGATTTCACTGGTGGGAAATTGACCTGACCTGGTACGGCCTGCAGCTCATGGCGCGGCTCGGTTTGATACACGACCTGAAACCGGTGCCCGCCTGGGTCGCTGCGCGCACACGGACGTAAGCCATGCGTATCGCAGTGATCGGCTCCGGCATTGCAGGACTGGCCTCGGCATGGCTCTTGTCGCGCAGGCACGACGTGACGCTGTTCGAAGCCAATGATTATCTCGGCGGTCATACGCACACACATGACATCGAGCTGCATGGCCGGCATTACGCGATCGACACCGGTTTTATCGTACACAATCCGGCGCACTATCCTTTGCTGACCCGTTTATTCGAGGAACTGGATGTTCCCACGCAACCGACCACCATGAGCTTCTCGGTGCATAACGCCACCAGCGGCCTCGAATACAACGCCACTTCTCTCGACACGCTGTTTTGCCAGCGCCGCAATCTTCTGTCGCCGCGCTTCATCGGCATGGTGCGCGATCTGTTGCGATTCTACCGGGACGCACCCGCTTTGCTCGGGCAGCAGGACAATAGCCAGACGCTCGGTGACTATCTCCACCAACACGGCTACGGCACGGCTTTCCGCGATGAGCATCTGGTGCCAATGGCATCCGCACTGTGGTCGTCGCCACCAACGCGGATTCTCGAGTTTCCGGCACGCTATCTGGTGCAATTCATGGCCAACCATCACATGCTGCAAACCAGCGGCCGCCCGGAATGGCGCGTGGTTCGGGGCGGTTCGGCCAGCTACATCCGCGCAATGCGGCGTACATGGCACGTGCATGAACGGCTACATTGCCCTGTGTATTCCATCCGGCGCAGCCATGACCAGGTGGTAACCGAAAGCTATGCTGGAATTGAATACTTCGATCACGTGGTGCTCGCCTGCCACAGCGATCAGGCGCTGGCGTTATTGAGCGATGCCAATGAGCGCGAACGCGAAATCCTGGGCGCGATTCCTTATCAGGAAAACGACGTGGTACTGCACACAGATGCCGGTCTGCTGCCGCGCCGGCGCAAAGCCTGGGCTGCCTGGAACGCCTACATCCCGCACGAGCCGGATACGCCCTGCACTGTCAGTTATTGCATGAACCTGTTGCAGACACTCGATTCGCCCGAACCGTTCGTGGTGACGTTGAACCGTACACGGGACATTGATCCGGTAAAAATTCTGCGCCGCATGCGTTATGACCACCCCGTCTACACCCGCGCCTCGGTTGCCGCGCAAGCGCGCAAAGCGGAAATCCAGGGCCGGAACCGTACCTGGTTCGCCGGTGCCTACTGGGGTTGGGGATTTCACGAGGACGGCATGCGCAGCGCAGTGGAGGTTGCGGAGCGCCTCGGTGTGTCATGGCCCGAAATTCAGGCGCGCGCAGCATGAATACGTTCGCCAGCGCCATTTATGAAGGCAAGGTGCGGCATCGCCGCTTCGCGCCACACGCTCATGCCTTCAATTTCCGGGTGGCGCAGCTGTATCTGGACCTTGACGAAGTCGCGACTGTGTTCACACGCCGCTGGTTCTGGTCGGTGAACCGCCGCAACCTGGCCGAATTTCGCCGCAGCGATTATCTCGGACCTGAAAACCTGCCGCTCACGGAGGCGGTACGCCAGAAAGTCGAAGAGGCGACCGGCACCCGACCCGGCGGCCCGATCCGCCTGCTCACGCACCTGCGCTATTTCGGCTACAGCTTCAATCCCGTGAATTTCTATTACTGTTACGCAGCCGATGGCGCG
>DASSOA010000112.1:0-2621 GCA_035701115.1 Gammaproteobacteria bacterium
TCTGCGCACAGCGCTCCGCGTTTTTCGCGGAACCGTGATCCACCACCCGACGCCCGCCGACGTACACCGCGGCAATGTCGTGATGGCTGCCCGCAATTACCCATGCGTCCAGCACCGTCGCGATATCGTGACCGAGCCAGGGAGCATCCCGTTGATCGAGCACGACGAGGTCGGCACGTTTGCCGACAGCAATGGCACCAACCGGCTCCATCAGTGCGGCTGCACCGCCCGCACACGCGCGTTGCCAGAGCGGTTGACCCAGTCCGTTCCCGGTTGCTAACCGCGCACGCCGTTCGCGGCGCAGACGCTGACCGTACTCGAGCAGACGCAGTTCTTCTATCGCATCAATACGGCAGTTGCTGTCCGACCCGATTGCGATGCGGCCGCCGCCTTTCACAAACTCGTCGGCGGCAAACAAACCGTCACCCAGATACGCCTCGGTAATCGGACACAGCACGACGGTCGTATCGTGTTCGAGCACCAGACGCCGCTCTTCTTCAGTCGCGTGCGTCGCATGCACCAGATTCCAGTCTTTGTTCAATGTCACCGAACGAGCCAGCAACTCGATGGGTGTACAGCCGTATGCAGCAATGCACTCCTCCACTTCACGGCGCTGTTCGCTGATGTGAATGTGAACCGGAAAATGTTCGCCCAGAATACGGCGGCTGGCATCCAGCAACTGCGCAAGCGATTTCGCCTCCACCGCGCGCAAGGAATGCGGCGCGATGCCGAGTTTGACGTCGCGTAACTGCTCAAGCAGCCGGCAGTACCCGTCCAAACGGGCGTGCACGAAACGCGCCTGTTCGGGGCGCGGCGCCTGTTCGAATCCGCCGTGCTGATAAAGCACCGGCAACAACACCAGATGGATTCCGGCGCCACGCGCCGCCTCGATCACCGCCTGCGCCATCTCGGGGCCCGACCGCCCATCCGGCAGGTGATGGAGGTAATGGAATTCCGCGACGCTGGTAAAGCCGCCACGCAGCATGTCGAGAAAAGCCTGCTGGGCGATCGCGAACATGTCATCCGGCGTCACCCGCCGGGCCAGGCGATACATCGCGTCGCGCCAGCTCCAGAACGAATCCTCGCCGCTTGGCACCTCCCCGAAACCGGCCAGCGCCCGCTGGAACGCATGGCTGTGGGCATTCGGCATGCCGGGAATGGCAAAATAGCCGTCTGCCGGGCCGGAAGCGGGTTCGATAGCCGTTATCATGCCGGCTTCGTCCACGCTGAGCCTGCAATCCCTGCGGATGCCTTCCGGTGTAAGCAGATAGTTGAAGGTGAGCTGCGTAGGCATCCAGCTATGTTCCCAGATTCAGGCGACCGCGAACAGCAATCCGGGCACCTCTAAAAATCGATCTTTTGCTCGCTGGCGGTGTTGGAAATGACCTCAAAATTCTCATGTATTGCCATATACACTCCGATTTCTCGGCCATTTCCGCCTGGCTAGAAATCAAAATCTCTGATTTTCTAGAGGCGCCCGATGTACGACCTGTTAATTATAAACGCACGCCTTTATCCGCTCGATCAGGATGCGGCGGTTGCCGCTGCCCGGACGCTGGCAATCAGCGACGGACGGATCGCGGCGCTGGGCGTGGCCGAAGATGCGCCGGCCAAAGAGGTGTTCGACGCGGGCAACCGGCTGGTGCTGCCGGGATTCATTGATTGCCATACCCACGCGCTCTACGCCGGTGACCGCATGGCCGAGCACGTTCTGAAGATGAACGGCGCGACTTACGCCGAGATCGCGCGCGCCGGCGGCGGAATCAGAACCACGGTGGCGGCCGTGCGTGCCGCCAGCGAACAACAGCTTATCGAACAGACATTGCCACGGCTGCAGGCGCTGCGCGCGGAAGGCGTCACCTGCGTCGAAATCAAGAGCGGCTACGGTCTGGACACCGAAACCGAATTAAAGATGCTGCGCGCGATCCGCAGTCTGCGCCGTCACATTGACATGGATATCGCCGCGACCTTTCTCGGCGCGCACGCGATCCCGAAGGACCGCAGCCGCGAAGACTATCTCGACGAAGTGATCGGGAAAATGCTGCCGGCGATCGCGGCGGAAAGACTCGCCGACACGGTGGACATTTTTGTCGAACATATCGCGTTTACACCGGACGATCTGCAACGTCTGTTCGAGCGTGCGCGCAAACTGGGACTGCAAGTGCGCGCCCATAGCGATCAGTTGTCCAACATGGGCGCGACCACGCTCGCCGCCGAATCCGGCGCGCTGTCCTGCGATCATCTCGAATACAGCAACGAGACCGACATCGCGGCCATGGCGATGCACGGCACGGTGGCGGTACTGTTGCCGGCCGCATTCTATTTCCTGCGCGAAACGCACAAGCCGCCTGTCGAACTGCTGCGCAAGCACCGGGTGCCGATGGCGGTCGCGACCGATCTCAATCCGGGCTCGGCGCCGGTTGCGAGCCTGCTCGCCGCCATGCACATGGCCGGCATCCTGTTCGGCATGACGCCCTCCGAAATCCTGCTCGGCGTCACCCGCAATGCTGCCAAAGCACTGGGGCGCTCGGGTAAAATCGGCGGCCTGTCGCCGGGCCACCACGCCGATTTCAGTGTCTGGGATCTGCCCGCACCCGAATTTCTGACTTACCAGCTGGGCG
>DASSOA010000113.1:0-15333 GCA_035701115.1 Gammaproteobacteria bacterium
CCATGTACCGTGCTTCGCAGACCGGCGTCTCGCAGCCGGCCGCTCCGGATGGCGCCGTGAACGGGTTCGCACCGTACTGGCGGGTCGCCTATCAGAATGACTTCGGCAGCAATTACCTTGAAGTTGGCGCCTACGGAATGAATGCGCGCATTGACCGGGGCTTCTCGGCCGCCGGTATCGCCGGCGCCAACGACAGCTACACGGACTATGCCTTGGACGCGACCTATCAGCGTCCGTTTGGCGACAACTCGCTGTCGGTGTACGGTACCTACATACACGAACAGCAGACGCTGGATGCAAGCAATCCGGCAACCTTGAGCGCCAATCCGGAAGACACGCTCAAGATGTACAAGCTCAACGCCACGTATCACATCGATGGCACCTATGCATTGACGCTCGGTTACTTCAATGTGAACGGGACCACGGATACGGGACTCTATGCACCGGCCGATGTGACAGGCTCCGCCAACGGTTCGCCCGACAGCGCAGGCTGGATCGCGCAGGCGACCTATCTGCCCTGGGAGAACGTGCAGATGACGCTGCAGTACACGGCCTATACCAAGTTCAACGGTGCCAGCAGCAACTATGACGGCAGCGGGCGCAACGCGTCCGACAACAACACGTTGTTCCTGCAATTGTGGGTACTCTGGTAATCAAAATGGTCCGTTCCGCCTCTAACTGATGATGGAGAACACGATGTATAAGGTTTTCGAGCCCCTCTCCCGTACCCTCGCCTTGACAGCAGCAGCCTTCGGGCTGCTGCTGATCACGGCATCGGCGAATGCGGCGCAGTCCAATCTCAAAAAACCGGCGACCAGCTATCACCCGGATGTGAGTTTCACGCTCAAGACCAATATCGGTCCGAAAGGCATGACGTTTCAGGGCGTCGGCAACGGCATTGACGGCGTTGACAACCCGACCCTGCACGTTGCGGAAGGTGCCGTGGTCCAGATCACGCTGATTGACGGCGACGGCGCCGAACACAATATCGCCGTGCCTGATTTTTCGGCCGAGTCCGATCACGTCTACGCCAAAGGTGCGAGTACAGTGATTTCGTTCCGGGCCGACAAAAACGGCACGTTCGATTACTTCTGCACGCTGCCCGGCCACCGTCAGGCAGGCATGGAAGGCAAGATCGTCGTCGGCACGCCGGAACAGGCACCAAAGTCCACGGTCGCCGACATCAGCCGTGATCCCGCAGACCTGCCGCCGCCGGTCGGCAACCGCGGGCCGAAAACCGTCCGCGTGGATCTGTATACACAGGAACTCAAAGGCCGGTTGGCCGACGGCGCGACGTACACCTACTGGACATTCAACGGCAAAGTTCCCGGCCCCATGATCCGGGTGCGCGTGGGCGATACGGTGGAACTCCATCTCAAGAACGAAGCCACCAGCCACATGATTCATTCGATCGATCTGCATGCTGTCACGGGCCCCGGTGGTGGTGCGGCGGTCATGCAGGTGCCACCGGGCCAGGAACGCTCCTTCACGTTCAAGGCTCTCAAACCGGGGCTCTTTGTCTATCACTGCGCCACGCCGATGGTTGCCAACCACATCGCCAACGGCATGTTCGGCATGGTGCTGGTTGAACCCGCCGGTGGCTTGCCCAAGGTGGACCACGAGTACTATGTAATGCAAAGCGAGGTCTACACAACCGGCGCCTACGGCGTGCATGGCAATCAGGAATTCGACGTGCAGAAACTCCTGGATGAGCACCCGGAGTACTTCGTGTTCAACGGCGAAGTCGGCGCGCTGACGACCCTGCATCCGATGCGTGCGAAAGTGGGTGACACCGTGCGCATCTACTTCGGTGTCGGCGGACCGAATTTCACCTCGTCGTTTCACATGATCGGCGAAATCTTCGATCACGTGTATGACTTCGGTTCGCTGTCCAATCCGCCGCTGAAAGATGTGCAGACCGTGCTGGTACCGCCCGGCGGTTCCGCCGTGGTGGATTTCAAAACCGAGGTGCCCGGCAAATACATCCTGGTTGACCACGCGTTGACGCGCATGGAACGCGGCTTGTCTGGATTTCTGCTCGTGGACGGCAAGGAAGACCCTGCCATCTACCACGCCGGCATCTGACGCAACGTCACATGTAAAAAGAGACGGCCGGCAAATGCCGGCCGTCTTTTATCTGCCGGTCGAAACGCCTATTTCAGCGGCGCGATGATCTGATCGAGATAGTCGGGCGCCGATTTCACCCGCTCCAGATGCGGATAACGCAATCCGCCGTGATAGTCCACGTTGTAGGTTTTGTAGTATTGCAGGTTCTTGATCAGCAGCTGGATCGGCGCAGAGTCGTCCTTTGCCGCAGTGATCGCGTGCTTGAGCACTTCAGGCGAGAATTCACGACCGTTGACCGCCACCAGTTTCATGCCGGCACCGATCCCGGCCTTGAACGACGGTCCGTCCCACAGCACGTCTCCGATCACGTCATCTCTCGCACTCACGCTGAATCCGATCGAATACATCAGATTCACTTCCTTACGCACCTTTTCCAGCGCCTTGCTGTAGGCAGACGGCGTGTCAGTGTAGACCAGCCGGTAACCGCCCCGCGTGATGCCATCAAGCGGCGCATGATACTGGCGCGCGTCGAGCCGTGAGCGCAGGAATGTGCGCCAGTCGTAAGGCTCAATCCTGTTGAGCGTATTGACGATGTCGTCGAACGTGTAAGTCCGGGTGACATAGCTGCCGTTGTCCATGCCGTAGAACGCCGCGGCAAAATCATTCATCGAACGCCTGTCGTGCGACAGTTCGCGCAGCTTGGTGTCCACGTCCAGCCAGATCAGGGTGCCTTCGGGATAGAAATCCGTGCTGCGGCGCCAGTTGCTCCAGCTCCACGGTGCGTAATAGAGAATCTGTGCTTCGTCCGCCGTATCCTGCAACGGCCGCCACGTCCGGCCCGGGCGATGATCCATGCTCGCGGCCGTCTCCGCCAGCGCGTCGCGGAACTGTTCGGGCGTCCACAGTCCGCTGCGCGCAGTCAGCACCGGACCGAAGTACTGGGTCAGCCCTTCATATACCCAGAGCAGATCGTCCTTCATCGGCACATTGAAATTCGGCGTCCACAAATCCGCCGGACGCCGGAATTTGCCGTTCCAGGAGTGCACGTACTCATGCGGCAGCAATCCTGCGGATACCAGATTGGAATCGGGATCAGTGAACGCGTTGGCAAAAATCCGGTCGTCGCTCGACTGGTGATGCTCGAGACCGAAATGGCCGGTGTTGTCGGACAGCGTGTACAGGAAATGGTATTGCGAATAGTGATGCGAATCGAACAGCCGGTATGCCTGCTGCACCAGATCGCGGTAATGATCAATCTGTTTCGGGGTGATCGCGAGATCGCCTTCGCCGTCCGCCACCATATCCATATAGACGGGTACTTTTTCGCCCGGCGCCAGATCCACCTGACGGAAGTACTGGCCGGCAATCAGCGGCGAATCCACCAGATTGTTGAATGTCACCGGTTTGAAACGGGTGACTTCGCCGTGTGCGGTATCGGTCAGCAACGCAGTGCCGAATTGCCAGCCCTGGGGAAGCTTGACCGCCGGTTGAATGGTGATATCGCGCGACCAGTAGCCGGCCGGATACAGCGCCACCTGGTTCCATTCCAGATCCACAATCTTCGGTGTGGCCGATACGCTGCCGCCGAACGCCCCGCCGCCGGTCGGCGACAGGAAATCGAACGCGACATCCAGCTTGCTCACGCCCTGCGGAATTGTCAGATGGAAGGTATACATGTCGCCGAGGTCACGACGCCAGTCCAGCGCCTTGCCATTGGCGGTGAACACCAACCCCGCGACATTGACGATCGGTCCGCTGGGGGAGTGTTCGCCGGGAATCCATTCGGGGTAATAGAGTGTCAGTGGGCCGGGCTTCACCGGAATGGTTTCCTGCACATGAAACAGCTTGCGGGGTGCGTCACTCAGGTCCACGTTCAACGTCAGCATCCCGGGATAGGCGCCCGGATCCGTGGCGGGAGCATTTGCCAACAGCGCGGTACTCCAACCCAGTACGACGGCCGTGGCCATTAACGTGACCGCCTGCTTCAGAATGGTATTCATGAATCTGGCTCCTTGTCAGGCATGGAAACGGGGTGTGCGACTCGCATCCCCCCTGGTTTTGGTGACGGCATCATTCGGGAAGACGCCCGAACTTGCGCCCCGGAGGCGCGTCGAAGCTTGGACGCGTTGTGGTAGCATCGGTTCCCCTTGGGGGCACGTTACCGCCCTTTGCCGGGCCCGCGCAATGCAATGACACGGCACGCGGGCTGCGACGGCAGTCCGCCGGTTCCAATCACTATGGAGGCTTTATGCGTTTGATCACCCGTTTGCCCGTCTGCCTGCTGGCTGGCGCGCTCAGTCTCATGCCCCTGGGCGCTTTCGCGGCCCAGAGCGGACAGACAGGCGCGGCCGATGGCCTGCACCTCGACTGGCTCGATACCAGCGTCAATCCGGCGAAAAACTTCTTCGAATATGCCAACGGCGGCTGGCAGAAAGCCAATCCGATTCCGGCGGCCTATTCCCGCTGGGGCACGTTCAGCATCCTCGCCAAGCAGAATCAGGAAACCATTCGCCAGATTCTGGAGGATGCCGCCAAGGCCAATGCCAAGCCCGGCACCACCACCCAGAAAGTGGGTGACTTCTATGCCAGCGGCATGGATGAAGCGGCCGTCAACAAGGCCGGCATCACCCCGCTCGAACCGGAATTCAAACGCATTGCCGCCATCGGCAATTTGAAGGAACTGCAGAGCGACATCGCACACCTGCAGCTGATCGGCGTGAATGCGCTGTTCAGCTTCGGCTCGATGCAGGACTTCCAGGATTCCAGCAAGATGATCGGCGGCGCGTTCCAGGGCGGCCTGGGCTTGCCGGACCGCGACTACTACCTCAAGGACGACGCCAAGTTCAAGCAGATCCGGGATGAATACGTCGCGCACGTCGCGCGCATGTTCGAGTTGCTGGGCGACAGCAAGGACAAGGCAGCGGCGGAAGCCAGGACCGTGATGGACCTGGAAACGAGTCTCGCCAAAGTTTCAATGCCGCGTACCGAGCAGCGTCAGCCGAAAAACATCTATCACCCGATGCTGCTGAAACAGCTCGATGAAACCACGCCGCAATTCTCCTGGCAGGCCTACTTTGCCGACATCGGCCATCCGGAAATCAAGGGCATCAACCTTGCGATGCCGGAGTTCTTCAAGACCGCGATGGGCGAGCTCAAGTCGCGGCCGCTGGATGACTGGAAGGTGTATCTGCGCTGGCATCTGATTGACGCCTTCGCGCCGTACCTGTCCAAACCGTTCGTGGACGAAAACTTTGCCATGCGCTCGGCGCTGACCGGCGCCAAGGAAAACCTGCCGCGCTGGCAGCGTGTGGTGAATGCCGAAGACGGTGCGCTCGGCTTTGCCATCGGCAAACTCTACGTGAAGGAAAAATTCCCGCCCTCGTCGAAAAAGGCGGTACTCGACATCCTGCACGGCATCCGCGGCGCACTCAAGAACGACTTGAGGACACTGGCCTGGATGACACCGGCGACGCGCAAAGCCGCCATCAGGAAACTCGACATGATGGGCGAGCGCATCGGCTATCCCGACAAGTGGCGCGATTATTCGAAACTGACGGTCGTACGCGGCCCGTATGTGGTCAATATCATTGCCGCCAACGAGTTTCTGAATAACCGCGATCTCAACAAGATCGGCAAGCCGGTGGACAAGAACGAGTGGTACATGACGCCGCAGACGGTGAATGCCTACTACGATCCGTCCATGAACAACATCAACTTCCCGGCCGGTATCCTGCAGCCGCCGTTCTTCGACCCGAAGGCACCGGCGGCAGTCAATTACGGCGCGCTCGGCTTCGTCATGGGCCATGAAATGACTCACGGCTTCGACGACGAAGGCGCCCAGTTCGACGGCCACGGCAATCTCAAGAACTGGTGGACGGAATCCGACAAGAAGAAATTCGAAGCCGCAACGTCCTGCATCTCGGATCACTTCTCCCAGTACACCGTGGATGGCGACCTGCACGTGCAGGGCAAACTGGTCACCGGCGAAGCGACGGCCGACTTTGGTGGCCTGACCCTCGCCTGGCGTGCGTTCCATGCCTCGCCGGCATACAAGCACGCCAAAACGATTGACGGCTTCACACCGGACCAGCAGTTCTTCCTGGGTGCAGCGCACGTCTGGGCCATGAACATCCGTCCGGAAGAATCGCGCCGCCTGGTCACGATTGACCCGCATCCGCCGGGCGTCTATCGCGTGAACGGCACGCTGGCCAACATGCCGCAGTTCCAGAAAGCGTTCCACATCCCGGACAACAGTCCGATGGTGAACAAGGATCGCTGCGTCATCTGGTAAGCGGCGAATTCGCTTGATAAAACTGCAACGGCGGGCTTCGGCCCGCCGTTTTTTTTGCTCTATACCTGAATTATTTTTGAAATCCGTGCGCCAGGCTGGCAAAACCGGGGCCAATTGCTATACAACTTGTACATGGCCTTAACGATCCCGGGGATTACGATGAAACTGCCCGCCAAAATTTATCCGCTATTGCTGAGCTCAGGTGTCCTGCTCGCCAGCTGTGGCGGCGGCAGTTCAAGTTCCAGTTCAGCGTCGGCAACCCCGCCTGCAGCCTTGCAACCACCCGCTTCCCCGCTGGTGCGCGTTTCAGGCCCCTCCCCGTTCAGCAGCCAGTGCGGCGGTGCGCTGCAGGGCAGCACCTCCTATGAAAATGCGGAAGTGGAACCCTATGTCGCGGTGAATCCGCTGAACCCTTCCAATCTGATCGGCGTGTGGCAACAGGATCGCTGGTCGGATGGCGGCGCGCACGGTCTGATGGCGGGTTACTCGATGGACAATGGCAAAACCTGGAAGACCGAACCGCTGGTCATGTCGATTTGTGCCGGGGGCGACAGCAGCAATGCAGCGGATTACGCCCGCGCGTCGGACCCGTGGGTAACGTTTTCGCCGACCGGCACGGCCTATGCGATTTCGATTTCCTTCAGCGGCGAGTCGTTGACACCCACTTCGGCTGGCGGCGTACTGGTCACGCGTTCCACGGACGGCGGCGCCACCTGGGGCACCGCACAAGCCTTGATCGTGGATGGCGCCAGTGCTTTCGACGACAAGGAAAGTATCACCGCAGACCCGACCGACTCGAATTACGTCTATGCGGTGTGGGACCGGCTCACGACCGACGGCTATGGACCGACCTACTTCTCCCGCACGACCGACGGCGGCAGCACCTGGGAAGCCGCACGCGCGATCTACGATCCGGGTTTCAATAACCAGACCATCGGCAACGTCATTGTGGTAACGACAAGCGGCACGCTGGTTGACGCCTTCGTCGAATACGACAATACCGGTGGCAATTCGACCACGGCCACGATGAAAGTGATTCGGTCAACCGATCACGGCGCAACCTGGTCAACGCCGATCACCGTTGCGCAAAGTGAATCGGTGGGTGTCGAAGACCCGAACACCGGCACCTGGGTACGCACCGCAAGCAATCTGCCGCAAATCGCCACGGCTCCATCAAATGGGCTGGTGATGGTCTGGCAGGATGCGCGTTTCAATCAGGGTAAACACGACGGCATCGTGATATCGCAATCAAGTGACGGCGGTCTCACCTGGTCGGCGCCGGTTGAAATCAATACGGTTCACTCCGTACCGGCCTTTACACCGAGTGTCGCGGTTCTGCCGGACGGAACCATCGGCGTCAGCTATTTCGATTTCCGGAACAACACGTCGGACAAGGCCCGGCTGCTGACCGACTACTGGTTCGTTTCATCCGACGATGGCGTGCACTGGAGCGAACAGCACATTTCCGGTCCGTTCGATCTCGACCTTGCACCGAATGCCGAGGGCCTTTTCATCGGCGATTACCAGTCGCTCGGCGTCATCGGCAACGCCTTCGTTCCGTTCTACGTGCAAACGAACAATGAAGGCACGTCCAACCGCAATGACACGTACACGCTGCCGCCGCAGCCGGTGCCGCTGCGTGTGACCAGGAAAGTCAGCTACGTCGCCCATACGATGCCCAGCGCGCCGCCGGATGCGGCCTTCCGGCAACGCACCCACGCGAGCATCATGCGGCAGTTGCGAGGTGAGAATCCGGGTTGGGACCGGATCCTGGCGGAACGCCGTCAGCGACTGAACCCGCCCTGAGTCAACCGAGTACCGTTCCGAACAGACGGCCGATCAGAAACGTCGCGCCAGCCGCAAACACGCCAATGGCGGCCATGCGCACACCGCTGAACCAGGTGGACTTGCCTGTAAACAGACTGGCAGTTGCACCTGTACCAAACAGTGCACACAGCGTCAACGCAATGGTCCATTCCAGGTTGTGCGCACCGTGACGCCACAGAAACGGCAGCAGCGGAATCGCGGCCCCCACGGCAAACGCGATGAATGATGCAGACGCCGCCATCCAGCCCGAACCCAGATCCTGCGGATTCAAGCCAAGTTCTTCGCGCGCCAGCGTGTCGAGCGCGCGATCCGGGTCACTGATCAGGGTATCGGCCATATTTTTGGCATCGCCCGGCGCAATGCCGCGCGCCTCATAAATCAGCGCCAGTTCTTCTGCTTCCTCTTCGGGATAGGTCTTGAGTTCCTGCGCTTCGAGTCCGATCTGGTATTCGAACATCTCGCGCTGCGATTGCATTGATACGTATTCGCCGGCAGCCATCGAAGCCGCACCTGCCAACAGGCCCGCGATGCCGGTCAGCAGAATCACCTGGTTGTCGAGTGCGGCGCCGCTTACGCCGAGAATGAGGCTGGCGTTGGAAACCAGCCCGTCGTTGATACCGAACACCGCGGCACGAAATCCGCCGCTGCCCGACATGCGCCGGTGCCGGAATTCCGTCTGGCCTGCCACCGGCGCACCGTGTCCACCCGGTATGCCCTGCGTGTAAACCGACAGTCCGCGAACTTTCATTGCAGCCAGCACCGGAAGCATGCGCCGCGGCCCGAGCCGCCGGATCATGTGCGCCACAATGCGCGCGCGCATGGACGGCTCGAAGCGCGCCGGAATCTCCACGCCTTTTTCTGCGGCAAGCCGCTCCCAGTATCGCGCCTGCGCATCGGCTGCATCCGCAAGCTTTGCAAACAGCGTCTTGAGTTCCTTGCCGGTCTCGCGTTGAGAAAGCACGCGGTACAGAAACGCAGACTGTTTTTCTTCGTGCCAGCTTTCCAGTTCTACCTGCATGTGATTGACCCCGATGGATTGTTTGAAAGCGGTCAGTTGCGGGGATTGACGACCCCATGCGGCACATGGCCAGTCGCCACGTAGCTGGCAGCGGCTTCGACGTGACCTTTCTGGTCGTCAAAAAAGATGTCGGCACCGAACGTCTTGAGGAACGCGCCCTTGGGCAGGCCGCCCAGAAACAGCGCCTCGTCAATCCGGATGTTCCATGCGCGCAGCGTGCGAATCACGCGCTCATGCGCCGGTGCCGAACGTGCGGTGACCAGCGCGGTACGGATCGGCGACTGGTCCGGTGCGTAATCGGCCTGGATCTGCTGCAGCGCCGCCAGAAACTGCTTGAACGGCCCGCCCGAGAGCGGCTGGCGCGCCTGTTCCCGTTCACTGCGCGCAAAGGCTTCGAGCCCCTGTTCCTGATACACGCGTTCCGCTTCGTCGGAAAACAGTACCGCATCACCGTCGAATGCAATCCGCAGTTCCTCGCGTTCATCGGCCTGCGCCGGCGATGGGACAATCGCCGCGGCGGCATATCCGGCATCCAGCGCCTGCACCACGTCGGCCGGCTCCGCCGACAGAAACAGATCGGTGCTGAACGGTTCGACATAGCGCCACGGCGCGGCGCCGTTGGTAAATGCCGCGCGTTCGATGCCCAGCTTGAAGTGCTGGATCGAATTGAAAATTCGCAAACCGGTATCGGCACTGTTGTGCGAAAGCAGGATGACTTCGACCCGCTTCGGCTGTTCCGGCCGGTTGAGGCGCAACAGCTTCTTGACCAGCGGAAATGCCACGCCCGGCGACAGCAGATCGTCTTCGTGCTCGATCTGGTAACGCGAATAGGCTTCCAGTCCCTGCTCGACAAAGACGCGATGGCTCTCCTCGAGATCGAACAGCGCACGTGAGGAAATCGCGACCACAAGTTTCGGATCGGGTGTTTGGCTCATGGTTCGTCCAGCCTGCGCAAGTCGATTTCGTGGAACCGCCCCAGCAGCGGAAAATACAAACCGACTTTCAACGGCCGGTTTTCCCGCAGTCGCATCAATTTTGCATAGCGCGCCAGCTGCCCGCGATACCGCGCTTCTTCCCGGGCCAGAAAGTCAGCCAGATCGCCGCCTTCGTGCCGGCTGGTCTTGTAATCCACGATCCAGCGAATTCCTTCATTATCCACGAAGGTGCGGTCCATCACACCCGTGACCAGTTGTCCGTCTGCGAAACAACTGAGCGCGTATTCGCTGTGGGCGTGCGGTCCGCTCGCCGCCAGAATCTGCCGCCCGGTCTCATCTTCGACCGTCCGTGTGATCGCTTCAAGCACGGTTTGCGTCGCAGCGCCCAATTCGGCAACCGGCACCCCGGCCTGCTGTAACCAGGCGCGAATCTGCTCCTCGCCCGCCAGCAACCGGTCCGGGTTCCAGACCGCCGGACCGTCCGCCGCAATGCGCTGCAACAGACGGTGCACCACGGTACCGATATGACGCAATGTATCGCCCGCCCACTCGAACTCGATGTCCCCGGCTGGTGGTGCGGCGATCCCGGTCGCGCCGCGCCAGGCAATCGCCGGCGCCGGCGCCGGAGGTTGCCATTCGGACGGGACACGCCGCAGTTGCGGTATCGCTCCAGGTGCCGTGATTCCGGCGGCCACGGGCGTATAGCTGGCAACGGCGCGTTCATAATCATGATGCAGCACGGGCCACAGCGTCGCCAGCAACGAGTTTTTTGGTGGCGCCTGCAATTCGCGTCCGTCCGGATTATCCCTGAATCCGGCGTAACCGATCAGATGCAGTTGTTCACGGGCCCGGGTCGCCGCGACATACAACAGACGTTGCTGTTCGAACGCTTCCTGTTCGCGCCGCAATGCGAATACCAATTCGTAAAGCGGATCGGTATCGCTGCCACGCGCATTGAGCGGTGCCAGCAGCAGATCGGGAGCACCGCGCGTCCGCGTGCGTTCGAGATGGATCAGCAAAGGCCGTTTGCTGCGGCCGCTTCCTGCGCCCAGTCCCGGCACGATCACCACATCGAATTCGAGCCCTTTGGCCTTGTGCACGGTCATCAACTGCAGGCTGCCGTCGGCCTGTGGATCGGGTTGCGCAAACAGTTCCTGCAGGGCCGTATCCAGTTCCGACGCATCGACCAGGGTGCCACCGCGATCGAGTGTTTCAAGCAGCGACAGGCATGCCTCGGCGTCGTCCAGGTCCTCCAGCGATGCAAGCATGGCCGGACCGCCAAGCTGCAACCACACACGCTCGACCTGCTCACGTAGCGTACCGCGCCGGCGTTTCACCACTGCCCGCTGCAGAATCCCGTGCATCCGCATCAATCTTTTTTTGCCATCCGCACTGAGTGCGGACGTGCGCGCTGTATCCGACATCAGATCGAGCACCGGCAGCCGGTTACTGTCTGCCACCAGCACATGCAAATCGGTCAGCGTGAGTCCGCACCACGGCGCCCGCAATAGCGACAGCCACGCGGTGCGGTCGCCCGGATGCAGCAGGGCGCGGGTCAGCGCCACAAGATCGTGGACCACCGGCCGCTCGCCGAGACGCTCCAGTTCCATGGCGCGAAAGCGAATACCCTCGCGCCGCAGGCGCGGCACCAGCGCGACCAGATGATTGCGGCCGCGTACGAGTACTGCAACATTCTGTTCGCGCGCCTGCGCGGTACGAATGAGCTCAACGACACGAGTCGCTTCCCGGTCGGCGTCCTTCTCGAATACCGCGTGCACACAGACTGCAGGGGACTCGGTCGCACCGCGGCGTGCCGTGGAGGCGCTGTACCGGATAGCGCCGCTTTCCACGTCCGCCTGAGCCGGGAATAGTGTTTCAAAACTTGCGTTCACCCAGTTCACAAGGCCTTGCTGTGAACGGAAATTCACCCTCAGCGTCAACGGCGTCAGTTTCACACCGCCGATTCCGTATTGCTGTGCACGCAGGAACAGACCCACCTCCGCCTCGCGAAAGCGGTAAATAGACTGCATCGGATCGCCAACCACAAACAGTGTTCGCCCATCCCCCGGCTGCCAACCCGCGGTCAGCCGTTCCAGCAGCAGATACTGATTGAACGACGTATCCTGGAACTCGTCCACCAGCAGATGACGGATACGGTAATCCAGTGACAGCGCGAGATCGGTGGGCGCTTCTGCGGTACCAAGCGCCTGCAGCGCCGACAGCGCAATTTCCGCATAATCCACTTCGCCGCGTTCGGCAAACAGCACCTTCAGTTGCGCGACACAGAGCGGCAACACGCTCAGCAACCCATCCAGCATCCGCCATTGCGCGTCATCGAATTGCGGCACGGGCAACAGACGGATGCGGTGCAGCAGGGCCTGCAGTGCATCGTCGCCGTCGAATTGCGTCAACAATTCCAGCAAGCGGGTCTTCTCTTCGCTTTTCGGTTCAAACCCGAGCCGGGAATCCACGGCGCTGCGCCAGATTCCATTCCTGGTCAACAGCAATTCCGCAAGTCCTCGCCATGCCGGCAGCGCATCGGCGGTTACCGGTGGCAACTCAATCAACTCCGCGCAGGCGCTCAACGGCGATTCCTTGGCCTGCGCACGGAGAAAACGTCCAGCGTGGCTGGCAAGCGCGATCAATTCCGCATGGAATCGTCCCGGAATCGCAGCCAGCACCGTGCGCAGCTGATGTTCGATCTCGTGCCCAAAAGCCCGTTCCAATTCCAGCCGCCGTCCATCATTCAGTCCGATGCCGATGAGTCGCAGCCACTGATCGCGGCGCGCGAGCATATCGGCCAGTAGTTGCGTGACACGCGCAACGTCGTTATCCAGATGCTGCAACAGCGTTGCGACCAACGCGCTCTGCGTGGCGTTACCGTGTTCCAGCAGCAGGACGGTGCGTTGTGCCGCTTCCTCGTAGAGGCGCTGCGGGCGTTCCGCGATGCCGGGTTGCGCGCCGAAGCCCGACATCAGCGGCATCTGCCGGGTCAATTCGGCATTCAGTGAATCAATGGTCTGAATGCGCAGCCGCGCCGGGTGCGCGATCAGCCGCCAGTCGTGCTGCCGGTCACGCGCCCGCACCGCACGCGCCAATTCCCAGGTTTGGCGCTCGTGCGCGGCTTCGGGTGCGGCATCAGCTTCGGCGCGTTCGAGCGCTCTCACGATACGGGCCCGCATTTCGCCGGCGGCCTTGCGCGTGAAAGTGATCGCGACAATTTCCTCCGGCATCTCGACCGTCGCAAGCACACGCAGATAGCGCTGGGTGAGCAATTCCGTTTTTCCGGACCCCGCCGGTGCCTGCACGATGAACGATGTCGCGGGATCAAGTGCCTGCTCGCGGATTGACTGATCGGCGACCGCATCATTCATCGTCACTGTCTCCGGCCCGCTGGGTTTCATCAATCCGGCACAAGGTTGCGAGATGGCAATAACTGCAGGTGCGATTGCGATCCTTGGGCGCCACCGCCGCACTGCCGGCGGCAAACGCAGTCGCAAGCCCGTTCAATGCGTCGCGCCAGTGATCCAACAGGGCGTTCCAGTCGCTGCATCCATCCGGTGGATTTTTGATGCGTTCGAACGCGGCCAATCCGGAAATAACGTCGTCGCCGCGCGTATAACCGCGATAGCCCGTTTCGCCCGGTCGCAGGATCCCAAATAGAACCGCGCCGATGTCTGCCGACGCGGTTACCGCATAGCATGGCAATTGCGGCTCGTCAGGACGTTCGCTGTTCCACGCTGCCGGTCTGGCGTCGCCGCTCTTGTAATCGATAATGGCGTGACTGCCGTCGGCAAGCCGGTCAATCCGGTCGACGCGTGTATTGAGTTGCAGCGGACCTATTGCAATCTGCCGCTTGTACTCGCGCTCCAGCACTGCAAATGGTTGCCGTGCCCGCTCGATTTCGAGCCACTCGGAAAGCAGCCGCGTGATGCGCAGCCGCTCGAGTTCAACGAAGCGCGGCGTGAAGACTTCGGGCTGCTTTGTGGCTGCTGCAACAAGCGCCGCGCGCACGTGCCGCTCGATCAGGGTCTGGAGCGCGTCAGTGCTCTGAGCGAGCAAAGCAGCCTGATCCGCAAGCTCACCCCACAGCCGGTACATGACATCATGCAGCAGGCTGCCGCGTTCGGCTGCATCGAGTCCGGGTTCCGGCACGTTCATCGGCTCCGCGCCGAGCCGGTATCGTGCATACGCCTGGAACGGACAGGCCGACTGCGCTTTCAGTATGCCCGTGCCGCCGCCCGCGGCCGATACCGTCAGCGGGACTCCCTGTGCGTCATCCAGCGTGTCGAGCGCCGGCGCGCTGGCTTGAAGCAGATTTGCGTAGCGTGGAACCGTGTGCTGCGGCAGTTCCGTCAAGGTGGTTTCCGGCAGATGCGCGAGCAAGGGACTGGCGCGAAGATCCTGATCGGCGTCCCGGAGTGGCGCACTGGCAATCACGTCCGGCGCGCTGGCAAGCAGCCTTGAGGTGATGCGCCGTGCATACGCCAGTTCGCGATGCGCACTCGCATGCGGCATCTCATGCTGTCGCTGCAGGCGCACCGGTATCATCGGGTTGGGCCGCGGGCTCGCCGGCCAGACATCGTCCGACAAGCCGATGATCCACAAATGATCGAACTGCAGGCCGGCTGTTTCGAACATTCCGAGTACCTGGATCGGTACATCAGCGGCCTGCGGTTGAAACACGCGCTGCCTGAGAATCTGCGCCAATTGCCGCAGGGCTTCACTGATGCCGGTTGAGCCCAGAAGCGTATCCAGTTTCCCCAATGTACCCAGAGCTTCCTGAAATGCATCCACAGTCTGATATTCGACACTGTCGCAGGTGCGTTCGCCGGGCCAGCCCGCACGTTGCAGCAACGCCGCAAAGCCCCGCGCCCAGGAAGACGGTAACTGCGATTGCGGCTGTTCCGATTTCCAGCGCAGACATTCGTTAAGCACGATCGCCAGTTCCGGGGCATGGGCACGCTCGCGCGCCAGTGAAGCAAGGCGCGCCAGCGGCATCTGTTCCGGACCCTCGCGCAATTCGAGTTCGAAACGGCTGCGCGCGGCGCGTTCGGATTCCGCACGGCGCAGAAACGGCGAACGCAGCAATTGGCTTGCGGCGCTGAAATCCACTCTGCCCTGCGCCGCGCGTAACAGCAGCAACGCGTCCTGTATCACCGGCCATTCGATCAACGCGCGACCCAGCGACAGAT
>DASSOA010000114.1:0-15957 GCA_035701115.1 Gammaproteobacteria bacterium
CCGTTGCCGCCCTTGCCGGCGACGACTTCAATGGTGGCCTCGTCGAAGAATTTCATGAGCAGGCGCCGTCAGTTTCAGTGGAGGCTCACTTTCGCGGGAGCGAAAGTTATGCCGGAACTAAAGCGCCCCAAGTCGTTGCCGCCCTTGCCGGCGACGACTTCAATGGTGGCCTCGTCGAAGAACTTCATGGGCTAAACAAAATAGCCCTGCCTTGCGACAGGGCTTTCGTCGGCTGTATGTTTTCCGTCAGACCGGCAATACGCTGACCACGGTGCGCTGCTCGGCGCCCTTGGCGGCAAATTGCACCTGACCGTCGATCTTGGCAAACAGCGTGTGATCCTTGCCCATGCCGACGTTGGTTCCGGCGTGCACGCGCGTTCCGCGCTGGCGCACGATGATGCTGCCGGCGCTGACGATCTGGCCGCCGAAGCGCTTTACGCCGAGCCGCTTGGATTGCGAATCACGTCCGTTGCGCGAGCTGCCGCCCGCCTTTTTATGTGCCATGTGTGTGCTCCTTACGCCGAAATGCCGAGCACTTCGATTTCGGTATAGTTCTGCCGGTGACCCTGGGTTTTGCGATAGTGCTTGCGCCGGCGCATTTTGAAGATGCGGATTTTTTCTCCGCGTCCGTGGGCAATGATTCTGGCATTGACTGCAGCGCCCGCGACCAGCGGGTTGCCGAGCGACACGTTGTCGCCGTCCGCAACCATCAGTACCTGGTCGAGCACGATTTCGCTGCCGATGTCTGCCGGTATCTGTTCTATCTTGAGTTTTTCGCCGGCGGTGACGCGATACTGCTTGCCGCCGGTTTTTACGACCGCATACATGGGAAGACTCCGAAAATTCAGGCTCTTGGGAAAAGCATCGCATTATAAGCAGAACGGTTTTCTCAGTCAAATCAAAGAAAAACATCCGCGGCGCGGTGCCGGCCATGGCCGGGAGTGTGCCGAATGGTATGATTTCCAATTTTCGCAGCAGGCAGGAAGTGCCGATCGAAGCGATACGCGAGTTCATCGCGGCCGACATGCGCGCAGTCGACGATGTGATTCGCGCGCGCCTTCACTCCGACGTGGCGCTGGTGCGCCAGATCGCCGAGTATATCGTCAACAGCGGCGGCAAGCGGCTGCGTCCGGCGCTGGTGCTGCTTTCCGCCGGCGCCTTCGAGTATCGCGGTGCGCAGCACCACGCGCTGGCCGCCGTCGTCGAATTCATCCATACCGCGACGCTGCTGCATGACGATGTGGTCGACGAATCCGAGCTGCGCCGCGGGCATTCGACCGCCAACGCGCGGTTCGGCAATGCCGCGAGCGTGCTGGTTGGCGATTTTCTTTATTCGCGTGCCTTTCAGATGATGGTCGACATCGACAGCATGCGCGTGATGCGAGTGCTGGCCGACGCCACCAACATCATTGCCGAAGGCGAAGTGCTGCAGTTGATGAACTGCCACGACCCCGACGTCGATGAACAAAGCTATCTGCAGGTCATCCGCTACAAGACCGCCAAGCTGTTCGAGGCGGCGATGCAGCTCGGTGCCATTCTCGGCGGCGCGCCGGCGGATATCGAACGCGCGGCGGCCAGCTACGGCATGCATGTCGGCACTGCGTTCCAGCTCATCGACGACGTGCTGGATTATTCGGGCGATCACGCGGCCACCGGCAAGAACATTGGCGACGATCTGGCCGAAGGCAAGCCGACGCTGCCGCTCATCTATGCGATGCGGCACGGCGCACCGCAGCAGTCGGCGCTGGTGCGCAATGCAATCGCGCAGGGCGGCAGGGACGATCTGCCGGCGGTGGTGACTGCCGTTCGGGAAACCGGCGCGCTCGACTATGCGCGCACCCAGGCACAGGCCGAAGCGCATGCCGCCAGCGCCGCGCTGGCGGCGTTTCCAAATTCAAACTATCGCGATTATTTGCTACAATTGGCCGACTTCGCGGTCAACCGCGAATACTGACGAGGGCACGTTCAAGCGTGCCCTTGCTGGTTCTGAATCTCCGCCGTCGGGGTGTAGCTCAGCCTGGTAGAGTACTGCGTTCGGGACGCAGGAGTCGCTGGTTCGAATCCAGTCACCCCGACCAAAACTCCGTAGTGTCGTTGCCAAAGTGCTGGCGAATGCCTTGTCGGGTGGCATCGCACCGGGACACCTTGCGCTCTGTCTGCCGTACCGTCCGAAGGAGCGCCCTGCGTCACCTTGCTGGCATGCCGGCGTTGCGACGCCGTGCGGCGCGTACCAGAAATTTTCCGTAACGCCGTTTGAACAAGCTGTTCGCCGCGCGTGGCGAACAGCCCGAACGGCGCGGAGCCAGTCGTCCTTTCCGTTTCGCCGCAGCACCGCCATTCTTTTGAAATCCGATTCTCCGGTCCGGCGGAATAATGTGTCGCAATCCGACGTTAAGCAGGCTTGAACAACTGTATTTCTTGTAATTATAATTTATATAAATTATCACGGCCGTAATGCTGAAACCGTCGGGTTTTCGCGAGACCGGCCGGCAACAACGAGATGACAAAAAGGAGGTGGTGATGAAAGCAAGGCTCGGGGTTTTTTTTGCATCAATGCTGATGGCATCGCTCCTGGTGCCCGCGATCGCACTGGCCCAAGGCAAATATCCGGTCGATGTTGTCAAACTGATTACCCACTCGTCACCGGGGAGCGGCAGTGACCTGTTCTTGCGTCACATGAGCGGGCCGCTCGGTCGCATCATGGGGGTTAAATTCGTCGTCGAGAACGTGAAGGGCGGCAGCGGCGCCCGGGCAATGGAATTGCTCGCAACCTCTCCGGCCGACGGCAGCATTTTTTACGCGACCACCCCGACTTACATCTTTACCTCGCTGCTCAGCAGTCCGAAGTACACCTACCGAAATCTCGAACCGCTGGTGAACGTCTTCAGCGACCAGGAGATTATCTATACTCGTAGCAACGGTCCGTTCAAGACGCTGAAGGATGTCATCGCCGCCGCCAAGAAAGGGCGCGGCCGCTGGGGCGCTTCAACACCGGGCTCGCTGGAACGTCAGGCACTGGAGCGCCTGAAGAAGGCTGCGGGCGTGAAGGCCGGCATCGTGACCCACTCCGGCGGCGGTCCACTGCTGATCGGCGTCATGAACGGCACGCTCGATATTGGTGTCGGTGAGTATGCCGAAGTCCTCCCCGAGGTGAAGGCCGGCAAGCTGCGGCTGCTGGCGGTATTCAGCGACAAGCGAATGGCCGGTTTGCCCGATCTGCCCACCGTGAAGGAACTCGGATATGACGTGGTCGTCAAGAAATTCCGCGGTCTGGCCGGACCGAAGGGATTGCCGGCAAATGTGGTTGCGGCCTGGGAAAAGGGTATTCAGGCAGTGTTGAAGGATCCTGAATTCATCAAGAGCTACCGCAAGGATAATCTGACACCGGACTACATACCGCACAAGGAATATGTGAAATTCACCGATGATTTCGCGAAGAGGAGTGAAGCTTTCTTCAAGAGTCATGGCGTAATCAAATGAATGCCGCTGTCCGGCCGGTGACCGCCGGCAGTTCGGCGCTGCGCGTGGTATCGGCTTCGCGCAACCCACCCCCGGCATCGCGGCTGTTTTAGAGTATGCCATATGGGTAATCGCTCGAGCGTGAAGGATCTGGTCAGCGGACTGCTCCTGCTGGCCGTGGCGGGAGGGTACTACTGGGGTTGCGGATTGATTCGGCACAGCAGCCTTTCTGACAGCGTGGGGGCGGATGGCTTTCCACGGGCGCTGGCGTTTGTGCTGGGCGGTCTGGCGCTGGTGCTGATACTGAAATCCATTGTGCTTGGCGTCCGCGCCTGCCGCCGCGGCAGCGCCCAACTTCAATGGGACAGCCAGCTGATGCGCTCCATTCTGCGGATGCTCGGACTGCTGGCGCTGAGCATTGGTTATCTGCTGATCCTGCCGATCGCCGGATACGTACTGTCGCTCATGCTGCTTTTATGGTCGGTGATCGTCTACCAGGGGAAACGTTTTTCCTGGCGGGCTGTGCTGGTCGCAGCCGGCGGTGCGTTCGTGTTCTGGGTAATTTTTGTAATGGTCCTGAGCATTCCGCTGCCGGCGGGCGCCTGGGTCAAATGGCTGTAGGCGGCGTGCCGTGCATATGCTGACGCAAGTGCTTCACATGTACGTCTCCACGCCACTGGTGGCGATGGTTTTTTTAGGCGTCGCGTGGGGGATCATCGGCGGCGTTCTGCCCGGCATATCGGCGTCCATCACGATGGCGTTGCTGGTGCCGTTCACGTACACGATGAGCGCGCCGATGGCGATCGCGTTGCTGGCGACGACGTATGTGGGCGCCGAATACGGCGGGTCGGTGCCCGCCATTCTCATTAATACGCCAGGCACCAATTCCGCAGCGGCGACGACCATAGACGGCTATGCGATGAAGTGCCTGGGACGTCCCGGAGAGGCACTGGGCATATCGCTGTATTCCGCCACGCTCGGCAGCATCGTGGGGGTGATCATGCTGACCGTGCTGACCAAGCCGCTGGCGACGATCGCGCTGATGTTCACGCCGATGTCCTATTTTGCGCTGGGTGTTCTGGGTCTCAGTGTCATCGCCTCCGTTTCCGGAGACGCGCCTGTCAAGGCGCTGGCTACCGGCGTGATCGGCATGATGGTTGCCACCGTGGGGTCCGATCCGGTTTCCGGAGTGGGCCGCTTTACTTTTGGATCCCCCGATCTGCTATCGGGCATCGAGCCGATTCTCGTGATGGTGGGCCTGTTCGCGGTCAGCGAAATGTTCGTGCAAGCAAGCAAGGCGGACTGGGGACTGGTCGAGGGAAAGGTCCGGCTGCGATTTCCCGGGCGCCAACTGCGCCGCCGTCTGTTTCGGCCGCAGATGATCGGTGCGGCAATCGGTACCTTTGAGGGAATCATGCCCGGGGCCGGTGGCGCCGTGGCCAGCTTCATCGCCTACAATGAAGCCAGACGCTGGTCCCATCACAAGGAGGAGTTCGGACACGGATCGCCGGAAGGGATTGCTGCGCCGGAGACCTCCAATGCCGCGGACGCCTATGGTGCGCTGATTCCGTTGCTGAGCTTTGGCATTCCGGGGTCCAATTCGAGCGCCGTTCTGCTCGGGGCATTTTTGATTCAGGGGCTGACGCCGGGACCGCAGCTGTTCAAGGAGGCCGGCAACGTCATAAACGGGCTGTATGGCGGAATGTTCCTCGCGCCGATTGTGCTGGTGATTCTCGGCTTGCTCATCCTTCCGGCGTGCATCTGGCTGGTCAACCGGCCAAAGATCTATCTGATGGCTTTCATTTTTGCATTGATCCTGTCGGGCGTTTATTCGATTCACAACAGTATTTTCGATCTCGGCATCGTGCTCGTGGCGGGCGTCGCGGGTTACGTCATGCGCGTGCTCGACATGCCGTTTCTTCCGGCCGTGCTCGGCCTCGTGCTCGGCTCCATGGTGGAATCGAACTTTCGCAGATCATTGGTCCTGTCCGACGGCGACTACGGGATATTTCTGCACGACCATATTTCAGCGGCATTTCTTGCGGTGTCGGTGCTTTTCATCGGCGGCTCGTTTTGCGTGCAGCTCTGGGCACGCGTGCGAACCGGCATGCGGGTCCGTTCGAGCCCGGGCTGATGGTGCCGGCAATAAGGGAGATCAAATCGATGCAGGCAGCAGCGGAGCGACGGCCATTGGCGGGCCGGGTGGCGGTTGTTACCGGCAGTGCGCGTAACATCGGCCGCGCGATTGCCTGCCGTCTGGCGCAAGACGGCGCGGCGGTGGTCGTCAATTCCCGGCGCCACGCGGAACAGGTCGACGCGGTGGTGAACGAGATTCATGCGGCCGGCGGTCAAGCCGTCGGCTGCCTGGCGGATATTACGGACGAGCAGGCGGTGCAACGGCTGATCGGCTGCGCCGTGGAGAACTTCGGGCGGCTGGACATTCTGGTCAACAATGCCGCCGTGCGTCAGGAAGGCGCTCTCGCGACGACCAGTCTTGCAGAATGGCGCAACATTCTCGCGGTGATTCTGGACGGGGCATTTCTGTGTTGCCGGACGGCACTGCCTTATCTGATTGCCAGCGATGCTGCCACCATCGTCAACGTTGGCGGCATGACCGGCAGTTCCGGCGCGCAATCCCGCGTGCATGTAGTCACTGCCAAGGCCGGCCTGATCGGGCTCACCAAGGCGCTCGCGTGCGACCTTGCCTCCGACAACGTGACCGTCAATCTGGTGTCGCCGGGCATGGTGCAAACCGAGCGCGACACCTCCACCGCACCCGCCCGGCCGAAGCACCACAAAGTCCACGAGCCGCTGCTGGGACGCAGGGGCACGCCGGAAGAGATTGCCGCCGTCGTCCGCATGCTGTGCGGGCCGGACGGCCGCTTTGTCACCGGGCAGACGTTGCACGTGAATGGAGGCGCTTATCTGCCGTGACCGGTACGATCAGCACAGATCCGGCAACGTAATGCGACACAATATGCCGCCGATGTTCGACAAGAAAGAATCCGACATGACGAATGAAGTCACAGACCGACTGGAGAACAAATGCATGGCGATGGTCCGCGTGCCCGCGCGCGAGGCCAGACCGCGCGACAGCGGCCTTACGATCGTGGCCGACCGGGGTCTCGGTCCGCACGCGCTCGACGATCTGCTCGTGACGGCGGGACCGTACATCGATATCGCGAAGTTCGCGATGGGTGTGTTTCGGCTGATGGACGAGCGCGTGATGCGGACCAAAATCGAGGCTTACCAGGTGCACGGGATTCCGGCATTTTTTGCCGGCGAGATCTCCGAGCTGGCAATCATGCAGGGTGTCGTGCGGGATTACTTTGCCGCGATACGCGATTTGGGCGGTTGGGGAGTCGAGGTGTCCAATGCCCAGGTCGCGATGGGTATCGTGGAAAAGACGGCATTGATCGGGCTGGCCCGGGACACGGGACTGCAGGTGATTGCGGAGTGCGGCCGCAAGGGTGGCGTGGACTGGGCCGGCAGCAGCAAGCTGGTGTTTTCCGAAGTTCATGCGTGTCTGGAGGCGGGTGCTTTTCGAGTGCTGGTCCAGGCCGAAGGCCTCAACGAGGGAATGGAACAGCGCAATGAACGCCTGATTCAGGATCTGGTCGGGGAGTTTGGCCTGAACAAGCTCATCTTTCAGGCCAAGGAACAGGGGCTGATCTCGTGGTTCCTGAGGACTTTCGGCACACGTGTGAATCTCGATGTGGACAGCGGGCAGGTGCTTGATCTGGAATCCCAGCGCCGAGGCTTGCGCAAGCGCGGCATTTTCGGGTTGATGGCGGATGTGTGACGGGCAGCGATGATTGTTCACGCATCGCAAAGACAAACGTAGTTTCGGAACAGGAATCATGCAGACAACGTCGTCGGCCGGGCCGACTCTTTCCGAATCAATGGCGGAAGTCTTCAGCTCTTGGACGTTATCCAGCCTCCCGGAATTGGTGCGGCAGGTGGCCGTGACCGATCTGATCGACATGGCGGGACTCTGTGTTGCCGCTCGCAACCGGTGTTACGTCCGGCAGCTGGTTGCCGGGTGGGACAGTGATGGCCACTGCACGGCGATCGGTCATGCGCGGACGTTCGATGCCGCCGGCGCCGCCGTGGTCAACGGCACGGCCACTCACGGCGAGGATTTCGACGATACCCTTGAAGGCGCACCGATCCGGGTGGGTGCGATGGTGATCCCGGCCGTGCTGGCAACTGGCGAGCGGTTCGGACTGTCCGGTGAACGTGTCCTGATCGGCATGGTGGCCGGCATGGAGGCGGTCTGCCGTCTCAATCACGTTGCTGCGGGCAAGATGCACAAGGCATGCTTCCATCCCGTTGGCGTGATCGGGGCGCTCGGCGCGGCGGTTGGTGCTGGCACTACGCTTGGGCTCGATCGCGACAGGCTGTCCATGGCGATAGGCGTGGCCGGCAGCTTCGCGTCCGGCATCATCGAGTTTCTGACTGACGGCGCCTGGACCAAGCGGCTGCACCCGGGATGGGCAGCGCAATCGGGTTTTCGCGCGGCGGTGATCGCGCAGCAGGGATTTTTCGCGCCGAAGACGGTATTGGAGGGGGAGCACAATTTCTTTCGTGCGTTCGCGCCGACCGCGACACCGGATTACAGTCATCTCACCACGGAGTGGGGACACACGTTTTACATGCAACGCATCGCATTCAAGCCTTATGCGTGCGGCACAATGATCCATCCCTATATCGATTGCATGATCCGGCTGGCGCATCAGGGTGTGCGAGCGGAGGACATCGAACGCATTGTCTGTCCGACAGGGGAAGGTCTGGTGCACCGGCTGTGGGAGCCGTTGCGCGCCAAGCACCATCCGCCGTCCGGTTATGCCGCGAAGTTCAGCATGCCGTTCTGCATGGCGGTCGGTTTTTATGATGGTGACGCGGGACTCAACCAGTTTACTGACGCCAGGGCGGCGGATCCGAAGGTCCTGGCGCTGGCGCACAAGATCTCCTACGTCGTCGATCCGGAGAATGAATACCCGCGAAATTACAGCGGCCATATCCGGGTGACGATGAAGGATGGCAGTGAATGCTCGTTCGATCAGCCTCACATGCGAGGTGGCGTGCACGAGCCATTGACCCGGGAACAGATTGTTGCCAAATTCCGCGGCAACGTGGTTTATGGGCAGTGGTCCGAAACGCTGGGTGAACGGCTGCTCGCATATTGCGAAAACCTTGCCGGTCACCGGGATCTTTCGGGGCTCGCGGAGTTTCGGCAATGAATGTGCGGATGCTTCGGAGCAATCGCATCCGAAGTCGCAGGAACCGCCGATGATGACCGTTCAATGAGCAAGAGACTGTCAGGTCTTTCCGGCCCGGCCGGCGGCCCCGCCGACATTTCGAACCACGATGGTGGCCACGCCGGCCGCCCGGCGCGATCCGGTGTCAGACGGGGCGCCGGACCGGTATCGGCGCGTCGCAAAGTCGGGGCGAAGCCCGCTGCCAGGCCGCTTTACATGCAGGTCAAGGAGCATCTGATTCGTCGCGTGCTGGCCGGGGACTGGCGGCCCGGCGCATGCCTTCCGAGCGAGCTCAAATTGGCGCAAGAGTACGGGTTGAGTCAGGGGACAGTCCGCCGCGCGATCGAAGAAATGGCGATCGACGGACTGGTTGTGCGGCAGGCGGGATGCGGCACGTTCGTCGCGTCTCACAAGGGGAACTACAAGCCATTCCGTTTCAGCCGGTTCATTTCCGATTCCGGAGTGGGCATAGCGGATTGCAAAGTCACCTATATTTCCAGCACCAGGGCACGCGCCGACAAGCGCGTTGCCGCGGGACTGCGCATAAGGGCCGGGGACGGCGTCGCGAAGATCGTCAGAGTGCGGCACTATCACGGCCATCCGGTGCTGTTGGACAGCATATTTCTCGGGGCCGGACTGTGCCCCGGCGCGGAACGGATCATCGCGGATCGGAAACCGGATTCCATCTATCTTTCGCTCGAACAGGCGTACAACCTGCTCATCGTCAGAGTCGATGAAAGTGTCTGGTCGCGGGAAGCGACTCCACAGGAAGTGGAACTGCTGGAATTGGCAACCGGAACGCCGGTGCTCGAAGTTGAACGCATTGCGTACAGCCTGGGGGGCGAACCGATTGAATGGCGTATCTCCGTTTGCCATACCGGACAGCTTCACTACGTGAACCGGGCAACGTAGCCGATCGGCGGCTTGCGGGATGGCAGCCCGTCGGCTGCGCGCCGACGCAATGAATGCAGCGAATGTATATCGATAATCCTCGCAGGACGATCCTGCCGGTTCAATTCGTGGAACAGCGGCGCCGATCGTCTCCGCGGACCATCGGGATGGAATACTTTCCGTGATCCAGCAGTTTACGCTGTGGGGTATTCACGTCGATCCGTCCACTTTGTTGATGATTATGGCGGCGTGTTTCGGCGCGGCGGTGCTCAGCGGCATGAGCGGATTCGGGGGAGGGTTGATCATTACCTTGTTCATCACCCCGATCATCGGCGCGAAAGCGGTCGTGCCGGTGCTCGCCGTCGCGATGGGCATCACGAATCTCAGTCGCGTATGGTTTTTTCGAACGGCGCTCAACCCGCGGATCGTCGCGTTGCTTGCCGGCCCGGGGGCGGTTGCCGCGGTACTGGGCTCGATGTTGTATGTTCGCCTCGATCCATCAGTCGTCCAGGCGCTGCTCGGCATCGTGCTGATCGGGTCGATGATACCCCGGCATTACCTTGCGAAACATCGGATCAGCCCGAACAGGACGGTGCTGGTGGGGATTGGAGGGCTCTACGGTTTTCTCAGCAGCGTTGTCGTTGGAGCCGGTATCATTCTGGTGCCGACGATGCTGGGAGCCGGGCTGGCAGGTGCGGCACTGTTGGCGACAGACGCTGCGATCGCGGTGCTCATCAATATCGTGAAGATTTTCATGTTCGGCACACTTGATGCGCTGACTTTGAAACTATTCGCCATTGCGCTTGTGATGGGGGCCTGTACGGTACCGGGTACCTGGCTTGCGTCGTGTATAGTCAAACGTACGAATGTGCGCATTCACACGATGGCAATGGAGGTCCTGATCATTTGCGGCGGCGGCTTTCTTTTGATCGACAGCTTGTTGAACCGGATGAACGGTTGATTTGGCCGGGCACATCGTCATTTAAACGTCCCAATCGGACAGGGAGATAATTCGCAATGAAACTGAATATTCTGAGCGCGGGTGCGGCGAAGGGGCTGGTCACGGCGCTGCAATCGCAATTCGGCGACGACACGGGTGCCGCCATTGAGGGCGACTTCGGTGCCGTTGGTGCAATGAGGGAGAAGTTTCTGGCGGGCGAACCGTGCGATGTGCTCATTCTCACTGCCGCGCACATCGACGCGTTGACGCAACAGGGGCACCTGGTTGCCGGCTCCGGCGCGCCGCTCGGGCGTGTCCGTACCGGAGTTGCCGTGCGTGCCGGCCAACCGCTGCCGGCGGTGTCCGATGCATCGTCGCTGGCCGCGAGCCTGAAAGCTGCGGTCAAGGGTGTCTACATACCGGATCCGGTGCGCTCCACCGCCGGCATCCACTTCGTCAGCATTCTGGAAAAGCTCGGCATCCGGGGTGATGTCGAGCCCCATCTGAAACCTTATCCGAACGGCGCGATGGCGATGCGCGGTCTGGCACAGAGCAGCGACGTGCCATCGATCGGCTGCACCCAGATCACCGAGATCAAATATACTGAAGGCGTCACGCTGGTCGGACCGTTGCCGGACGAATTCGGACTGGCGACCGTGTATTCGGTTGCCGTCTGCGGCAGAACCACACAACCCGATCTGGCGCGCCGTCTCGCGGACCTGCTGACCGGCAAGGCTTCGGAATCGCTGCGTGCTGCCGGCGGCTTCGAGTTTCAATCCTGACGTTTGACGATGCCGCGATGCACTGGCGTTCGAAACTGATCCATCCGGGCGTGGCGGTACCCGGCGAATTCCGTTCGCTGGTGACGCCGGTGTATCGCGGCTCCACGGTCCTGTTTGAACATCAGGCCGACGTTACGGACGACTGGCGGCAGAGCGCGCAAGGCTATACCTACGGGCTGTACGGCACGCCAACCGTTCTCGAACTGGCGGCGCGGATCGCGCAGATCGAGGGTGCGCGGCACACGTTCGTGGTACCCGGCGGACAGGCCGCGATTGCGCTGATCTACTTTTCATTCTGCTGCGCCGGCAGTCACGCGCTGGTGCCGGTCAGCGCCTACGGTCCGAACCGCGAACTGGCCGAAGGGCTGCTGCGAACGCTCGGCATCGACGTGCGACCGTACGATCCGCTGATCGGTGCCGGCATCGACGCGCTGATCCGTCCCGAAACTGCGCTGATCTGGTGCGAGAGCCCGGGTTCCGTGACGATGGAAGTGCAGGACGTGCCGGCGATCGTCGCCGCGGCACATGCGCACGGCATCCCGGTCGCGCTCGACAACACCTATGCCGCCGGCGTGCTGTTCGACGCATTTGCGCATGGCGTTGACGTCAGCATGCAGGCGCTGACGAAGTACGTCGGCGGGCACAGCGATCTGTTGCTGGGTACGGTGTCGGCCGCCAATGAAAAAATCTACGAAACGATCGGCGCCATCCATCGGCAATTGGGGATGGCCGTGTCACCCGACGATTGCAGCCTGGCGCTGCGTGGACTGCAGACGCTGGGCGTTCGGCTCGAGCGGCTGGAAGCTTCGGCGCTCGAAGTCGCGCGCTGGCTGGCGAACCGGCCGGGCATCGAGACCGTCCTGCATCCGGCGCTGGCAAGCTGTCCCGGACACGAGCACTGGAAACGCGATTTCACCGGCTCCGCCAGCGTTTTTTCGATTCTGTTCGACTCGCGCTTTAGTGCGTCGCAAGTGGAGAAGTTCGTCGACAGTCTGAAACTGTTCAAGATCGGATTCAGCTGGGGCGGCGTGACCAGTCTGGCGATAATCTACCCGTCGCTGGGCCGGCCGGGCAAAGATTATGGCGGGCGGCTGGTGCGGCTTAACGTGGGGCTCGAGGAACCGGAAGACCTGATCGCGGATCTTGCCGCTGCGCTTCAGGCAATGACGGCGTAGAACGGATTGCACCACGTGGTGACTGCAATAGCGCAGCTGATGCAATCGCCATACAATGGTGCCGATTCTGTACAATCGCCATAATAAGTGCGTCGCCGCCGCTCCCGGCGGTTGCACAATGCAGTCGATGAAAACTCGTTCCGCCTCAGCACCACGCAAGCGTCCCGCGATCGCGCGTGACAGCACGGTGCCGCTGTATCTGCAGATTGCCGACCGGCTGGCCCGCGACATCGATGCGCGTCGCTACAAGCCGGGACAGCGGATCGGTTCCGAAGCGGAACTGATGGCGCAGTTTGCAGTCAGCCGCGTCACGGTGCGCCAGGCGATCGGCATGCTGATCGAGCAGAACCGGCTGGAGGTGAAACAGGGCAAGGGCACGTTTGTCGCCGGCGCCCATGTGACTTACCACTTCCAGGGAATCAAGGGGTTTTACGATACGCTGGTGGCGCAGGGCCTGCACCCCGACACCGATCTGGTCAAGTTTGCCGAAGTTGCCGTTCCACCGCGGCTTGCCGGATATTTCGGCCGTAACGTCCGTACCCTCATGCGACTGCAGCGCAAGTATTCCGTGTCCGGGCAGCCGATGGCACTGGCGGATCTGTATCTCGTGGTCGATCCGGCGCGGGTATCACGCCGCCAGGCGGCTGAGCATCCCAGCTACTGGTTGCTGGAAGAATTGATGGGATTGAAGATCGGCCGCGCTGACGTGCGGATACGGGCGCAACCGGCGGATGCGGCGACCGGCAGATTGCTCGGGGTCCGCGCCGGGACGCAGACGCTGGTGATGGAACGCATCTCGTTCGGCGCCGACGAACGCCCACTCGAACATGCGACATTCTTCATCCGGCCCGAAGCCTACGAATTCCGTCTGGGCGTGGTGGGACCGTTACCGATCGGGTCGCGGATTTCGCAGGCGGATCACTTCTCCCCGGCACGCAACAACGGTCGGCGGCGTACCCGGTCCGGATCCCGGTAGTTGCCCGGACCGCAGCCGGTGCGCGATCGCTACACGAAGCGCTGCGCTACGCGCACCTCACGCTGATCCGGTCCGCCTGTTCGTCAAATACGATGCGGGTATTGTATTTGACACGCTTCATCGGAAAGCGGCTTTTGAAATTGCGAACGTTGCCGGCGCCTGAAATCGCTTCGCGCACGAACGTGTAATAGCCTTCCATGTCGGCGACGTGCACGATCATGAAAAAATCCGCCTCCCCCGATACCACGAAACACTGCAGCACTTCCGGCCGGCGTTTCACTCGCGCTTCGAATTCGGCCATTCGCGCTTCCGACTGATTTTCGAGCGACACGTCGAGAAAGGCTGTCAGCCCGTAGCCGAGCTGAAACGGATCAACCAGCGCGACGTCTCCACAAATAATTTTGTTGGCGTGCAGATCACGCAGCCGGCGCAGGCACGTCGGAGGAGACAACCGGAGCCTGTCGGCGAGCACCTGCGTCGACAGCCGGTTGTTTTCCTGGACCAGGTTGAGTAGCCGCCGGTCGATGCGGTCGAGGTCGCATGAGGATGTTTTCATATATGAAAGGACTGCTCCACTTCTACGTCTTTATAGATAAAATTTCAAAGCTAGTTTTTCAGAAATACAAAAAAACTGCAATGTAATTTATACATCAAAAAATCGGTATCGGACACAATGGATACCGTTAATCATTGCCGCGAAATCCGGCGTCGCGCCGGCTGCGCAATGAACCGTTCCGGTAAAGATGCGACGTCGGCAGGACACACAGCGCATGAAAATCGCGATTCTCGGCAGCGGCGTGATAGGCGTCACGACGGCTTATTATTCGGCGCGGGCCGGCCACGAGGTGACCGTGATCGATCGCCAGTCCGGTTCCGCAATGGAAACCAGTTTCGCGAACGCCGGCGAGATTTCTCCTGGTTATGCCGCGCCGTGGGCCGCGCCGGACCTTCCGCTGAAACTGTTCAAATGGATGGTGATGCGACACTCGCCACTGGTCGTTCGTCTGCGCGCGGATGCGGCGATGTGGCGGTGGACGATGCAACTTTTGTGCAACTGCACCGCGGCGCGTTATGCGATCAACAAGGGACGCATGCTGCCGCTGGCCGGTTACAGCCGCGATCTGTTGCGTGCACTGCGCAACGAGATCGTCATCAGCTATGACGAACGCAGCCTCGGCACGCTGCAGTTGTTCCGCTCGCGGCATCAGCTCGATGGCGCGGCGCGCGACGTGGCGGTGCTGGAGCGTTGCGGCGTACCTTATCAACTGCTCGACGTGCAGCAGTGCATTGACGCCGAACCCGCGCTGGCCCGGGTCGCCGGCAAGATTGCCGGCGGACTGCGCCTGCCCGACGACGAAACCGGCGACTGCTTCAAGTTCACGCGCGCGCTGGAACAGAAGGCGCGCGAGCTCGGCGTGCAGTTTCGCTATGGTGTGACGGTTCGCTCACTGGTGGCCGGGACCGATCGCGTTGTGCACGTCGATACCGACCATGGCCCGCTGCACGCGGACGCCTGGGTCGTTGCATTGGGCAGCTATTCGCCGCTGCTGTTGCAGAAAATCGGCATTCGCATCCCGGTGTATCCGGTCAAGGGCTATTCGATCACGGTGCCGGTGGCCGAGCCGGACGCGGCACCGCAATCGACGGTGATGGACGAGACGCACAAAACGGCGATCACCCGCCTCGGCGAACGGATCCGGGTGGCGGGCACCGCGGAACTCGGCGGCTACGATCTGCGGCTGCGCAAATCGCGTGAACAGACGCTGGTGCACGTGTTGCGCGACCTTTATCCGCACGGCGGAGACCTGTCCAGTGTGGAGCCGTGGTGTGGGTTGCGACCGATGACGCCGGACGGCCCGCCGGTGATCGGCCGCACACGCTACCGCAATCTGTTTCTCAACACCGGCCACGGCACGCTCGGATGGACGATGAGCTGCGGATCGGGCCGTATCACGGCGGACATTGTTTCCGGCATCGCACCCGAAATCGACGTTGAATCGCTGCAGCTCGCCCGCTACGGCTGATTCCCCGAATACGCCGGCAAAAACCCTGTTCGGCGCTTGACAATCCGCGGCGAAGTTTGTTTACATAGGACATCCTAGGATGTATTAATAGTCTATCTCACAACAAGAACTCGGCCTGCTTTTTCGCCGACAGTGACAGGGCGGTCGACCGGCTGCCTGAATCGGCAAAACACCTGCTTGCGCATGCCCGTCTGAAGATAAGCCGGGGCCGTGCCATGATCGTGATTGCCGCGGCCGCGGAACCACCGGATGCGCGGTGGCGCCGGCGGGAAAGTGAAACCTCAGTACGGAGCGCGAGGAGATGGCACCGATATCGGAGCTTGGGGGATCGAAGGCGGGGGAGGCGAAGGGGGGGCCGCTGCTGGAAGTGAAGGGTGTGACGCTGCAGTATAAGACACGCGAGCACCTGGTGACGGCGACCTACCGGGTGGACTTTGAGGTGTATCGGT